>JAONJW010000037.1 GCA_028377305.1 Prolixibacteraceae bacterium | reverse complement strand
TAGACTATTTTATCAAGACCTATAGATAAATCTTAATGATACAAGAAGTAACTCTGGACGCATGAGTTAGCCTTTGTAATGACTCTTCTAGTAATCTCTATTTTGAGAAGCTATGACCATTTCAACATGAGTAAGATTCACCGTAATATGTTACGTAACTACGAGAATCAAAGTATTATGTTTACATAATGATATTGATTGTTGTATTAGTCGAGTTCAGTTGCCTAGAATCTAGTCTTCGTTAGATTCCATCCCCTTCTTTTCAATCCACACCAGTATACAGGACTCGTCTGAATGGTATGCTGTAGATGGAAAAGAATTAAGAGGAAGCATTGGTTTAAGCGCTAAGTATACTAGAGGGTTGAGTATTGTTTATGCTTTATCTCACTTGTCAAATCAAAAACAACTATTAGGTTGCTATGATGGAACAAAAAAGAGTAAAAAAGAGGTTGTCAAGGAATCTATAAAGGAGATGCCAAATGCAGCAAAAATAAGTTTAGATGCGATGCATAACTCTGCAGGATTATTATCTGACTTTGAACAAAACGATCGTTTTTATTTGACTCAAATAAAAGCAAGTCAGAAGCATCTGAAAGAAGATTTAGTACATACTTCACAACATCTTGTTGCAGATTAGGTGTTGTCAGAAATCGATAAATCTCATGATAGAATAGATCAAAGAGGTTATGAAATATATGCAATAAATACGGAGATGCTACAGCCTCGATGGTCAAAAAGTGGCATCTGTAAGATGATTAAAGTAACAAGGTCAAGTTATACTCTGATTACAGGCAAACATCGTAATGAAATACGATATTATATCACGAATTATAATGGAGATATAGCTGACAAAAGCTATAAGGAATCATTGGAAAATAGAAGTAATGAATCGAATAAGATATGTCAATTTTGGAGAAGACAATTTTAAGTCCCTAAACCATGGAATATAAAAATCGATGTCTACTATTATACTACTCACATACAGTGGGGTAATTAAGATAAATGGAGAAGATAACTTAAATAAATTAAGAGAAGAACTTGTCTATAGTCCAGAGAAAATAAACAAGTTATTTGCCGCCTGAATTTTATGAACAGGTCCTGCTCCTAAATATTAAGCTAATAGAATTACATATGTTTAACGATACCTTAGTGTAATTAAATATGTATAGTAACAGTCAATTCATTAGACCTATATGATGGTATTAATCCTTTTGTCTGGGTCTAATTATTGTAAAATACTACTCTGTTCTTAGATTGTTCGATCTCTTGGGGTGTCATACCATGTATACCATTTGCTGGCACAGCATATATGGTAAAATAGTAACAATCTTCCGCATCCTATTTTTTCATTCCTATCTCCTCATAATAACGGAAGTAAGGTTGATGATATTTATGTCCTTTCTCAAAATTAGTGACAACCCCCTTCATCTCCTGCCCACGAATGAACTCCCATCGTGGCATTTGAACCAATAGAATGGTGAATACCACTTAAAATCGGTCAGCACCTCCAGATACAACATCCCCATTAGCTATGATTTCTGTATTGAACTTGTTTTTGTGTATAAGTGTTCCTAATAAAAGGTTGATACTGTCATATATAGATCCATGACACTGTATAAATATCAACTTATTGATATCAGGTTGCTTTGCTACTAGTCGTTTAAAGTCCTCAAGTGACCTCGAGTTAATTACCCCATCTATAAGGATAGCCGAGTTATCCTCAGATACACTAAAGATATTTGCTCTTTTCAACATCCTCAATCTCTTCTTCAGTGTTAGAGTATCAATTGATATAAGCACCCCTGTTTAGCTACTGCTAATAACATAAAAATAGTGTGACGCTAATTTTAATCGATAAATGGGGCTGTTCATAAAATAAAGTCATAAAGATGATAAAGGCAACAAGGTCAAGTTATAGGTTATGAGAAAGAAATTATAAATAATGAAGTGTGATATAATTTCACCAATTAAGATGGGGTAGCTTTAATGGCATTAACTGTTAGGAATCATTGATAAATAAAAGTAATAAATCGCTTTCGAAATGTCAATCCTTGAGGAGATATCTTTAGGTCTCTAAATCATGGCATATATAAATTAATGACTGCTATAATGTAGAGGATATGTTGTGGCTTAATGAGAATATATATGATGAATAACTTGAATAAGCCAAGAGAGGAACTTGTCTATGATCCTAAGATAGTAAATAGATTTATTTCTATGAATGGGTCATGTAATACATCTATATCGGTACTTATATTTCAGATCTCGTCGTTTGTCGCAGAATAGGTGTATGCTTATCAAGTACTAATAAGCGTGATCGTGGTTATGCGATTTTGGAGTAATGTATTTAAATTTAAACAACATTAAGTTTCCATCAATAAACCATTACTGTTGCTATTTCGGTCAGAATTAGTCCATTATTTCCAATATTAAGTCTCATTTCATCCATTTAGAATAAGGGGAATGGACTTTTGGTATTCTTTTTTACCAATCTATTTTTGAAGTGTGTTCCAAAATAGATGAAATAGTCTGTTTGTGTTGTGTGAAATAAGACAAAATTAAACATATGGATATATTGGAACATATGTGTGGGATATTATTAAAGAATTGTTAATTATTGGAAAAATTGAAACATTTAGAAACATATATACACATATTTTAGATTGTGAATTTAAAAAACACTCTAAATCCAAATCCGTATGAAAAAAATAATGTTAACAAAAGGGATTGCAAAGTTTCTCTTGTTCTCTGTTTATATGATGATCTCATTGTCATCTATAGCACAAGAAAAGATTGCGATTACTGGTAAGGTATTCGATGCTTCAGGGCAGACTATTCCTGGAGCTACTGTTCGGGTCAAAGAGGGCGACGGAGGTACTATTACCAATTTTGATGGCGTTTATGAATTGAAAGCATCCCGAGGAAACACTCTTGTATTTTCTTATGTAGGTTATGCTTCCAAAGAAGTAGTAATTAAAGACAAAACGACTATTGATGTTGCGCTTAAGAGTGATATCAAAGGCTTAGACGAGGTCGTTATTGTTGGATATGGTACACAAAAGAAGGCCAATCTAACAGGTGCTGTAGAGACTATTTCGTCAGAGACCATCGCCGACCGTCCTGCTGCCAGTTTGGGACATGCACTACAAGGTTCTGTTGCGGGTCTTAACGTAACAGTAGAAAATGGACAACCAGGAGCTGCTCCAAAAATCAATATTCGTGGTGCGACCTCTATTACTAGTGGTGAACCATTGGTTTTAGTTGATGGGGTGGAGATGGCAATGAACCTAGTAAATCCAGATGATGTAGAGAGTATTACTGTACTGAAAGATGCTGCATCTTGTGCTATTTATGGTGGACGGGCAGCATTTGGTGTAGTATTAGTAACTACAAAGACAGGAAAGAGAGATCGTAAGCCAACAGTAAATATAAGTGCTTCTTATGGATTTAACCGTCCAAGTCGTCAGCCAGATCCTGTAAACACTTATGATTATATGACAAATCTTGATGAGTGGATGGTTGCAAATGGTGAGAATCCACGTTTTGGAGAGACGACTTTGGCAGCATATCACTTATTTGTTAATGGAGGGGATTTGTCTCCGATGCAAGACGAGAATGGTGATGTGTTAGACGATAATGGAAATGTAATCAACTTCAAGAACCTTAACTGGAATGATTTGATCTTTTCAAAACAATCGCCAACACAGAAATACTCCGCAAGTGTATCTGGAGGATCAGGTAAAGTATCTTACTATGGATCATTCGGTTTGTATGACCAGCAAGGATTATTGAAAGCAGCGGATGACAGCTATAAACGTATTAACGTATCGCTTAAACTAGATGTAGACCTATACAAATGGTGGACTATTGGGTTAAAATCAACTCTTAATCGTAGTAACACAGATAGGCCTGTGAAGTATAATAATATTGGAAACTATTGGCATGCCATCTATCGTCAGGCGCCTACTGCAAGTTCTGAGTTTGATGATGAGATGGGAGCTTGGAAATCAAAAAGTAACCCAATTGCGTATCTTACTGACGGAGGACGTGAGTATCGTCGTATTGACGATAACTGGATAACAGCCAATACGATTATCCGACCATTCAAAGGAATGATATTAAAGGCAGACTATACGACCAACCGCAAATCAAATGATAAGCAGACAGACTACCGTAAGGTGTATTATGTGAATCAGGGAGATGTGCTTTCTGAACCCGCAAATGATTATGTACGACAAGATGCCGTTTATAGAGACTATGAATCAATTAATGCAATTGCTGAATATACTGGTAGTTTATTTGAGGCTCACAATTATAAGTTGATGATGGGTTATAACCAAGAAAAAATTGTTGATAGCTCTTATTGGGTGCGTCGTAATGACAAGTTGGCAGAAACACCCAATATAGGATTAGCTTCTGGCGATATCACTGCCGATGGTGGTGGTGGTGAGCGTACTGTAAGAGGAGGATTCTTTAGAGTAAACTACAACTTTAAGGAGCGCTATTTGGTTGAAGTGAATGGACGTTATGACTTGACTTCTCGCTTTAGAAAAGAAGATCGTAAAGCATTCTATCCTTCGTACTCAGCAGGATGGAGGGTAACGGAAGAACCATTTATGCAAGGCGTGAAAAAAGTGATTGATAATTTCAAGTTGAGAGCTTCTTATGCTTCGCAAGGTAACCAGATGATTAAAGATAAGATTAATGGTCAAACATACCTTGCATATCAGCCTTACTTAGGGACGATGAGTACAAAGTTGATGGGTTATGTTTTAGGGTCAGAACGTGCGACACAGATCAATCCTGCAGCGGCAACTAGTCCAGAGCTAACTTGGGAGACTGTGACAACTCTAAACCTTGGAGTAGATTTAACTGCATTAAGAGGTCGTTTAAACTCATCTTTTGATATGTATGAGCGTGAAACAAAGGATATGCTTCTTCCAATGAGTGGGCCTGCGTTGTTTGGTTCTTCTTATCCAAAAATAAATGGTGCGGATATGATCACCAAAGGATGGGAATTGTCATTAAGTTGGAATGATAATATTGGTAAAGACTTTACTTATGGCGTGACCCTTGCACTTTCTGATAATGAATCAGAGATCACTCGTTATGACAATCCTAATATGATTATCGGAACTGACAATATGTATTATGTGGGACAGAAGCTAGGTGAGATTTGGGGGTATGAAACAGATGATCTTTTTAGAACTCAAGAACAAATTGATAATGATAAAATTGACTACGCACGTTTTCGTAAAGGGAAGTCTAAGCTAGGAGATGTTCGCTATAAGGACCAATTGACTGTCGATACTGATGGAGATGGTGTTCCTGATGCTGGAGATGGACAGATCAATGATGGATCTAAAACCTTGGATGATCATGGAGACTTGGTCAAGATTGGTAACACCACACCACGTTATTCTTATGGTATCACAACTAATCTAAGCTTTAAAGGGTTTGACCTAAGTATCTTTCTCCAAGGGGTTGCCAAAAGAGATTATTGGTTAGACTCATCGTTATATTGGGGGAATATTGCCCAAAGCTACAGTGTGCCAACCAAATGGACCCATAATAATCACTGGCGAGAGGGCAATGAAGACGGTTTTCTTCCTAGAAATGTGCCAAACAAAGATCATGGAAACATGAAGAAACAGACCCGTTATTTACAAGATGCCTCTTACTTACGTTTGAAGAACCTCACTTTTGGATATACCTTCCCAAGTCATTGGACTTCAAGAGCTGGTATCAGCAAAATTCGCTTGTATGTTTCTGGTCAAAACTTATGGGAGTTTACAGATCTTAACGAATCGTTCGATCCAGAAGGATTGAAAGGGGGAGGAAAGATCTATCCAATTCAAAGAACAGTAGCTTTTGGCGCAAACATCACATTCTAAATTTAAGAGGACATAAAAATGAGATATATAAAACATTTAGGATTGCTAATGCTGAGCATCTTTGCATTGGTAGGTTGTAATGACCAATTTCTTGATACAGAGCCTAAAGATGCATTAACAGCAGAGACAAAATGGTCAGCTGCATTTTTAGACCTATATTGTAATGGTTTTTACTCAAAAGTTATTGGACATGATAATGGATGGGGGCAGAAGGGGTATCTATATGTAGATGATAATTCAGATAACCAAGCATCATTTAAATTTAATCGACGTTCTGCTGGTCTTGAGATTGTTCCTGAAACCGGAGGTGGTTGGGGAAAAGTAGAAGACTGGGATCAAGTGAAAAGAGCCAATTTTCTTTTAGCAGGGATTCAAAACAGTACAGTTACTGATATAGAAAAAAAGCACTATGCAGGATTGGCTAGATTCTGGAGAGCATGGTTCTATTTTAAGAAAGTAAAAAAATTTGGTGACGTAACTTGGTTTACTAAAGTATTAGAGCCTACCGATAAGGATATTCTTTACGGACCTCGCACCGCAAGAAATGATGTGATGGATTCTGTATTGGTTGATATTAATTACGCATGTGAAAACATCCAATGGGGGGATATTAAAAAGAATGATCACATTAACAAAGGTACTGCCTTGGCAATAAAAGCACGTATCTGTTTACACGAAGGAACTTATAGGAAATACCATAGTATAGGAGAATACGAGGTATTCTTACATGCTGCTCGTGATGCTGCCAAAGAGCTTATTGATGCAAATCGTTTCTCGTTATACACCGAAGGAGGACCAGAACACTGTTATAACAACCTTTTCAAATTAAAAGAGATGGAAGGCGTTAATGAGTTGATCTTGGTGCGTAGATATCTCACGGGGATATTTGGTCATGCCCGTATTCGTTATCGCGGAGGTAAACATGGATTGACCAAAGATTTGGTAAATGACTACCTAAATCTAGATGGAACATTCTACGATGGAAGTCGAGATGATAATTTGCCAGAGGAGCTTAGTAATCGTGACCCACGTCTAGTTCAAACCATATGGTTTAAACCAAACGGTGGTGCATTTGCACCTAAAGGTAGTGGGATTCCTCTTGAGATGATACCAGCACCTTCATTGTTCGGAGCAAAGTATATGCATCCTGTGAAGAATAAGCTAGTCGGAGTGGGGGCATGGAACTCTACCATTACAGGATACCATATCTCTCTATCTTACGATCAAACTGAATTGTCTAATGGTGATATGGGAGGAATGGATGCACCTGTGATCCGTTATGCAGAGGTGCTTTTGATCTACGCAGAAGCCATGGCAGAGCTTGGAGAATGTTCACAAGCGGTATTAGATATGACGATTAACACGCTTCGTGAACGAGTTGGAATGGCTGCAAAATTAACTGTTGATCCAGTACAAGAGCCTGTTGCCACTTCGGACAGAGGTATGTTAGACTATACTCTTCCTCCTCTATTAGAAGAAATTCGCCGTGAGCGTCGTGTAGAGTTGGCAGCACAAGGTTTCCGTCGTGATGACCTAATGCGTTGGGATGCTGGTAAATTCTTAGTGAAGCCGATGAGAGGAATGAGGCTTCGCGGGTATAACTTGGAGCACTATATGACTAAAGGAGTAAAAGTCAAAGTGGATGATGAAGGGTATATCGATCCTTACAAAGAAATTGAGGGATATTCAAGACAGTTTATCGCTCCTAAAGACTATCTATTCCCAATCCCTTATCAGTCATTGGTAGAGAACCCTGCATTAAAGCAGAACCAAGGATGGCCAGATGTAAAGGGTAAATAATTTTGATCTCCCTTAAATAGTTTTAGCATTATATTTGAAGTTACTATGATTAGAAGGATCACATTGATTCTTTCTAATCATAGTAACTTCTTTATTTAATAGAATACATCACTTGTTATTTATTTAACCACTGAACTCATTCTTTTGCCATGCCTCGTCATTTATATGGTATTTCAATTTAGATATTCAATTCCAACCACAGTAGTTTGTGGTGATCTAATACATTTTTGTGTCAATGCCTCTGTTAAACCTCATTTTGTATGACACTTGCTTTCAAATCATAAATGCAACAACATATTATATCGTTCCTTTATATAATGATGTATAAGGTATTTTATCTTCGTGTCTTATTGACAGTATGCGTAATGATAGATGCTCTGTGTTATCTCAATTTTCAAAATATAGATGTCATTGATAGGATATTGTATCCATGTATATAAATTAAAATAGATTTGATCGCAATTATATTGATGATCAAATAGAACTAAATGTATATATTTGTACCACTGCATTACTATGTCCCCACTAGTAAAATAAAACAGTCGAATTTAATTTTCAGATGAAACAAACTTTATTACTATCTGTCTTGATCTGTTGTTTTCTATGTTTCTCTTGTTCTTCAAAAAAAAAGAGAACAGCAAACATGAATCTTAAGACAGAAACGGATGTGGTTATCGCAACCGATGATTGGAGCCAGAATATGGCTATTACTCAATTTGCAAAACGTATTCTTGAGTCGAAAGGGTATCACGTGAAAATATTACTTACGAACCATCCTTTACAAGAGTTAAAGTATGGCAAGGTGGATTTGGTCCTCTCTGATTGGGTTCCACAAAACATGTACTCGAAACGAGGCCGTTTTCTAACCGTTTTAGGGGATCTTTATAATGATGCAATCATGGGAGTGGTTACTCCTAGTTACAACAGAATAAATTCTTTATCAGAGTTGGATATGGGTGAAGATAGTATTTCGACTATCGTTTACACCCCAAAATTTGGCTATGAATTTGAATGTTCCTTGAATGAGATCAAAAAGCGCTATGGTGTTTCTTTTTGTATCGATAAAACAAACCCATTAGAGTTAAAGACTATCGTTAAAGATAAGTTAGAACAAAATGAGGATGTGTATATGGTTGGTTGCTATCCTCATCCTATGATTGACAAGAAGGTATTTAAATTTATTGAAGATCCGTATCATGCCTTTGCGACCAAATACCACCTTGTGAAAGTGTGTTCGAGTTCATGGGGAGATTCACACCCAAACCTAAAAGAGTTCTTTAAGAACTATCAATTCGATACCCCTCATTTTGATAAACTGATTGAACTAACCAATCAAAATCATTGGAATATTGAAGTTGCAGTTGACCAGTGGTGTAAATTATACCATGATGAGTATGCATTAATGCTTAAAGAGAAAGACTCATAGAAATCTATATATAAAATTTGTTGGATGTAAAGAAGGGGCTTCATTTCGTGTTACTAGAAATATAGGCTCCTTTCTTTGTTAAGATATAAGAGTGAAGATATTGGGGTGTTTATTAGATCTATATATTCTATTTGTGTAATAGAATATCGTTGCTTTTGTTTGTTGCTTGAATGGGATAATTCATATTTACAAATTGAATATTTAAGAGTGATATTGATCGTGGTATGTATGGGGGTCGAAGTGTAATATATGTGTGTCAATTGAGTACTGATAAATAAAATCTTGCTCTTTAATTCATCGAGTAATATCCAATAATATCATATATTCTTGAAAGGAAAGTGAGTCGTTTGATTTTAAATAGAAGGTGTAAGTATCTAGTTGGCAGTGTTATGTGTTCTCGATTGATGTGTGCTTACTACAGTTTTATTGTCAATATTAGACCTTGTTAGGTTGCTCTATGAAAAGTTTATTATAACGATAGTTTTTATTATAGTATAAAAAATACTACATTTAACAATTCGTATAAATAACTCCTTTTGATAATTAACATTGTGATTTTTTTGGATATTGTGTTTAATTAATATATCAAATCCACTATGTATTTTAGAGTAACATTACTATTGGTATTGTTGTGTTTTGCTTGTGATACAAAAAACAGCAATAAGGCTAATTCATCTAATAGCAATCATCCTGATGTGATCATTGGCTCTGTTCCTTGGTCTGAGGATATTGCCATCACACAATTGGCCAAGAAAATCATCGAATCCAAAGGGTATAGCGTCCAGATCAAAACAGTAGAGAGTCTAACGAAAGCCTTGTATACAGAGAAAATTGATCTGTCGCTATCAGAGTGGTTCCCTCAAAGCATTCACGTCACCATGTCATCCGATTTTATCGTAATAGGCGACACTTACCAACACTCTAAGATGGGAGTAATAGTTCCTGATTACTCTCCAATTAATTCATTGGCTGATCTAGAGAATAATACAAACTATAAAGATATCACCATATATAGGCCAATAAATGGGAATGAATCTGCTCGTGCAGCCAATGAAATCATGAAGAGATATCAGTTTAAATTCACCAATGAAGAGAGAAGTGACAGTCTTACTGCAACCTATATGTTGGATCGATATAAGAAGAAGAAAGACTTCTTTGTTATCGTGGGCTACCCACACCCTGTATTTGCGAGTGAGCATTTAAAGATGTTAGACGATCCTTATCATGCTTTTGAAGAAAGCTATGATGTGGTAAAGATTTGTTCAAAGAGATGGAGTGATAATCATCCTCAATTGTATCAATTCATAAACAAATTCCAGCTTCATGATAAAGACTTTGAGGGGCTAGTAAAACATACCAAAGCTAATAATTATCAGCTTGATAAGGCCATAGGTCAATGGTATGAACAGATAAAACCTCAATTTATAGATCTTCTTAAAGAGAAGTGATCAAATTACGATATCTTTTGCTTATGTAGTTCAAAGGATAATGAAAAAGTACCTTTCGCATTACATCTTACCGTCGAGTGCTCTTCCTGTTGAGGACATGACAGGGCATAAACGGTAAACATTCGGTATTAATAAATTACGAAAACAAAATGAACTTGAGATTGTCTCTATTATTAATAATTTGCCTTTTTTCTTGTGGAACCAAGACAAATAAAACGACCGCCTTATCTACAACACAGAATGACAACAAACCTGACGTAGTGATAGGCTCGGTTTCATGGGCACAAGATATTGCCATCACTCGTTTGGCAAAGAAAATCATTGAATCCAAAGGCTACTCAGTCCAAATTAAGGAGGTTACGGATCTGCGAGAGTCTTTAGAGGCAGGAGATATTGATATCTCTATCACTGGATGGTATCCTCAAAATATCCATGTAATTCCCTCTAAGGATTTAATTATGATGGGCGACACCTATCAAAATGCCGTGATGGGAGTGGTTTCACCGATCTACTCTACAGTAAAATCGTTGGCCGATCTGGAAAACAGTGATAGGCACAAGTATATTACCATCTATCGTCCCTTAAATGGGCAGGAGTCAGCATTAGCTGTCAACGAAATTATGAAAAGATACAATTTCAAATTTTGTAACGAAGAGCAGGTCGACAGTCTGACCGCAATATATGTAAGAGTGCAGTTCCAACAGCATAAGGACTTCTTTGTCGTGGGAGGATATCCTCATCCGATGTTCACCAAAAAGTCTTTGAAGATCCTAAAAGACCCCTATCATGCTTTTGAGGAGCATTATGATATTGTAAAGTTATGTTCTAAGAAGTGGAGTGAAGCACATCCTGGTCTATATCAGTTCTTTATAAAATTTCAATTAGATGATATGGACTTTGATAAATTGGTTGAGATTAATGAAATTAATCTATTTCAATTAGATGTTGCTATCGAAAAGTGGTATGAGTATATGAATCCACAGTTTACAAATTTATTGCAACAGAAAGAATGTTAACCTTTTTGACCATGAACTAAAATGAGGGGAACACTAGTCCCAATACATCGATCACACGAATATTAGAAGACGTGAACAACACCTTCGTGTGTCCTGTTCACGTCTTCATAATCTCCAATACTTCTATCTAACCAGTATGTCCCACTAATCTACGAAATTGAATACCATAAAATTTTTAACAATAGCTTTACTTAGATGGTGTAATTCCAATTAAATGACTATTATGGGCTAATGTAATACAACTTTATGTTATATTTAGCGCGCTTTTGTGTTATATGTATCACATTGACATTATCTTGATATGTGTTCAAAAGCGAGAATATTTACTTTATAATGCAACACCTGTATGAAATTTACATTGTCACTGTTATTTGTATTGTGCCTTTTGAGTTGTGGTACTAAGACAAATAAAACGACTAGTACCTCAAACAACAACGAACCCGATGTTGTTATTGGCTCCGTATCTTGGGCAGAGGATATTGCCATCACTCGCTTGGCAAAGAAGGTCATTGAATCTAAAGGATACACCGTAGAGATTAAAAGTGTGGCAAACCTTAATGATGCCTTAGAAGCTGGGGAAATTGATGTTACTTTAACTGGTTGGTATCCTCAAAATATCCATATTATTCCTTCAGTAAAAGACACTTTGATTGGTGATATGTATCAAAATGCAGTGATGGGGATCATTGCACCAGCTTACTCTAAACTAAATTCGTTAGCCGATCTAGAGAACAACGAAAAATATGGCGATATCACGATCTATAGACCAGAGCATGGACAAGAGTCCGAACACTCTGTGAACGAGATCATGAAAAGATATGACTTCAAATTCTGTAATGAAGTCCAGAACGATAGCATTACTGCGGTTTATGTCAGAGTTAAGTATCAACAAAAAGAAGATTTCTTTGTCGTAGGTGGATATCCCCATCCTATGTTTACAAGCAAATACATGAAAATGCTTAAAGACCCTTATCATGCGTTTGAGGAGCATTATGATATTGTGAAGCTTTGTTCAAAGAAGTGGAGTCGATCTCATCCTAAACTCTTTAAGTTCTTCAAGCATTATCAATTGGATGATATGGATTTTGATAAATTGGTTGAAATAAACGAAATGAACCTATTTGATCTAGATATTGCTATTGATAGATGGTATGAGGTCATGGAACCTCAGTTCTCTAACCTTCTTGAAGAAAAAGATAGTTAAACGTATCTTTGGTTTTGTCGTCCATAAGACCTAATAAGTGTGACCATCCTACTATCATGCAATATGCATTATAGTAGGATGGTCACACTATTTTTGTGAGTCTATTGTAGACTCATCTCCAATTTAATCCACACATCGTCTATAATTATGTTCTGACGGTGCATCCTTGTCGCGATAGATACATTCGCTTCTTTTGCTGTAATCATCCCCACTAGATCTCCTGGAAAAGCAAAGCAAAGCTGGCTCCTTATACTTCCCTTGCCATTCGGTTACCTCCATCCGATATTTTGTAAGCAAACCGTAACGAAAAAGTCTTTAAATTAAGAAGAAAGTGGCGGGGTGCTACGTTTTTATTATATACAGAAGAGAGAAAAAAATAGATCAATAGCTTTGTTTTGATATCTCTACTGTAGCTTTAGTAACGGGTATTGATAACGTTGTTAACCACGTCATTAACAGTAAATCATCACTTGAAATGGATGAAAAATGGCAATATAAAAAAACAATTCCCTTCATGGAATCGTGGAGGATGTAGTGTGCTACACCCTCAAAGGGCAGAAAGTGGTTCGAAATCGACCACATAAGCTATACCGATCTAAGATCAACCAAACAGTTGGCACAATGACAAAAGATACAGTTATCGAATCAATTCCTATCCTATTAGTCTCAAATTATACGTCATGCCTTTGTGGATAAAGATAGTCCAATCACTGCCTATAATTGGGCTAAGTCGCTTATCCTGCGTCACGCTATCGTTGGGGATTATCCCCGGCCTAGAATTCGACTATTTGGTCGAGTTTCACTTTTTCTATTCGTTTTTTTTGTGTAAGGGATAGTTTTGACGAACAAAGGATTTACGCTCGGTTTTTTGTGGTTGTTCTTGCCACGGATTGATTGCTTGTACTTCGACAAGGATGTCACCATAGTAGTGATTGCTCCATTGTACGGTGGCTTGGTTGGATAGGGACTGGATCGACTGATATGCCTCTTTGGGGGTGATAGTCCAAATGTAGTCTGTGGCTCCAAGGGTGTGTTTGGTGGATAGTTTCGAAGTCCTGCCCGCATATGGATATGCCGTGATTGATAGTTTCTTGGGCGGTTCGGGCTGTCCATATATTTGGATGGCTTGGGTTATTTCTGGAATGGTATTTGTTTGTGTAACTTTGACGGTTCCTCTAAAGTCTTTCGACCAATGTATTTTTTCTCCTATGGGCGTGATTTCCCTATGATCCACAGCCGTTTCCGGATGTATCTGTAGCGGAATGCGCTGGGAGGCGGGAGAGGGAACAAAGGTGTTGCCACCTGCTAATGCCCATTGACTGATACTTATGATGGGATGGTTATGATCATCTGTTGACGGGTTTAGAGGAGGAGAGGGGACCATCATATGACAGATATCTATGTTGTCTAATAGTTTGTTTTGGATGACCTGTGCCTGGGCTCCATAACCGTAGATTGGTACAGGAAGGAAGCTGTGCCCACGGGTTCCCCATGTTACTATGGGGAGTTTATTTTTGCCCTGATCTTTATTCACTAGTAGACTACCAGTCTCGTGATCGGCGGTGACAAGGATCAGTACATCGTTTTGGGTTTCTGCCCATTGTAATGCTTTGGTTACGGCATGGGAGAATTCGATGGTTTCGTAGATGGTTTTTTTGATGTGGTTTTGGTGTCCAGCATGATCGATACGCCCTGCTTCAACCATAAGGAAGAATCCATCGGGATCTTGGTTGAGAAGTTCAATTGCTTTGATGGTCATATCTGACAGATGTGCGTATGGATAAGGGGTGTTGATATAGTCTGATTCGAAAGGCATATGGTCGTCGGTTGGCCATAGGACAGCATGATATGGATTATGATTGAGTTGTATCGTTTTACGAAACTCTTCTTTGGTGGTAACAACATGATAGCCTGCTTGTATTGCCATATATGGTTTGAGGTGTTTGCTCCCTCCCATCAAAACATTTGGCTTGGTGTGAAGAATATCCTGTGCTATTTCGGTGTATCTATCTCTTTTGGGCTGATGAGAAGCAAAGCTCGCAGGGGTGGCGTGGCTGATGTAGGTCGTGGAAATCAAGCCGGTGCTTTTGCCGGTGGATTGATGGTATTCTAATACGGTGGTTAGAGGTTTTAGCTTTTCATCCATTCCAAGGGTTTGATAGTTTGTTTTGCGCCCAGTGGCCATTGCCGTTGCCGATGCTGCAGAATCTGTGATTTTTTTGTTGTGGCTGTGGGTGGAGACATAGCCTTTGTAGGTCATGTGGTCAAAAGAGAGGGTTTTGCCCTGGTACATTCTTGCTGCTTCCACCTGTGCAGTTCCCATTCCGTCGCCAATGAATAGTATTATTTTTTTAGGAAATTGGGGTTGGGCATAAGTTGCAATTGTCGTTATCCAAAGGATGGATAAAATGATTATTTGTTGAGAATTAAAATATCGTTGTTTCATAACGTTAGTGTTGAATGTGATTGGGTATATGAGTGGGATTTATCATGTTGGTTTGATATAGGATATTGTCACCGCAATATTATTGTTCATTATATTCAACGTTAGATTAACAATTAGGTTCTGTTTGAAGAGGGACTCGTGTGGATATTTGACGTTTTTTAAGATGTGGGGTGATGCAGGTGTTAAGGTTTACTGGTGTTGTGGTTTGTGGAATAAAATATAACTATATATTTAAAAGTGTGAGAACGATTGATTATCGTCGGTTTTATTAGGCGATAACAATTGATGGATGATCTTTGTATCAAATAAATATATCTTTTCGAATTTCTTCAATAGTCATCCCAGCATCGTGGTATAAGCGTTCGGCTTGTTGTTTGCTTATGCCAATAGCTTGTAGTAGATGATATCACTTTGGTGTTTTTTTTACTTCGTTTAATCGCCCATTAAGCCATCATATTGTTTGATGAGGATATCTGTGATTTTAGCGTTTTGTTCGTAAATAACCTTATGTCGTGGCATCGTTTCTAGTTTGTTGTGTTGTTTGGCTTTGCAGGGTTGTGAATGGCAGAAAGAGTTCGTATTACTATCGGGTCATCATCTTTATTGGATTCTGAGGTTAAGGTTGCCATCAGGGACCATATGATTAATAATTATGTGGTCGTTTATAGGGGGCAGGGTTTTGTCTTTTTTATATTATGTGTTATGACTTTGAAACTTTTATTTAGGGCTATTTGTTGCTTAATAATTAGTTAATGAATGGAAAATATTATCATTCTCCCTTTGTTGTTGATTTGTTGAGTTTTAGGTTGGTGTTTGGCTTTAGTTTACAATTAGTTAATACACGGATCTAGAATTTAAATCGTAATTTTAGAATATCATTAATAAAACCTAAAGATGGACCGTTTAAAGAGTATTCGTAAAGCATTAATTTCTGTTTATGACAAGACCAACTTAGAGCCTCTTGTTAGACAGTTGGCATCACAAGATGTCGAGATTTTTTCTACTGGTGGGACCCAAAAGTTTATAGAAGATTTGGGTGTTGCGGTAACGGCAGTGGAAGATTTAACTTCATATCCTTCAATTTTGGGTGGAAGGGTGAAAACTTTACATCCTAAAGTGTTTGGTGGTATTTTGTCTCGTAGAGATCATGAAGGTGATCAAGAGCAGGTGGCAAATTATGAGATTCCTTTTATTGATATGGTTGTTGTGGATCTTTATCCTTTTGAGGATACCGTGTCAAGTGGAGCATTGGAGGCCGAAATTATTGAGAAAATTGATATTGGAGGCATTTCATTGATTCGTGCTGCAGCAAAGAATTTTAAGGACGTTGTAATTGTTTCAAACCGTGGTCAATATATGCCTTTATTAGAAATTATAAAGGAGAAGGATGGTGCGACTTCGTTGGCGGATCGAAAGAAATTAGCAGGGGAAGCGTTTGCGGTTTCTTCGCACTATGATACTGCGATACATGATTTCTTTGCTCCGGCTGAGACTGAGTCGTTGCGATTGTCCTATAATGATAGAAAGCCGTTGAGATATGGAGAGAATCCTCATCAAAATGGAGTATTCTATGGTGATTTTGATACGATGTTCGACCAATTACATGGAAAAGCGATCTCTTATAACAATTTATTGGACATTGATGCGGCTGTAAACTTGATAGATGAATTTGATTCTACTACCTTTGCAATTCTTAAGCATAATAATGCTTGTGGGTGTGCTTCAAGAGATAATTTGAAACAGGCATATGTGTCTGCTTTGTCAAGTGACCCTATTTCTGCTTTTGGAGGTATTTTGATTACCAACAGAAAAGTGGATGTAGAGACGGCACAGGAGGTAACAAAGCTTTTCTTTGAGGTAATTATTGCACCTTCATATGAAGAAGATGCGTTAAAAGTGTTGTCTACTAAAAAGAATAGAATTATCTTAGTACGCAAAGAAACTGAAACTGGTGTTAAACAGTATCGTTCGGTCTTAGATGGTATGCTTGTTCAAGATAAAGATTTGAAGCAAGAAACGGTAGAGGATTTAACTTTGGTTACGAAACGTGCTACAGAGAATAGCGAGATTCGTGATCTACTTTTTGCAAATAGATTGGTGAAACAGACAAAGTCGAACACTATTGTACTTGCAAAAGGTGATATGTTGATTAGTAGTGGGGTAGGTGAGACTTCGCGTGTTGATGCTTTGAAACAAGCAATCGATAAAGCGAAGAATTTTGGATTTGATTTAAATGGTGTTGTGATGGCTTCGGATGCTTTTTTCCCTTTCGCAGATTGTGTGGAGATTGCAAATAAAGAAGGCATAAAGTGTGTAATTCAGCCAGGAGGTTCAATTCGAGATAATGATTCTATCCAATATTGTGATCAGAACGATATGTCTATGGTTATGACAGGTTTCAGACATTTTAAACATTAAATTTAAAGCTTGTCTATATAATGGGGATTTTCTCTTTCTTAACTCAGGAGATCGCAATTGACTTGGGGACAGCCAATACAATCATTATTCATAATGATAAGATTGTTGTGGACGAACCGTCGATTGTAACAATGAATACCAAAACAGATGCAATGGAAGCTATTGGTGAGAAGGCTCGCCAGATGCAAGGGAAGACACATGCGAATCTAAGAACTATTCGTCCGTTAAAGGATGGAGTGATTGCAGATTTTGATGCTGCAGAAAAGATGATTCGTGGAATGATCCGATTGATTCCTCGCAGAAGTAGCTTTTTTACTCCTTCTCTTAAAATGGTAGTATGTATTCCTTCAGGAAGTACTGAGGTGGAAAAGCGTGCTGTACGTGACTCATCGGAACATGCTGGAGGTCGAGAGGTTTATATGATTTATGAACCTATGGCTGCTGCTATTGGTATTGGTATTGATGTGGAAGCCCCAGAAGGAAATATGGTGGTGGATATTGGGGGTGGTACTACTGAGATTGCAGTGATCTCTTTGGGTGGTATCGTAACCAACAAATCAATTCGTATTGCAGGAGATGATTTGACTGCTGATATCATGGAATATATGCGTCATCAGCATAATATTAAGATCGGAGAGCGTACGGCAGAAGAGATTAAGATTAATGTTGGTGCAGCATTGACTGAGTTGGAGGAACCGCCACAAGACTATATTGTTCAAGGACCAAATCAGATGACTGCACTTCCAGTGGAGATTCCTGTTTCATATCAAGAAATCGCGCACTGTTTAGAAAAGTCGATTTCTAAGATTGAAACGGCAATCTTGAGTGCTTTAGAGCAAACTCCACCTGAGTTATATGCTGATTTGGTAAATAAGGGTATCTATTTAGCAGGAGGTGGTGCGTTGTTGAGAGGATTAGATAAGCGATTATCGGATAAGATTAATATTCCTTTCCATATTGCAGAAGATCCTCTTAGAGCGGTGGCACGTGGAACAGGTATTGCATTGAAGAATGTGGGTAGATTTAAATTCCTTGAAAGATAGAAATTTTGTACCTATTGGATATGGGTATTACCATATTTTATATTTAAAGTTTACTCAAGGTGGATGAAAGGCAAAACTCTCATCCACCTTGTGTTGGTTAGAGCTTAATGTGTTAAGTTTATATATTTAGTTACCTAATAAAACAGCGTATATCCGGTGAAGAACCTTCTGAAATTTTTAGTTAAGTACCACTTCGGTTTCATGTTCCTATTCTTGGAGCTTATCGCATTGTTGATGATGGTTCGGTTTAATAACTACCATCAAGTATCTTTTCTGAACTCTAGTAATTTTGTATCAGGGACCCTGTTTTCTATGGTAGATGGTGTGAAAGAGTATGGCTATTTATCTAAAGAGAATGTGCGATTGGTGAATGAGAATAGTCGCCTTAAGGAGCTTGTCCTGCAGTATGAAATGACGAAGTATCCTGGAGTAACGGATAGTATTTCTTTTGAATGCGACACGTTATCTGAGGTGATGGATAGTAAGTTGGCTTACACCCTAAGTAATGCAAAGGTGATTAATAATAGTGTTTCAACTCATTTTAATTATCTAACTTTAGATAAAGGCTCAGAGGATGGAATACGAGTCGATCAAGGAGTGATTAATGATCAAGGAATTGTCGGGGTGGTTATTTCGGTGTCGATGCATTATGCTGTAGCTATATCACTATTAAATAAGCACTTTAAGTTGAGTTCAAAGATTCAAAAGAATGATTATTACGGTTCGCTGTCATGGAAAGGTGATTCGTATCGTCATGCGCAACTTGATGAGATTCCTTTTCATGTGAATGTTCAGATTGGCGACACGATTGTTACTAGTGGATACTCTTCCATTTTTCCAGAAAGTATTCCTGTTGGAGTAGTTTCGTCTTTTGAGAAGAAGGGGGGGAGTAATTTCTATAATATTGAGGTGAAGTTGTTAACAGACTTTAAGAGTGTGAACTTTGTGAATATTATTAATTACACTTCTAAAGAGGAACGAATAATATTGGAGGAGCAAGAATGATTAAGGACTATTTGAAATATGTATATCTTTTTATCGGCTTGGTTTTGCTCCAGGTCTTTGTTCTGAATAATGTCTATTGGTTAGGCTATGTCAACCCACAGGTGTATATTCTCTTTCTTTTGTTACTTCCTTTTGAAGTAAGTGGTATTAGCTTATTATTATTGTCATTCTTTTTAGGATTGATGATCGATATCCCAAGTAACACTTTGGGTATTCATGTCTCAGCGACTTTGTTAGTGGGGTTTATTAGGCCCCAGGTGTTGAGTTTAATTTCATCGAGAGATATTTATGAGAAAGGGTCGTTACCCCGAATTAGATTCTATGGATTGGCGTGGTTTGTGAAGTATTGTTTTATTATCACATTCATTTATACGCTATACTTGTATATCTTAGAATCACTTTCGTTTGCTCACTTTTTTGAGGTTATATTGCATAGTATGGTAACAACGGTGTTGACCGTGACGATTATGGTGTTAAGTCAATTTTTGTTTATAAAAGAGTAAGAACTGGGTTAAAAATAGGTTGTTATGAATCCAGATGTTCAGACCAATAGATCATTAGTTATCGCAGGAATATTTACGTTGGTGGCTTTTGTTTTGGTGTTAAGATTACTGAACCTGCAGGTTGTTGATGATAAATGGAAACTCTCTGCAGAGAATAATGTGGTTAGAAAGGTGGTTTCCTATCCCGCTAGAGGATTGGTGTATGACCGTAATATGGAACTGTTAGTTTATAACCAAGCAGCATATGATTTTTTGGCTACACCACGAGAGATTGAGCCTTTTGACACTCTTACCCTTTGTCGTATATTGGGGGTCGAGAAAGAGATGTTGGTAAAGAGTTTGAAGAAAGCTAATGAGTATTCAAGGTATAGGCCCTCTGTGATTCTAAAACAATTGTCTGCGAGTAGATATGCTACCCTTCAAGAGCAATTGTATAAGTATCCAGGATTTTATGTTAGAAGCCGTACGCTTCGCCAATATCCTTTTCCTATTGCCTCGCAAACCCTAGGTTATGTAGGAGAGGTGATTGATCGAGACCTGAAGAAGGAGGAGTATTATGTGTCTGGAGATTATATTGGAAAGCGTGGTATCGAGTATGCTTATGAGAAGCGTCTCCGTGGTAAGAAAGGTGTTACTTATCAGTTGGTCGATGTGCATAGTCGACTGAAAGGTCGCTTTAAGGAGGGACGTTATGATACTACTGCTGTGACGGGAGATAACTTGGTTGCAACACTCGATGCACAATTACAACACTATGGAGAGGAACTGATGGCAGGCAAAGCTGGTGCTATAGTGGCTATTGAGCCTGCTACTGGTGAGATCTTGGCTATGGTTAGTGCCCCGTCTTATGATCCTGGACTACTAGTGGGGCGAGTTCGAGGAAAGAACTATGCTATTCTACAAAAAAATAAAGATGAGCCTTTGTTTAACCGAACCGTTTCGGCAGCTTATCCTCCCGGTTCTACATTTAAGCCAGTCAATGGATTGATTGCATTGGACGAGGGAGTAATCACCCCTTATACGAAATTCGTCTGTCATGGAAGGGCTTCTAGGCCTATTATGTGTACTCATGATCACGGAACTCCTTTAGGGCTTGTTTCGGCGATTAAAGAGTCGTGTAATCCATTCTTTTGGCAGACTTTTAAGGCTTGTTTATCTAATTACTCATCGACCAAAGAGGGGTATATGGCGTGGGCTGAAAATGTAAAAAAATTTGGTTTAGGAAGCAGTGTTGCTGCAGATATTAGTGGAGAGAGGAGTGGTAATATCCCCTCGGCTAAATTCTATGATAAGCTCTATAGAGGTTCGTGGAACTCTTTGACCGTTAGATCACTGTCTGTTGGTCAGGGTGAGCTTTTGTGTACTCCATTGCAGATGGCAAATGTTGCGGCAACAATCGCTAATAAAGGATACTATGTTTCACCACATATTGTTAAGAGAGTGGTTTCACCTAAAGGTGAGGAAGAAGCACTGAAGTTTGATCGATTTGACACTGGGATAGATCCTTCTTTTTTTGATGAAACGACGGATGGATTGAGACAAGTTGTTACACATGGTACGGGTCAATCTGCCTATATTGATTCGGTCTCTATTGTAGGAAAAACAGGAACTATTCAGAACTCCTCTGGAGATGACCACTCTGCATTCATTGCTTTTGCACCAATGGGAAGTCCTAAAATAGCAATCTATGTTTATGTAGAGCGAGGAGTTTGGGGATCAAGATATGCAGCACCTATTGCAGGTTTGATGATAGAGAAGTATATAAAAGGTTTTATCTCACCAAGACGTCACTATTTAGAGAAGAAAATTAAAGAGTCTGTGTTGCTTGAACCTGACGAAGTAGAAGAAACGAACGAACAGGAAGAATGAGAAATACAAATGTTTTTGCAAAGATAGATTGGGTCACTATTCTAATTTATGTGATGTTAATGTTGATTGGTTGGATTAATATCTATGCAGCAGTATATAATACAGAGCACTATAGTATTTTTGATTTTAGTCAAAGATATGGAAAGCAATTGATGTGGATCGGAGCAGCATTGTTATTGATGGCAGTCATCATGTTGGTGGACAGTCAGTTTTTTACGACCTTCGCGTATTATATATATGGTTTTACAATTCTTCTGTTGATTTTTACACTGATAACGAGTACTTCCGTGAAGGGGGCAAAGGCGTGGATTAAGATTGGTAGTTTTGCACTCCAGCCTGCTGAATTGGCTAAGTTTGCAACTAATTTAGCATTGGCAAAAATGATTAGTCAGTATAATTTTAAGGTGAATCAGTTGGAGTCGTATTTTAAGCTTGGATTGATTGTGGGATTGCCTATTCTCATTATACTACTTCAGAATGACACCGGTTCAGCGTTGGTTTTTTTTGTGTTTATTTTGGTGCTTTATCGTGAAGGCCTTCCAGGTATACTCCTGTTTATTGGTTTTCTTTTGGCTACAATATTTATTGTTACCTTGGTCTATTTAGGGGGAGTTAACCTATTGATTATAGGTGTTTTTTATGCGGTTATTTCATGGTTTTTTCTTCGAGATTATAAACATTTACTTCTGTTATCCATCGGATTAGGACTATTGTTCTTTATCCCAACCTATATGGTTGGTCAAATGGGATATGATATTAATGTGGGCAAAATAATGATGTATGGATTACTTAGTTATGCTGTCATATTTGTTACTAGAGCTTTGTTATCTAGGCATACGATTAAGATATTAATCTATTCTAGTTTGTTAGGTTCTTTGATCTTTTCGTCTTCTGTTGGTTATGTGTTCCATGATATTTTACAAACTCACCAGCGTGCACGTATTGAAGAGTTGTTGGGTATTAAACATGATCCATTAGGTGTTGGATATAATGTGAATCAATCTAAGATTGCTATTGGTTCTGGAGGAGTTGCAGGTAAAGGTTTCTTGAATGGTACGCAAACGAAGTTCAACTTTGTGCCAGAACAGAGTACTGACTTTATATTTTGTACGGTTGGTGAAGAATGGGGTTTTTTGGGTACGTCTTTTGTAATTTCATTGTTTTTGGCATTGTTCCTTCGATTGATTTATGTGGCTGAACGACAACGCTCACGATTTAGTAGAGTGTATGGATATGGAGTTGCTTGTATTCTTTTTTTTCACTTTGCAATTAATATCGGGATGACTATTGGTTTGGCTCCTGTGATTGGAATACCACTTCCATTTATTAGTTATGGAGGGTCTTCTTTATGGTCTTTCACTATCCTTTTAGCAATCTTTTTGAAGCTCGATTCGAATAGGATGGATGTGTTGTGGTAGTGTCACAATTTATCTTATTTGTGGGCTGTAATGTTGTTAAAAAGTGTCGTTGCCTTACTATTTGAGATTATATTGACTTGTTATGTGTCAATGTGTCTTAGTTTGTTGGTTTTGTGTAATTTAGGTATATTTGTGTCAGTTTGGAGAAGAATTTTTTAGGCTTATTTCTAAACATCGTTTGTAACTTAAACAGATGCACTTGATCTTATATTTCTATAGGAAACGTGCATTAAAAAACATTTATACTTTTCATGAAATATCGTTCTTATACACTTTCAAATTATCAAACCTTACCTCAAATACAGAAGCTAACCGATGAAGATCGTTTCGATATCGAAGTGGTTGGTAGTGTTCTTCCTTTTAAGACGAGTAACTACGTGGTTGATGAGTTAATCAATTGGGATGATTGGAAAAATGACCCTTTCTTCATTTTGACTTTTCCACAAAAGGGGATGTTGTCAGAAGTACATTATAATAGAGTCGCAAAGCTATTAAAAGAGGGAGTTGCTAAGAGTGAGTTGAAGAAGGCGGTTGATGAAATTCGCTATGAATTAAATCCTAATCCTGCAGGACAGGCTCATAATGTTCCAGAACTGAATGGAGAGAAGTTAGAAGGAATGCAACATAAGTATCGTGAAACGATGTTGTTCTTCCCATCACAAGGACAAACCTGTCACGCTTACTGCTCATTTTGTTTCCGTTGGTCACAATTTGCTTTAGCAGATGAGAAATTTGCGATGAAAGAAGCAAGTTATATGGTTGACTATTTGAGAGCGCATCCTGAGATCTCAGATGTACTGTTTACTGGAGGTGATCCTTCTATTATGAAAACGAAGTTCTTTGCTAGTTATTTTAATACGCTATTAGATGCCAACCTGCCAAATCTGAAGACTATACGTATTGGAACGAAAGCGTTGACTTTTTGGCCATATCGATTCACTACAGATGAGGATGCTCCAGAGTTATTAGAGTTGTTCAAAAAGGTGACGGATCGTGGGATTAACTTGAGTATTATGTCTCACTTTAATCATTATGGTGCCTTGGAGACTAAGGCTGTGAAAGATGCCATTAATGCAATTCGAAGTACCGGTGCGCAGATTCGATCCCAAAGTCCGCTGATGAAGCATATCAATGATCGTTCTGAAGTTTGGGCTAAGATGTGGCGTAAGCAGGTGGATCTAGGAATTATTCCTTACTATATGTTTGTGGCAAGAGATACTGGAGCACAAGACTATTTTGCTGTGACATTGGAGGATGCATGGAACATCTTTAAAGATGCATACAAATCAGTAAGTGGTATTTGTCGAACAGTAAGAGGTCCAAGTATGTCTTGTGATCCTGGTAAAATACAGATTGTTGGGGTAACAGAAGTGCAAGGAGAGAAGGTATTTGTCTTATCCTTTATTCAAGGACGTAACCCTGAGTGGGTAGGAAGACCTTTCTTTGCAAAGTATGATCCAAAAGCTATTTGGATTAATGATTTGGTCCCAGCCTTTGGCGAAAAAGAGTTCTTCTATGAAGAAGAGTTAAAAAATATGCATGGTTAATTAAATAAAAAAGGGATTCTAAATGAATCCCTTTTTTATTTAATTAATCAGTCTCCCGTAGATATTAAAAACAAGTCCAAATTCGACTAAGCATCCACGGGCATTATGAGGTAGTTCCATATATCCAATGTTAAACTTGCCCCTTATGGATATATCTTCGATCTCTTTACCCGAGAGTAATTGCCCAGGACGTAGACATAGTCGTCTAGAGAGAATATAGTCTATGTCAACTCCTGCAGAAATTTTATTAAACGCGTATATATTATCTGTGTTCCTATCGTCTAATAGACCTGCAATAATTGCATAGTCATAGCGAATAGTTGGGGATATTCTCCATTTGTGTGTGTCGTAGAGGTTATATGCTAAGGCTGTCCCTAATTCCGTTTTGTCTACTTTGCTCTTTATACCAAAGTACTTCGCTCTCTCTGTCTCTTTTTTTTCTAACTTACCATAATTTAGGTGAAAGTCCCATACTAACTCTTTGTAGGAGATACCATAGCCGAGTTCTAAAGAGTAATTATTCTCATAGTATTGGGAAAGTTCACGACCAAATACTTCGAGGTGGAGCCCAAGGTATATACCAACACCGATCGCTTTTTTTTCTATATTATATATATTGTCTTGTTTAATTACGTAGAGCTTTTGATTTAAATTTTCAAGATACTCTTCTTGTTTTTTTGTTGAACTTAGATGCTCAATGCTGTCAATACTTATATTGAATCGATTGGCTGATTCCTTTAGTATTGTGTTGCTTTCTTTTAATCTTTGAGCGTCAAGGAGTTTTATTTTAGCTTCTAATTTTGATAATTCTAATTGAGTTTTTAGGAGTTGTTGTTTTAGAAGTTTGTCTCTTCGAGGACTTCTATTAGGAATTTTGTAAGTACTTATCACTTCGTACATTGAAACAATTGTGTCATTTTCAAGTATGCTAATTGGGGATAACATGAACTCATAATGATGCTTTTTTGTTTTTTGATTCGTTTGTGCTGCTGATTTATTATGAGTTACAATTGTCATAATTAGAATTAGCATTGTCACTGTTCTTTTCATTGTTGTTGTCGTTCTTATTGCAGTATTAATGATAAATCATAATATTATAGATAATAAGTTAATAAAACAATAGTTTTTTAGATAGAGAATAAATCCATTATGTTAGTTTAGTATTAAAAATCAATTATCTTTGGGTACGAAAATTAGTTATTTGCAATATTAGGTTATTCATAATAAATAATACGCTATTAATTGTTACTTTGAAATGTATGTTAATTAAAGTAAAATGAAGAATTATCTACCTTTATTGATTTTCCTTATATCGATCGTTTCTGGAGTGCATGCCTCTACTCCAGAAACACATATCTTTTATTACAATAATAAGAAAAGGGAAGTAAAACGAAAACGAGCAACACATTATTATTGTGTCGTACGAAATGACTCTACTGGTTTATTTGATTTGAAAAGCTATACTATGGGAGGAATCCTGAAATGGGAGTGTGGTTGTATTGTCGAGGATATGAATTTAATTAAATGGAGTAAGTTTGATAAGAAATCAAAAGATGCAATTAAGCAATTGGCTCCTATTGGTGTGATTTTGGATGGAACGTATAGGCAGTATTTTCAAAATGGCTCTTTGGTTTGTGAGAAGACATATGATCAGGGGCTTGAGATGTCCTTCAAGAAGTTCTACGTAAATGGTCAAGTAATGATTGAGAAATTGTATGCTGACGGTTATTTGAAATCATATAAAGTATTCTACCCAAATCTTGTACCGAAACTATTTCGGTTGTATAAAAATGGTCGTGAGATTTGTTTCTATTCATATTATGAAAATGGACAAGTTAAGATTCATAGGGAGTATAATAATGGAGCAATATCGTTGTATTCTGAGTATGATGAAAAAGGGAAAGTCTTGAAGAAAGTGGATCAATTACCACGATATATAAACGGAACTATTGCTGATGCTCACCGTTTTATTACAAGATCTGTACGTTATCCTTTAGATGCTCAGGAGAATCATATGTCAGGTGATGTCGTTGTTATTGCAGATATTGACAAAGAGGGAAATATAAAAGGCACAAGAGTTGTAAAAGGGGTTTATCCTTCGTTGAATGAAGAGGCTTGTAGGGTTGTTAAACTTTTAAAGTTTTATCCTGCAGAAGCAAATAATATCAAGGTTGATTCAGAGCTGAGGTTTTTGATTCGATTTAAGCTTCAGGATTCTATATAATTTAATTATAATAATTGTTATAAAGAAGGAGTAATAGTATTTGATACGATTATTCCTTCTTTGCGTTACAACGTTATTGTCTATCTTTAGTTGAATTGCATATCTCAATGTATGACATATATATCAGTCCAATCATAGTTATTGCACCTCCTGCAACTTGATATAATTTAGGCAATTCTCCCCAGTATAAATAGGTGCAAACAATAAGAATAAGCCCCTTTGTACTCTGTATCACTGTAGCTCTTGACGCTTCCATATACTTGAAGCTATAGTAGACTAGATTGATTGCAATAAAAGGTCCGATCACTGCCCCAATGGCAATGTTCTTGATTGCAATAGGAGGAATTTGAAGCGAATCTTTGGTGATACACAGAGCAATGCAAGCATAAATAAATAGCGCTATTGCACGATTGCTATTAAGTAGTAGCGGTGGAATATTCTGAATCTTTGATTTGATTATAATCGTTGCGATAGCTGACATAATACAGTTTACAATCACTAGAATAGTTCCTTTATTAAGGAAGTCTCGCCACACTGCATCTTCTGGAAAGGATGTTACAAGAATACCTACAAATACAGCAGTTGCTGGAATGTTGGGTAA
>JAONJW010000036.1 GCA_028377305.1 Prolixibacteraceae bacterium | reverse complement strand
TTGTGTGGATTGACAAGAAGGAAATAAAGTCTAACGAAGACAAGATTCTAGATAATTGAACTCGGCTAATACAACGATCAATATCCTTCTGCAAACACACACATATATTCTCGTAGTTACGTACCATGATTACGATGAATCTTACTCATGTTGAGATGACCATAGCTTCTCAAAATAGAGATCACTAGAAGCGTTATTACAAATGCGAACTCATGCTTACGGACAGTGTTACTTCTTGTATCATTAAGATTTATTTGTAGGTCGTTGTTCATGCTTTATATCTGTTTTTAGCAATCCAAATATAATATGAATTAGCGACCTTTTATTATACCTTTATTTTATGAACAAGCCCTGTACCTCGCCTATCATCTATGAAACATGTAAACATATATTATGATTACATAACACACTGGTTATAATCCTTATATTCAAGTACTAGATACAAGTAAAAAAGAACCGAATAACTGAAATATAACTTAGCTCCGTTGGTTTTTCAGATATATTTTACGATCTTTAATATGCTTACCCTCTAAATCTGGGATAGATTTATAATAATTATACAAATACGTTGTCATCAAAATAGACGGCTTACTATCTTTATGATCGACAAACCATTAGAGCCTCTAAAGAATTTTATCTAGATAAACACATTTGAATTGAGCCTGACATAAGAAGTGAGAACAATCTTTAGGTCGCGACAACCCATCAAGCTGATAGGGGACTACATATCCCTTTCCTACTACTTCCCTCGTCTTTTAACCATGGTATAGCGATGATTTATCCATGGTTTAACCATCGAAAACCCCTAAATCGATGGACAAACCATGGAGGAATGATGGATGAACCATGGACAAAGTACGGATGAAACCCCTAGAAAACCCTTATAAGGGTACTGTTATATCGATGTTTGGGCAGAGGATAATATAGACCGGTTACGGGATTGACGAATCTTTATTTAAAATCACTACAAAAAATAACCTAGACAGAGTTTAATTTACACCACCCCCCTACTTATCCCAAGGTGGGGTTGTGAGGAGGGTATGTAAGCATATACAGAAAAGGTCGCTGTTAAATCTTATGTTCGTTCTCATTGTTATATCTATACTAGGTTTAAGTTATGAATCCGATGAAATGCGGATATCTAATCGTTCAGATGAGAGGAGGGCTAATCGGAGGTTCTACTTGCAAGGGTATTTTTTTATGAAAGACAATCGATTCACCCTTTTCTCAAAAAAAAGATCGCCTCCGAATAATATATATTCAATACACTATGAATATATATCTTCCCATGTTTCTACACAAGCACCTTACAATATAACCTTTTGGGATACAGACTATTTTTAGCTGATTCCAAACTGTTTGACACGTAAGTAAAGAGAATGACTTCACTATGTTATGAACATATGTTAAATTGTTGACTCGAATCAAATATTTCAAATGGGGATATTTTTTTACTTTTTTTTAAAAAGGGATAAAGCAAAGGGGGTCAATGTTTCCTACATCCCAAGTTATTTTCGTACTTTTGTATTAATACCAATACTGTATCTGAATTATTCAGATACTTGGGTTATAATTTTAGTTATACGATGATTTTTTAATCGTGTGATAGGCTAGAGGCGATGTGCTATTTTTGTCATTTTAAGACAGAATATATCTGTAACCATTTAACCCATATTGCAGATAAGCATTGGTATATTTAGTTGATTGTGTATTTTAAATAAGATAATTATAAGATGAGCGAATATCATGTTCCTGTGTTGTTAGACGAATGTATCGAAGGATTGGATCTGAAAGAAGGTGGAATTTATGTAGATGTAACTTTCGGCGGAGGAGGCCACTCCAGAGAGATTCTTAAGAAGCTCGTGGGAGGCAAGCTGGTGGGCTTTGATCAAGATATCGATGCCAAAGCCAATGTGCCGGATGATGATCGTTTTATCTTTGTGAATCACAATTTCAAGTATATTCAAAACTTCTTGGCCTACTATGGCATTGATAAAGTGGATGGTATTCTTGCAGACCTAGGGGTTTCTTCTCATGAATTTGATGTGGCAGAGCGTGGTTTCTCTTTCCGTTTTGATGGCAACTTGGATATGAGAATGAATCAGAGTGCCACGACCTCTGCAGCAGAGATCGTGAATAACTACGGAGAGCAAGAGCTATCACGTCTTTTTTGGAGATATGGAGAGGTGAAGAACTCACGTAAGTTGGCACGCATCATCGTTGAAGAGAGAGAGCACAATCCTATAGAGACGATCCAGCAGTTCAAAGAGATGATCTCTTCTTGTACGCCGAAGCACATCGAGCATAAATATCTTGCAAAAGTTTTCCAAGCCCTGCGTATTGAAGTGAACCAAGAGATGGAGGTATTGGAAGCACTAATGAATGCAAGTCAGAAAGTTCTTAAACCAGGGGGTCGTTTGGTGGTGATTACCTATCACTCACTTGAAGATCGTATTGTTAAGAATATGATCAAAGAGGGGAAGACGGAAGGGAAAGCAGAGAAGGATTTCTTCGGGAAGACCTATAACCCATTTAAAGCGATCAATCGTAAAGTGATTCTTCCTACATCGGAAGAACAAGAGAGGAATCCTCGATCTAGGAGTGCGAAATTACGTATTGCGGAACGTATTGAATCTTAAATAGAGCAAAGCGATGATTCAACAGAAGTCCACGCAGAGAGGTTCGCTATTGGCAAAGATTTTGGGAGGAGATCTCTTTCTTCAACTCATACGAAAAAAGTTTATCTATATTCTTCTTGGCTTGGGCTTGTTATTGATGCGTATCATTTTCAGTTATCGAGACGAACGGGTGCTGATTCAGATTGATCATATTAGAGATTCGATAGCAATTAAGAGTATGATCTCACAAGAGCTAGAGACTGAACTTCAGCAGTTGGGGCGGCCAAGTGAGGTATATGATAAGATCAAAAAACAAGGATTGGATCTAGATCAATCTAGAGACATGCCTGGCGTTATTTATATAGACAAAGAAAAAGATTAATATATTTTAAAAGACAGATGGGAAAGGGGAGTTTTAAAACACGATTCCGGATATTGGTACTAGCGATGATTTTCATCGCTCTATGCATCTTTATTGGTGGTTTCTGGAATATCTTTTCTCAAATGTCTGAAATTAGGCAGTTAGAGAGTCGTATCGACTCCAAAGAGCATATTGTATATGGTCGTAGAGGGAACATTAGAGCTTCAGATGGAAGCCCATTGGCTGTATCAATTAACCTTTATGAACTACATATGGACTTTGCCTCTGAAGGATTCAATACTGCTGCATTTAAGAAAGATTACTCTAAAATAGTATCTGCACTAAGTAAGATTCTCAAAGACCGATCTCCTTATCAGTACAAAATCTGGTTACAAAAGGGCTATAAGAAACGTAGCCGCTACTATGCTTTAACCAAACAGAAAGTCAATTACTCGACCTTAGAGAAGATTCGTGCAATCCCATTCTTTTCGCAAAGCAAGTATAAGAGTGGGCTTATTGTGAGCAAGAAAGCCTTACGTAGTTACCCTTTAAACTTTAAACTTGGCCGTACCATAGGACGACTGAATAGAGAAGATCTTGATGGTGAAGTACAAGCGAGTGGTAAGTATGGACTAGAGGAAGGTTTTCAAGATATCTTGAAAGGCGGTAGAGGGGTCTATCGCAAAGAACGTGCTTCAAGTGGTTGGATTCGTAATTTGATTGAGAAACCCGAGGTGGGGTGTGATGTGGTTACCACCATTGATATCCAGATTCAAGATGCGGTAGAGAATGCATTGGGAGATAGAGTTCTACAAACCAAAGCCGATTGGGGAACAGCTATTGTGATGGATGTTCATACTGGAGATATTGTCGCTCTATCGAACTTAGAACTAAATAAGAAAGATCATTTAATAGAGGGACGACAAAACTATGCCATCGGTAATGCTGGGAATATTGAGCCTGGATCGACATTTAAGTTGGCTTCACTACTTACCTGTTTGGAGACAGGGAAGGTTGATACTGCAAAGGTCTATGACACGGGAAATGGAATATGGCAAGTTGCCGACCGTCAAGTAAAAGATAGTGATTGGAAACAGGGAGGACATGGTAAACTAAACATTGCAGAAGTCATTCAGAAGTCGTCTAATGTAGGAACGGCAAAGATGGTTACCGATGTGTTTGGAGAGCATCCTGAGCAGTTTGTGAACAGACTTTATTACTTGAAACTGAATGAACCATTTCACATTAATATAAAAGGATTAGGGAAACCAGAGATTCGTCATCCTTCACAGGGTAAATGGTGGGGAACGACCTTGGCATGGATGTCTTTTGGTTATGGACTGAAGATGACACCACTGCACACATTAACCTTGTATAATGCGATTGCCAACGATGGAGTGATGATGGAACCTCGTTTGGTTCAATGTCTCCAGAATCAAAAAGATGGGGTTATTGAACGTTTCCCAACCACCGTGCGTGTAAATTCTATTGGTAGTGAAAAGACCGTCCAAAAGATACAGACAATATTAGAGGGGGTGGTGGAGCATGGAACGGCTCGTAAACTAAAGACTGCTAAATATCATTTTTCTGGGAAAACTGGTACAGCGCAGATTGCCGTGAAAGATAAGGGATACGTATCCAGTGCATACTATGCATCCTTTGTGGGGTATTTCCCTTCTAAAAACCCAAGATACTCATGTATTGTAGTGATCTCCAATCCAAAGTTTCATGGGTATTATGGAGGACAGATTGCGGGGCCTGTTTTTAGAGAGATTGCCGATATGCTCTACTCTTATGATGTGAACATACATCATAAGGATGAAGTGGTAAAAGCACCATTACATAAAGTAGGGACATCACAATACCGAGGGTTTTTGGAGGATATAAAGAATGTTTATGGATTTTTAGAAGTGGATACGTTGCTTAAGGCAACCACACCATGGGTTAGAGTGGAAAACCAAGATGGTAGAATCCGTTCATATAATCAACATATAAAGAAAGATACGGTTCCAAACGTAAAAGGGATGAGTGCATCCGATGCGATGTTCTTATTAGAAAATTGTGGTTATCATGTTCACCTATCAGGGAAAGGGCATGTAATCAAACAATCCGTTAAGGCTGGGACAAAATTAAAAGATGGAGGTCACGTTTACCTTCAGTTATATTAAATTGCTATGAATAAGAAATTAAATACTCTCATAGATAGTATCGCTGTTCAAGAGGTTGTAGGAGATCCTTCAGTTGTTCTTATTGAGCAGTTGACACAAGATTCGAGGGCTGTATCCCAAGGATCGATGTTTATCGCAGTGAAAGGTACCATTGTAGATGGTCATAAATATATCGGTTCTGCAATAGAGAGTGGAGCCACAGCTATTGTATGTGAAACGCTACCTGAGGTGTTAGATTCTCGCGTGGTCTGGATTCGTGTAGACAATAGTATGGCAGTAGTTGGAACCATGGCTTCCTGTTTTTATAATTATCCATCAGAGTCGCTAAAGGTGATTGGGGTTACTGGCACCAACGGTAAGACTACTATTGCAACACTCTTACATGATTTATATGGTCAGATGGGATACTACGTGGGCTTGTTGTCTACGATTGAGATCCGAATTGGAAACCACCACTACCCTTCTACTCACACAACACCCGATCCAATCAGCTTACAGGATTGGATGGCCAAGATGGTAGGAGATGGATGTAGTCACTGTTTTATGGAAGTTAGCTCTCATGCAGTGGATCAGCATCGTATAACAGGAATTGATTTTGATGGTGCTATTTTCACCAATATTACCCACGATCATTTAGACTACCACAAGACCTTTAAGAACTATATTGCAGCGAAGAAGAAGTTCTTCGATGATTTGAAACCTGGAGCTTTTGCGTTGACCAACAAAGATGATAAGAATGGAGAGGTGATGCTTCAGAATTGTGATGCCAAGAGATATAGTTACAGTATTCGTGCACAAGCAACCTATAAAGCCAGTGTCATAGAGCAAGATCTTACAGGAATGCAGTTGCTATTGGATCGTAATGAGATATGGACTCCTTTCGTTGGAAAGTTTAATGTCAGCAACTTGTTGGCTGTCTATGGGGCTACAATATTGTCGGGAGAATCACCTACCGAGGTGATTGCTGCACTTTCGAAACTAAAGCCCATCAATGGACGCTTGGAAACCATTCACTCTAAAGATGGTAAAGTGGTGATTATTGATTATGCTCATACGCCAGATGCATTAGAGAACTTACTACATACGATCGAAGAGATCAGAACTCGCAATGAGCAAGTGATTACTGTTGTGGGTTGTGGGGGAAATAGAGATACGACCAAACGACCACTAATGGCTAAGATTGCGACAAAATATAGTGATCGTGTTATTTTGACCTCAGACAACCCTCGTTTTGAAGATCCTGAATTAATTATCAAGGATATGAAAGAGGGAGTACCCGCTGCATATACAGCGAAAGTGCTTTCTATTACGAACAGAGCAGAAGCGATTCGTACTGCAATTGCTTTAGCTTCACCACATGATATTATTCTTGTGGCAGGGAAAGGACATGAAGATTACCAAGAGATCAAAGGAGAGAAATATCCCTTTGATGACCATCAAATTGTAGAAAATGAATTAAACGCTTAAAACCATTGATTAAAAATGTTTTACCACTTATTTGAATATCTAAACCAATATGACTTTCCAGGGGCCGGGATGTTTCATTACATTTCGTTCCGCTCGTCATTGGCAGTGATCTTTGCACTGCTGATCTCATTAATCTTTGGTAAAAAGATTATTGGACTACTACAACGTCAACAAATTGGAGAAGAGATCCGTGATTTAGGACTTCAAGGTCAGATGGAAAAAAAAGGAACTCCTACGATGGGAGGAGTGATTATTATTTTATCGATTCTTGTACCCACCCTACTTTTTGCTGATCTATCAAACACCTATATCATTTTAATGATTATAACCACGATCTGGCTTGGAGCTATTGGGTTTGTAGATGACTATATCAAGGTGTTCCGTAAGAACAAAGATGGGTTAGCAGGAAGATTTAAAGTGGTTGGTCAAATATCTTTAGGGTTAATTGTTGCCTCCACTCTATATCTGTCAAATGATGTGGTTGTGAGAGAAAAAGTTTTAGACGACAATGGTCAAGTGAAAAACGAAATTGTTATTGATCAACTTACGGGTTTACAGAAAGTGGTAACCAAAACAGTGGATGTGAAGTCTACCACAACCACCATTCCCTTTATAAAAAATCATGAATTAGATTATAGCTCTTTCTTCTCATTTCTAGGGAAGTATCAGCAACTAGCAGGATGGGCATTCTATTTTCTTGTAATTATCTTTATTATCACGGGAGTGTCCAATGGGGCAAATCTCACCGATGGTTTAGATGGCTTGGCAACAGGAACTTCGGCCATTAGCGGGGTGACCTTTGCTATTTTAGCTTATGTCAGTGGTAACTTGATTTATTCAGAGTACCTCAACATTATGTATATCCCAAATATTGGAGAGTTGACCATATTCATCGCAGCATTTATTGGTGCTACGATTGGTTTTTTATGGCATAACTCTTACCCAGCACAGGTGTTTATGGGAGACACTGGTAGTTTGAGTTTAGGAGGTATTATAGCGGTATTTGCCATTATCATTCGTAAAGAGCTGTTGTTGCCATTTGCTTGTGGTATTTTTATGATCGAAAGCCTATCGGTGATGCTTCAAGTATGGTATTTCAAGAGAACAAAGAGGAAATATGGGGAAGGACGACGCATATTCTTGATGTCGCCACTACACCATCACTTTCAGAAGAAGAATATTCCAGAATCTAAGATCGTAACACGTTTTTGGATCGTGGCGATCATTCTAGCTACAGTTACTCTTGTAACACTTAAAGTACGATAGAGATGAAGCAGATGGTGGTTTTAGGTGCAGGAGAGAGTGGTGTTGGTACTGCTATTCTAGCTCATAAACGAGGATATAAGGTGATGGTCTCGGATTACGGAACCATTATTCCCAAATATAAAGAAGAACTGAATACTCATGGTATTGCATGGGAAGAGGAAGGACACTCTGCTAACCTTTTAGATGGCGTTACTGTTGTCGTAAAGAGTCCTGGTATTCCTCGCACGGCTCCAATCATTCATAGAATTGAAATGGCAGGTATTCCCATAGCATCAGAGATAGAGTTTGCTGGACAGTTCTATGAAGGGAAGTCGATCTGTATTACAGGTAGTAATGGAAAAACAACCACGACCTCACTCCTATACCATATGCTTAAAAAGGTAGGTTATTCGGTTGGTGTTGGAGGTAATATAGGGACAAGCTTTGCCAGGCAGATTGTAGATCAAACTTTCGATTGGTTTGTATTGGAGTTAAGTAGTTTTCAATTGGAAGATATGCATAATTTCAAAGCAGATATTTCGATTCTACTGAATATTACTCCAGATCACTTAGATCGTTATGAGTATCAGTTATCAAAATATGCCGATGCAAAGTTACGTGTTCTACAGAACCAAAAGGCGGAAGATCTGTTTATATTCTTCGAGGATGATTCAACCATCCAAGATAAGCTGACCAAGAGAGAGCTTACAATGCCTTGTGCGTCCTTCTCATTAGAACCAAACAGCAAGACCTTTGCAAAGGTACAGGAAGATGCATTGGTGGTGGATTTTGATGGATACCACATTGAAGCACCTGTTGCCACATTACCTCTTAAAGGGAAACACAATTGGTGTAATATGATGGCATCCATATTGGCAAGCCTACGTGTGGGGATGAAAGCATCGGATATCCTCAATGGATTAGAGACTTTTGAAGCGGTTGAACATCGATTGGAGCTAAGTCGCACGCTAGATGGCGTTCGATATATCAACGATTCTAAAGCAACAAATATCGATGCAACACGTTTTGCTTTGGACGCTTATGACCAGCCTATTATTTGGATTGTTGGTGGTACAGATAAAGGAAATGATTACACGATCATAGAACCCTTAGTGAAAGCAAAAGTGAAGGCTATTATCTGCCTCGGAACAGATAACCATAAGATTGTGAATGCATTTCATGATAGTGGTATTCCGATGGTAGAGACTAGATCAATGAAAGAAGCCATTGCAGCCACCCAAGGTTATACAACGGAAAATGACATTGTTCTGTTATCGCCATGTTGTGCCAGTTTCGATCTGTTTAAGAGTTATATCGATCGAGGCAATCAATTTAAAAAATATGTAAACGCATTATAGATATAGAGTGTGATGAAAAAATTCTTATCTCAATTTACACAACTATTTCAGGGCGATAAAGGGATATGGAGTATCGTGATTCTTTTGAGTATATTATCGATACCTATTCTTCTATCTTCTGGAGGACGACTAGCCTATAATATTTATCAAGGCGCTTACTTGCAACCAGGGATTAAACATGGAGTTTATATCTTGCTTGGTTTTGCAATTATGGTAGCCACTATTTACCTTCCCATCACTATATTTGGAAAGCTCTCGATAGTGATAAATATATTGGTGAGCTCGGTTCTTATGCTCGGTCTATTTCTATCTTCTGGTAGCGAACAGACGGGTCGTAGTTTGGATTTGGGTGGGATTAGTTTTCAGGTTACTGAGTTCGCAAAGCTCGCTTTGATCTATACCACCGCCTATTTTATTGGCACAGGACAGAGAAGTGAACCGGCACGTAATCAAGCTTTTTATAAGATTATTATATCGACGGTAGGGATTGCGGGAATCATCTTTTTGGCCGATTTCTCAACGTCATTCATTTTATGTTGTACGATCTTTGTCATGATGTTAGTGGGACGTATGCCTTATAAAAAGATTGGGGCGCTTGTCCTTTTTGGAGTAATGGCCTTTACTATATTGATCTTGATATCCGACTTTCTTCCAATGAAGGTAGGACGTATTTCAACAGTGAAATCCCGAATCATGAGTTATGTGGATGGCACAGAGATTACGAAAGATCACCACATGAGACAAGTAGATTATGCAAAGGTTGCGATTGCACGAGGTGGAATAAAAGGAACGGCAGACAAGAGTTTGGTATCCAATTTTTTGAGTGCATCACACAATGACTTTGTGTATGCTATGTCAATAGAATTTGGAGGCATTACCTTAGGGTTCTTGATTTGGTTCTCTTATGTGGTGTTTTTCATTCGGTGCTTTAAGATCATGATTCGTTGTGAAAAGGTTTTCCCCGCCATGCTGGTGTGTGGTATCGCCACACTCTATGTGCTACAGGCCTTTACTAATATGGCTGTATCATTAAATATTATTCCTGTTACAGGACAACCACTCCCCTTTATCTCTCTGGGAGGATCATCAGTAATAGCCACCTCTTTAGGGGTAGGTATAATTCAAAATATTGCATATCGCTCGAAGATTGCAACCAATAAAGTGACTGTACCCAAAGAAGATAATGCTATTATCAATGAAGTGAGACGTATAGAAAACAAATATGCATATCTAAATGAAGATGACGATATCGATTTTGATTAAAGATGGCATAGGTTAATAATGATTTGAGTTGAACATGAAACAAAATATAAAAGTACTTATTAGTGGTGGAGGAACAGGAGGGCATATCTTTCCTGCAGTCTCTATTGCCAATGAGATTAAAGCAACCTATCCTCAAGCAGATATTCTGTTTGTTGGTGCGTTGGGAAAGATGGAGATGGAGAAGGTGCCACAAGCAGGCTATCCAATACAAGGTATTCCTGTTGTGGGTTTTCACCGTAAACAGTTATGGCGTAATGTGATGTTTCTTCCAAAGCTGATCATTTCGTTGATGAAAGCGTGGCGAATCATAAAAAACCACCAACCGGATCTAGTGATCGGAACTGGTGGTTTTGCAAGTGGTCCCATTCTCTACTTGGCCTCTCTCATGAGAAAAAAGACCATCATCCAAGAGCAGAACTCATTTGCTGGTGTCACCAATAAAATCTTAGGGAAAAGAGCTAATGCAATCTGTGTTGCCTATCCAAAGATGGAACGCTTCTTCCCTAAGGATAAGATCTATTTTACAGGCAATCCAATTCGACAAGTGTTGTTGGAAGAGCGTAATGAAGTGAAAGTGCCATGGGAACTTAATTCAGACAAGCCGACTCTTTTAATTATTGGAGGAAGTCTTGGAGCTAGACAGGTGAATCTTGCTATTGATCAATATGCTTCGATCTTGATGGAAAAAGAGATCAATGTGATATGGCAATGTGGTAAGTTCTACTACAATCAACTGAGAGAGAAGTATGATGGGAAAATCCCCTCAAACTTTCATATTGTACCGTTTATTGCAGATATGAAAACTGCTTATGATGTGAGTGACTTATTGATCTCACGTGCAGGAGCAGGAACGATATCAGAGCTTTGTGTGATGGGCAAAGCAACAATTTTGGTTCCATCGCCTAATGTAGCAGAGGATCACCAAACTCATAATGCAAGAGCGTTGACAGATCATGATGCAGCAGTGCTTGTTACAGATAAAGAAGCGCCTGAAGTTTTAGTTTTTAAAGCTTTAGAGCTACTGAAAGATCAAGAAACAATTAAGTCTCTAGAGAATAAAATTAAAGGTTTTGCTAAACCTAATGCTGTGGCCGATATTGTAGCCGTAGCATCGGATTTAATAACAGAGAAATAATGGAAAATTATCGTCATATATATTTTATTGGTGTAGGAGGGATCGGCATGAGTGCAGTTGCTCGCTACTTTAATCACAGTGGGTTTAAAGTGTCTGGATATGACCGTACAGAGACTGAGTTAACAAGAACGCTCGTTTCAGAGGGGATCGATATTCACTATCATGATGCCCCAGAGTTGATTCCTACAGATATCAAAAGTACGTTAGTGGTACTAACTCCTGCTATTCCTCAGGAGTTGGGAGAGCTCGTTAAGGTGCGAGAAAAGGGATATAAAATCATGAAGCGTGCAGAAGTGTTAGGGTTGATATCAGAAACGAAAAACTGTATTGGTATTGCTGGAACCCATGGAAAGACCTCCATTACAACACTGACCTCTTTTATCATGCATCATAGTGCTGTAGGATGTACAGCCTTCTTGGGAGGTATTTCTAAAGATTATGGCACGAACTATCTGCTACCCAATGAAGGCAGTGATGTGATGGTTGTAGAAGCAGATGAGTTTGATCGCTCCTTTATGCAACTCTCACCGAACACAGCACTGCTGACCTCAACAGATGCAGATCATTTGGATATTTATGGCGATGATGCTTCTATCAAAGTGACTTTTGATGCATACCTTAATCTAGTTCCCGAAGACGGTTATGTAGTCCATAAAAAGGATATTGAGATCAAAAATAAAGATGCTACATGTTTCAGCTACGCGTTAGAGGACAAAAGTGCGGATTTCTTTGCTTCCGATATCCGTGTAGAGAATGGAGGATACACATTTGACATTCACACACCGATGGGATCGATAAAAGAGTGTCGCTTTACCTACCCAGGAAAAGTGAATCTAGAGAACTGTGTGGGGGCTGTTGCCGTATCGTTATTAAATGGGGTCACAGCAGAAGAGATTAAGAGTATTATCCCTAGTTATCAGGGCGTAAAGCGCCGTTTTGATGTACAATTCGATAATGGGAAGATAAAATATATCGATGATTATGCACATCACCCTACAGAAATCAATGCAACATTGGATAGCATTAAAGCATTGTATCCAGGGAAAAAGGTGACTGGGATCTTCCAACCACACCTCTTCTCTCGTACCAAAGATTTTTATAAAGGTTTTGGCGAAAGCCTATCGAAATTGGATTCGCTAATCTTATTGGATATATATCCAGCAAGAGAGAAACCGATGGAAGGAGTGACCTCTGAATTGATTTATCAACACTGTAATGCAACAAAAAAAGTGTTAATATCAAAAAATGAGGCTATTTCGCTTTTAGATTCTGAACAATTTGATATCTTAGTAACTATCGGTGCAGGCGATATTGATACGCTGGTGAAACCGATAAGAGAATATTTGGCAAAAAATGCATAAAAAGGTCAAGACGCTAATCTTTATTCTGATTGCTGTCCCTCTCTTCATCCTCTCCGTTCTTCATATAAGATCGTGGGTGATGTCTGGAAGAGTGGATAACTACCGTATTGCTGTTATCGACGCTGCAGATCACCATTTTGTAGACGAAAACTCGGTGATAAAGTTTATTGAAAAGACCAATGGAGAGGTATTGGGTCGGAATAGAGATAGTATTAGTCTACATCAGATTGAAAAAAAACTTAAAAGCAGTAACTATATAGATAATTGTGAGGTCTATTTTAGTATTGTATACAACAAATTGTATGCTAGTACTGTTTTAAATGTAATTGTTGATCAAAAAGACCCAATCTTAAGAGTCATATCAAAAAAACAAGATTTCTATCTGGATTCGAAAAAGAGCGTAATTCCTTGGTCTCCAAGATACACAGAGAAGACGCCCATTGTTACAGGGAATACAAATCTTGATTTTATAAAAAATGAGCTATTCGATCTTTGTCTATTTATTCAAAATGACCGATTTTTGAAGTCTCTAATCGATCAAATAGACATTGATAAGAACGGAGAGCTCGTAATGATTCCCAAAGTTGGGGACTTTAGAGTTATTTTTGGCACCCCTGAAGATTACAAGCGTAAGTTTAAATATCTAAAGGCGTTTTACAGACAGGTATTGGCCAACGAAGGTTGGGGTAAATACAGAAGAATTAATTTGAAGTATGAAGGACAGGTAGTCTGTTCTTAAAAATATAAATCGCTATGAACACATATCGTCAACTCGAAACAATTATCGATATAGGAACATCTAAAATTGTTGTTCTTATAGGTTGTTTTGCGCCTAACCGTCAAGTTGAAATTGTGGGTTATGGCGAAAGCGAAGCACAAGGTGTACATCGTGGTGTAATCTTGAATAGCAAGGAAACGGCAGATTCAATAAAGATGGCACTCTCGATGGCAAAGAAAGATATTGAAGAGCCGATAAAGAACGTTACCGTTGGATTCAATGGTCATAAGCTGAATAATGTTATTGTTCAAGTGGACAAGACATTAGATCCAGATAAAGAGATCTGTAAAGAGACCATTCAGTCTATCATTAAAGAAGCGAAGCATAAAGCGTGTGATGGAGGTAATATCTCTTATCATGTATCACCGATTAACTTTATTCTAAACTCTGAAACAATCGTAACAAACCCTTTGGGTTATTCTGGGAAAGAGCTAAGTGCGAAATATCATGTGATAACTGGCCCACTGGAGTATCAGACCATGTTGATGAAGTGTTTTGAACACTTACATCTTCACGTAGATAAGATAATGATCCACCCAGCATTGCTAGGGAAATATTGTTTATCAAAACATGAAAAAGAGATTGGAAGTGCCGTAGTTGATTTTGGCTGTGGGCTCACTTCTGTGGCAATATATTATAAAAATCGTCTTTATCATACTGCATCGATCCCATTTGGAGGAGAGGTGATCACAAGTGATATAATGGAAGCTTTCCAAACGATCAATGAATTTGCAGAGAAGTTGAAGAAGTCACACGGAACGATCACAAGTCTTGTACCAAGTAGTGATATTCAGATCACCCTACCCAAAAGTGGAGATATCAAAGAAAAAGATATTTCATTATTAGCCTTGTCTGAGGTGATTGAAGCTCGATTAGAAGAGATTAACGAATCTATTGTATATCAAATGCAACGTTATGACTTGATCGAAAAGATTGGTTCAAATGTGGTGATGTCCGGTGGAGGAGCAAACTTCAAAGGGATGAAGAATATCCTTTCGTTTGATACGGGTAAAGATATACGCATCAATGACCCTCAGAATCTTGTGGGACCTTATCTAGAGAAGCTTAAGCAACCAGCTTATGCTTCCGCACTAAATTTGTTGCAATATACCTTAGAGAAGTCGGAGAAGAATAAACGACCTAAGGTTAATATGTCAGAACGCACGAAACCCAAAATAGCGAAAGAGAGTAAATCCCCAAAGAAGTCTAATAAGCAACAATCCTTATTAAAGAAGATTGGGAACTTTGCATTTCAATTTTTAGAAGATGATAGTGACGAACTAAACTAGAATAATTTGCTTATGCAAGAGCGTTTGATGAACTTTGGTTTTAAAGAAAATGAAGATTCCATCATAAAGGTCGTAGGTGTCGGTGGTGCTGGATGCAATGCTGTTAACCATATGTACCAAGAAGGAGTTACCGGAGTAAACTTTATTGTTTGTAATACGGATATTCAAGCGCTTCAGAATAGTCCTATCAACCTAAAAATTCCATTAGGGATTACACTTACAGAAGGTCGAGGTGCAGGGAATGATCCTTCACAAGGAAAACAGGCTGCTATTGAGAATATTGAAGATATACGTCTAGTTTTTGAGAATTCAACCAAGATGATATTTCTTGCTGCAGGTATGGGAGGAGGAACAGGAACAGGTGCTACTCCAATAATCGCACAACTTGCACAAGAGATGGGTATTCTAACGGTGGCTGTTGTGACTATTCCATCACCACAAGAGGGACAGAAACGTTATGCCCAAGCCCTTCAAGGAGTAGAAGACCTACGCCCTTATGTAGACAGTTTGCTGGTCGTGAGCAATGCAAAACTACTTCGACTGTATGGTAATCTTCCAGCGAGTAGAGCATTCCATAAAGCAGATGAGATTATTGGTAATGCTGTGAAAGGTTGTGCTGAGATTATCACCCTTCCTGGAACGGTAAATATTGACTTTGCCGATGTGGAGTCAACCATGCATAGGTCGGGGGTTTTTCTAATGGGAAGTGGAGTTGGAGATGGGGAAGACCGAGCCAATATAGCAGTCTATAATGCCCTTAAATCACCACTTCTAGACAGCAATGATATTGATGGAGCTAAAAATATTCTACTAAATATCATCAGTAGCAAAAGAAACGAAGCTCGACTTAATGAGATCGGGCAGATTTTAGATATCATACAAGATGAAGCAGGAGACTCAGCAGAGATTATTTGGGGAACTGGAGTAGATGAAACACTTGGAGATCGTTTATTTGTAACTGTATTGGCAACAGGGTTCCACAAAGACCCTAATCAGACCATTAATAATAGACAAAATACTGCACCTATATATAATTACGATGATAGTTCTGTAAAAGAGGAAAATCAAGTACCTTTGTATAAGAGTCCCTTTGAGGAAGAAGCGTCATTGTCAAGAATAAACAATGTAGAAGGTTCAATATTAGAAGATAACAATAACATAAAGACTTCTGAATTCGAAAAAAAAGAGACTCCAGATGAACCTATATTGAATGAAGAGGAGAAGGAAGATACTCCTATTAGAACAGAAGGCCAGAAAGAGAATAGTATATCAAGATGGTTCAAACGAAAGTTTGGAATTAGTAATTTTTTTGAAGAAGAATAGATAACTTAAGAACCCTAAAGGATTAAATCCTTCAATAATATATCACATGGAGTTTGACTATCAAGAACAAAAAAGAGAAGCGATAATTAAAGTGATTGGTGTTGGTGGCGGAGGTAGCAACGCTGTAAAACATATGTATAGCGAAGGGATCAAAGATGTGGAGTTCGTTATATGTAATACGGACCAGCAAGCCTTAGACGATAGTAGCATTCCTCGTAAAATCCATTTGGGGGAATCTCTAACGGAAGGTCGAGGCGCTGGGAACAAACCTGATGTCGGTGAAGAAGCGGCTAGAGAGAGTATCGAAGAGATTCAGAAAGTGTTAGGTGATAAAACCAACATGATATTTATTACTGCTGGAATGGGTGGTGGTACAGGTACAGGTGCTGCACCAGTGATAGCAGAAATCGCAAAAGATCTTGGTATTCTAACCGTAGGTATTGTGACCATTCCCTTTAGAAATGAGGGGAAACGTCGGATTAATCAGGCAATAGATGGCATCCGTAAATTAGAAGGTAAAGTGGACTCTCTATTGGTAATCAATAACGAACGTATTATAGACCTTTATGGTGACTTTCCTCTTTCCGAAGCCTTTGCCAAGGCAGATGGTGTATTAGCAACAGCAGCTAAAGGTATTGCTGAGATTATTACTTTCCATGGCTATATCAATGTAGATTTTGCTGATGTTGACACAGTGATGCGTAACTCAGGGGTATCAATCATGGGATCAGGCACTTCCGAAGGAGAAAACCGTGCAATTCATGCTATCGAGATAGCTCTAAACTCTCCGTTGTTAAACAACAACAACATCAATGGGGCACAAAATATTCTTCTTAACATCACCTCTAGTAGTGATAATGAGGCATTGATGAGTGAGATTGATGAAATTACCAACTATGTACAACAGATGGCAGGAAACAATGCAGACTTAATATGGGGTAATGGTAATGATGATAGTCTAGGAGAAAAACTCTCTGTCACAGTAATTGCAACTGGATTTGGACAAGCATCAATTCCAGAGTTAAGAGAAAAGAAGTCTACTCCACAAGCGGTCAAGGTTTCTTTAAATCAGCAGCAAACTCAGTATAATGAACCAAATATTTTTAATCAGCCTCCTCCACAACAGGTAGCCCCTAATATTCAGGAACCACAGGTGCAGATGAGAGACCATTATCAAAGGCCAACAGATAATGGTGGTTATGGTTATGGTTCTGATAACTCCATCTACCAAAAGGAACGTAATGAAGATGCAATAAACCAATTGTACAGTCACAACCCTCCACCTCAACCGGATAATTATCCTAATTATTCACAAGCAAACAATCAAGGGCAAAGCAATCAAGGGCAAAGCAATCATAATTACGCTGCACCAGAGAATGGAATGCGTCGCAATTTTGACCAAGCCAATGATGAGGAAGTCGATCAAATGACTCGTGTTCCTGCATACAAGAGGAAAGAGATGTTGAAGCAACAACAAAATAATCAAGCATTCTATAATAATCAAAGGCCTACACAAGATTATTCACAATATCATGTGGACCCAAACAACAACGAGCCAAAGATTAGTAATAATAACTCATTTCTACATGACAATGTAGATTAATTATATTATCCTATTATGAGTACAATTTCCGAAGCGATAACCGCACAGATGAAAGAGGCAATGAAAGCGAAAGACAAAGTTCGTCTTGAAGCCTTAAGAGCAATTAAGAAAGTAATCATTGAAGCAAAAACAGCAAAAACAGCAAATGATGAGCTAAATGATGCAGATATCCAAAAGATCATCGCCAAACTAGCGAAACAGAGTAACGATTCAGCAAAAATCTATAGAGAGCAGAATCGTGAAGATCTAGCAGAAGTAGAAGAGGCACAAGCTGCAGTAATGGATTCTTTTCTTCCAGAACCCCTTTCAGAAGAGAAAATAGAGGAGGTTGTGAAACAAATTATCCAAAAAATTGGTGCAACCTCGATGGCAGACATGGGCAAGGTTATGGGCTTAGCAAGTAAAGAAATGGCTGGACAAGCAGACGGTAAAGTAATTTCAGGCTTTGTAAAAAAACTATTATCCTAAAAAAGTTTTCCCTCATTACTCTATTTTTGAGATAATTAAAAAGTGATTGCCCTTTTTAACCTTTTTCAAGAGGGGTTTAGAAACTTTTTCTCATCTACAAAGGTTACCTTTGTAGATGAGAAACTGAAAAAATACCCCTTAGAATATGACCATAAAAAAGATTACTAAAGTAGTTTTATTAATATTGATCACTACTTTAACTACTACATTTATACTTCTTACTTTTTTTCTTAAGAAGCCCCAGGTACAATACTACACTCCATTTCAACCAGAAGAACAAATTGGACATTCCGTCCCTTCTGTTAAATCTGTACCAATACCAAAAGTCGTAACCTTTGCTAACGACACTTTACCTCTAGATCGTGACTATGTAAAAGAGAGCTTGGATCGAGAATTACTTGTGAATAGTTATTGGCAATCTCAAACATTGATTCTTCTAAAAAAGTCGAAACGCTATTTTACCATTATTGAACCAATACTTGAGAAGCATGGAATCCCTGATGACTTTAAATATTTGGCTGTAGCAGAAAGTGCTTTAAATGAAGTTGCTTTATCTCCCGCAGGAGCAAAAGGCCTTTGGCAGTTGATGAATGGAGCTGCAAAAGACTATGGATTAACAGTCAATAGTTATGTGGACGAAAGGTATCATATCGAGAAATCGACTGTAGCTGCTTGTAAATATCTAAAGCATGCACATGACAAGTTTAAAGATTGGGCACTGGTAGCCGCAAGTTACAATGCTGGAAGACGTGGGGTTCTAAATCAGATGGAAATTCAGGATGCTTCCTCGTATTTCGATATGCTGTTAAATCCCGAAACCGCTAGGTACTTGTATCGTATTGTAGCTTTCAAAGTAATATTTGAAAATCCAAAACAGTACAACTTCATATTAAAAGATTCTGATTATTACCCTCTTTTTGACACTTATACTGTAACGGTCAAGCATAGCATAAAGAATTTTAGTACCTTTGCGAAAAACCATGGGGTTAGTTATAAGGAACTTAAATACTATAACCCTTGGTTAAGGAAACCATATCTAAAGAACCCAAGGCAGAAGTCATATCAGATTATTCTACCTAAAAAAGCAGAGTAATCTGTGAACCATTAATCTTAATCATTTACAATGAATAGATCAACCCACTCAGAAGAGGAAGGTTTTATTACCGTGACTGGGGCCCGAGAACACAATCTAAAGAATATTGATATTCAGATTCCAAGGAATCAACTGACTGTTATTACTGGCCTTAGTGGAAGCGGAAAATCTTCTCTAGCTTTTGACACTATATATGCAGAAGGACAGCGTAGATACATTGAAACTTTTTCATCCTATGCACGCTCTTTTTTGGGAAATATGGAGCGTCCTGATGTGGATGAGATATCAGGTCTTTCACCTGTTATTTCGATCGAACAAAAAACAACAAATAAAAATCCTAGATCCACCGTTGGAACGGTAACTGAAATATATGACTTCTTGCGTCTTCTTTTTGCAAGAGCATCAACAGCATACTCCTATAATACGGATGAGGAGATGATAAAATTCACTCCACAGCAGATTTTAGATTTGGTTATCGAATCCTATGAAGGTCAAGCCTGTTTAATTCTTTCTCCAGTTGTTAAAAATAGAAAGGGGCACTATCGAGAGCTTTTCGAACAGATTCTACGTAAAGGTTTTCTTCATGCAAGAGTAGATGGTGAAGTTATCTCTATTGAACATGGAATGCGATTGGACCGATACAAGAACCATACAATTGAAATTGTTATCGATCGATTGGTGATTGGTGAAAAAGATATTGATCGTCTCAAGGCATCTATAACTACCGCAATGAAGCATGGCGAGGGAATTATGATGATCTCTAATAAAGATGGATCTGAATATCGATATTTCTCTCGTAACCTTATGTGCCCAACCACAGGGATAGCATATTCGGATCCGGCTCCTCACAACTTTTCTTTTAACTCTCCTCAAGGAGCTTGTTCTCACTGTAATGGTATGGGTGAGGTGACCAAAATTGATATCGATCTGATCATACCAGACAAAGAGTTAAGCATTCAAAAAGGAGGAGTACTACCTCTTGGAACGCCAACGAAGAGCATCATGTTTAGGCAGATCGAAGGCTTACTTGCAAAATATCAATGTGACCTTAAGACCCCGCTGAAAGATGTTCCTGACGAGTGTATTCACAAGATTTTGAATGGTACGAGCGAAAAGATCCCTATGAGTCAGGATAGCGAATCAAGTTTTTATAATCTTGGAAACTTTGATGGTATTGTAAAATATATTACCATGCAAAGTGACGATAGTAAGTCGAAAAAAGCACTAAAATGGGCCAACCAATTTCAACGTCGTATCCAGTGTCCTGTTTGTGAAGGGCAAAGATTAAAGAAAGAGTCTCTATATTTTAGATTTGGAGGAAAGAATATTGCTGAGTTATCACAATTGAATATCTCCACTCTATATACTTTCTTAGATGGAGTGAATGATAAGCTTAGCAAGAGTCAACAGACCATCGCCAAAGAAATTCTGAAAGAACTTCTTACGCGTATTCACTTCCTCTTGGATGTTGGACTTGATTATTTGTCATTAAATAGGTCTTCCAGAACGTTATCTGGAGGAGAATCGCAAAGAATACGTTTAGCAACACAGATTGGATCGCAATTAGTCAATGTATTGTACATATTAGATGAGCCTAGTATTGGGCTACATCAACGTGACAATCAGAAGCTAATACAGTCATTGAATCATCTTAGAGATATTGGAAATACGATTATCGTCGTTGAACATGATAAAGATATGATGATGGACGCTGATTATGTCATTGATATGGGCCCTAAAGCTGGAAGACATGGTGGAGAAATTATTGCTTCAGGTACCCCTAAAGAGATCATGGCATCAAAAAGCTTGACAGCACAGTATCTTGCTGGAACGATTAACATAGAAGTCCCTGAAACTCGACGTAGTGGTAATGGCAATGAACTTTTACTAAAAGGAGCAACGGGTAATAACCTGAAGAATGTGACCGCTTCTTTTCCTTTAGGGAAATTAGTCTGTATCACCGGAGTATCTGGTAGTGGGAAATCTTCTTTGATTAATGGTACCCTTCAACCCATATTGAGTCAATATTTCTATAAGTCTGTAAAAGATCCATTACCATATGAATCAATTGAGGGACTAGAACATCTTGATAAAGTCGTTCAAATTGATCAATCACCCTTAGGTCGAACACCAAGATCTAATCCGGCTACTTATACTGGACTATTCTCTGACATCCGTTCCTTATTTACACAATTACCTGAATCAAAGGTTCGTGGTTACAAGCCCGGACGATTTTCTTTTAATGTCAAAGGTGGTAGATGCGAGAAGTGTAAAGGAGCAGGAATGCGTGTCATCGAAATGAACTTCCTACCAGATGTATTAGTTCATTGTGACGAGTGTAACGGGCAAAGATATAATCGAGAAACACGAGAAATCAGATATAAAGGAAAATCGATTTCTGATGTTCTTAATATGACGATAAACCAAGCGATTCCTTACTTTGAAGCTGTTCCTTCTATGAACAAGAAGTTACAGACACTTAAAGATGTAGGACTCGGTTATATTACATTGGGACAATCGTCCACAACCTTATCTGGGGGGGAATCTCAACGCGTAAAACTTGCATCTGAATTAAGTAAAAAAGATACTGGAAAAACATTATACATCCTTGATGAACCAACAACAGGTCTCCATTTTGAAGATATACGTATCCTGCTACAAGTAATCAATCGATTGGTCGACAAAGGTAATACAGTTATCATAATCGAACACAATATAGATGTGATCAAGATGGCAGACCATATTATTGATATCGGTAAAGAAGGAGGTATTGGAGGAGGTGAAATCCTTTGTGAAGGCACGCCTGAAGAAGTCTGTTTAAACAACGAATCTTATACAGCCAAATTTCTTAAAGAAGAGCTGTAATAAAAAAGTGCGATGTAATATCAATTACATCGCACTTTTCTTATTGTTCCATTATGACCAACAGACGCAAATATACAGATTACGAGTCTACAAGAATTGTATTAGGAACAAACAAATTAAAACAAGATCCCTTATCGACCTCTGATGCAACTTTGATATCTCCACGAATTAGATGCATAAAATGTTGTGAAATAGAAAGACCTAACCCACTACCACCAAAAGACTTACAATAGTTGTTACTATACTTCCTAAATCGATCAAATATATAAGGCAGCTCCTCTTTGGGAATACCACACCCCGTATCGCTTACAGAAATAGACACTCCCTTGGTATTGGTTTCCATCGCAACACGAATCATTCCATTTTTTGTAAACTTCCACGCATTATTAAGAATATTAGTTATTACCCTCCTTAAAATACGCTCATCTGAATAGACCTTAACGTTTTCATTCTTAACATCAAGAATAAAATCAATATCCATATTAATCATACCTCTGTATTCGAATGATTTAAATACTGTTCGGAGAAGATTCGATATATTCACCACACTATAATTGGGATTGACTGCATTAACTTCAATGGCGGATATATCTAATATATCGTCGATAATATTTAACAGATAATCTCCATTCTCTTTCATCCGTTGTTGAAAACTATGTCGTTGTTCTGCACTATAAAATTCATCATTAATCAATTCCATAAACCCCAAGACACAATTTAACGGAGTACGGACTTCATGATTCATATTAGCAAAAAACTGGCTTTTAAGTTGTCCAACCTCTTTTAGATGATTATTTTCAGCCTGAAGCAATTGAATTTTATTCTTATAATGAGATATATTTCGCCCGATAAGGACTGCAGAATCGACCTCTCCATTCTTCACTATATTTGGTATTGCAAAGAAGTCTATATCATATTTTATTCCAAGATGGGTTAGTGATAACTCTCTTCTACGTATACCTCTAGAAAGAATGGCTTCAGTCAGTATAGTCTCATTAAGATTCAATGGTTTTAATACAGACTCTTTATAAGACTTCCCAATAAAGTCACGTTTATCTTTCCCTAAGGCCTTAGCTGCAGCATCATTGATAAATTCAATATGAAGGTCTTGAGAAACTTTTATCACAAAATCATGAATATCATCGGAGATGTCTAGATCAAGATCCATGGGAGAAAATATCTCTTTGGTCTTGACATCTTGTATCTCATAAAAAGAGATCCCCCACATAGAAAACTCTGAGAACGGGTATATGTATACATTATAAAGTCTCTTGTTTTGTAGATGATCATAAGCATATGTTATCAACGATCCTACGGTATCTCCATTGAGGCAAAAATGAGAAATATGATCTATCTGTGGAAAAATATCACTTAAGGACATCCCTATGATATGCTTTTTATCAATTCGAAGAAGAGACAATGCTCTACTATTGGCACTTGATACTTTTACCTCTCCGACAGCCTCACCATCTACATCACTATTGGTAACCCAAAGAAGTCCGCTATTATAGTGCTCCATAAAATCAAACAACTTCCCTTCGATAATTCGATAAGAGGATCTTTCATTGATCTTAGATGTGATGTCATATACTATTCCTTCTAGGATATAACAACCATTTTCTCCCATGCTATAAGAGGTAATCTCCTGACGGGTATAAAAGGTCATATCATCAATATGCCACTTTAATAATACCGGCAGCGATTTAACCAACGGATTAGCAATAAAGGATTTTATCATTCGATGAAATGAATGATCTAAATGTGATAATAATAGAGATGAGTCAAACAAATAGGAAAAAATCTTTTCAAGAATAATTACTTCCTTTTTGTAGTCCAATTCTATACGACGCTCTTCACAGAATAATTTAAATGTGACACCATTTATCTCTTCATATATTTCCTTTTCAATAGAAGTTGGAATATAGTTATTTACCTTATTCTTTAAGAGTTGACACGTGATAAAATAATATATGTCCGATTGATGGTTCAATGCTTTCACACCTATTCTATAATAATCTCCATCTAATAATAAGCACTCATAGTGTGTATCAGAATCACATAATGCTTTGGGGATAATATCTCCAATAACATGAAGCGGCTCTCTAAGCAATCCTCCAACTTGTTTGTATAAACTAAACTGTTGCTTTGCAAGTACATTGATTCTTAAAAGGCGAAGGTGATCATCAACAATCATTGCAGGAAGTTCATAAGAATCAAAAAGAATTTCTAAGATCCCTAACTCCTTTGACTTGTCATAAAGATGATCATTAACTATATTATCTGCGATTTTTGTCATTTAAAATTCTGGTAGCAAGATAGTGCCTTGGGGGAAACTACCTATTTATGTGTTCAAAATATAGTGCTTAAGATATGATAGATACTTCTTCAGGATATCCTTTAAAAGTTTCGTTATTCAACTTGACACTAGCTATTTCACAATATGCATCATGCTGAAAGAACAAAAGCCAATGATTTTCAACCACCTTCTTTAAAAACATCTCCTTTTCATTCATTACTGTTAAGGGAAACAGATCATAAGCAGCAACCCATAAATTAGAGACATGTGCCAAAGTTGGAATAAAATCTGCCGAAAAAACGATCGATTGTTTTGGATGATGAATCACTGGGATAATCTGGCCTGGAGTATGACCATCCATATAGTACAAAGTCATAAAGTTTTGAAAAGGTTGATCGTTATTTTCTAATAAAAACAGACGACCTGACTCCTTCATCAAATGGAGATCTCTTTTATGGTAAGCTGCATTTTCTCGAGGATTATCCGCAAGTGCATTCTCCCATTGTATCCTTGAAACATGGTACTTTGCATTTGGAAAGAGTTCTCCAAACATCCCTTCTCCGATATCAAAAGCACCACAAGAGTGATCCCAATGAAGATGGGTAAAAATAATATCTGTAACCTCAGAGGTCTCCACTCCTATACTATTCAACGAATTTGCAAGTCGTGATGATGCATTTAACGAATTGTTTCTAATATATTTATCAGAAAAATTCATCCCACTTCCAGCATCTATCAAAATCTTATGATCACCTTTTTCAATTAACAAATTCCGCATCGTCAATTGACATCTATTAGCATCATCAGAAGAATACACCCGACTCCACAAGGGTTTGGGAATTACTCCAAATAAAGCCCCAGCATCGCACATAAAACTTCCGCAATCAATCTTATGAATCTTCATTCCCTTTAATTGCATTAAACGTTTCTCAATTATACGAATTTAAATAACTATTATTTCAAAATAACATCATTATTTTATCGATAAAAACTATTTTGTAAACAATTGTTAGCCAAACCACTTCAACTAATTGACCATTTTTACTTCTGAAAAAGTATGATCCATTGCACTATGTTATTGTCTAATGACAACAGACTAGGAAATAACCTTTCAAGTTATGATTTATTAGGAAAAATGATGGCAAAATAAAATTAACAATTCTTGCATATCTGTTTATCGACCGAGTGCAGTTTTTTCTTTAACGTTTCTCTTTTTCTAAGGACCTGAGACAATTCATACGACTTAACAACAGCTTCGATGTCGTACTTCTCTAATAAAATGTAGTAGTATTTCTTGCCAAGAAATACAGCTTTAAGACTTCTTTTGGGGTGAGATCCAATAAAATCGATTAGCTCATCAGATGCTCCATCTTTATAGGACACTTTTTCCCACTTACTTTCCATGAAGTCACTTTGATGATTATTAATTGTATTCAATTCTACAGATTCCGTTTTACAAGAAAGATCCTTGTCATAAACACGAATACCGGTATGGTCTAATGATTTCTCTCCAATATAATTACTGGTTAGATACACCACTCCTTTATCATTTAGATTCACTTCAATAAATGATCTATCCCAACTACGATTAAATGTCTGTCTTTTATATACATACCATTTATTCTTATCATAAGGTCTCTCTTGTACGACAAAATCCTTTAATTTCTGTCTAATGATAATATCACAACTATCCACTCCTCTTTTTAGTTGATTACAAATATCTGTATAGACGTCGCCTTTCATCATTTCTAACTTGGAACGCATGTCCTTTGCATTAGGATAGTTCACCAACGCAGAATCGATTACAGCAAGTGCCATTGTTGTATCATTTTTAACCAAAAAGGAGTTGGCCCGAGTCAGAGCCAATGCAGCTTGGTCATCTTGACTTGGTCCACAAGATGTTAAAAACAATAGTACTGATAGTAATGGAATCATTAATATATTTCTCATAGCAATAAATTTTCTACCTAACAAAGCTATACTAATACTAAAAATATTCACAGAAAATGATGTTAATTGAATACAAAATAAATAAAAAGAAAGGGGAAACAAATTATAATGAAATAAGTTATATTTACCAGACAAAAAGAAAGGTGTAATGATTACTCTAACACAACTAGAATACATAATCGCGGTGGACAACTACAGACATTTTGCCACTGCAGCAGAAAAGTGTTTTGTAACACAACCAACACTTAGTATGCAAATCAAGAAGTTAGAAGAATTTCTTGGAGTCACGATATTTGATCGATCAAAACAACCTATTATTCCAACGGATCTAGGAACGAAAATTATTGCTCAAGCAAGAAATGTTCTTAAAGAGACACAAGAGATAGACGAAATAATTAGATCTGACAAGAACGATCTTTCTGGATCATTGAGAATTGGAATCATTCCCACTCTATCACCATATCTTCTTCCTCTATTCATAGGGCAATTCACAAAAGAGTTTCCTGAGATAGACATTACTATTGAAGAGTTGTTTACATATGAAATTGAAAGCAAGTTAAAAAAAGATGAATTAGACATTGGAATCCTTGTTACACCACTAAAAGACACTGAGATTGAGGAGACTCCTATTTTTTATGAGGAGATGATGGTATATTGTGATAAAAAGAACAATTTTCTAACCAATGACGAATTCTCACTTAGTGATATCAATACTCCAGATTTGTGGTTATTGAATGATGGTCACTGTTTCCGCAGTCAAGTGATTAATCTTTGCAAAATGAAACAGGGAGCAAACAACCACCCTTTTAAATTTGATGGAGGTTCTTTAGAAACAATTATTAAAATTATCGACCAAGAAGGGGGCTTTACCTTGATCCCAGAACTGGCCGGTCTAGATCTAATCAAGAAAAAATCAGACCAAGTATTGTGTTTTTCTGACTATACTCCTTTACGTGAAGTTGCGATTGTTTATACTCGACACTACACCAAAAGAAAAATTATTGATCTTGTCGCAAAAAAAATTACAGCAGCTATACCTAAGAGAATGAGAGAAAAAGAACGAGGTACGATTGTAGAGTGGAGATAATTTTTTATTTTTTGTTTTGTAGTAATCAAAATTTGTATTTCCTTTGCACCGCATTCAACAAAAAATATTGTCTGCAACACTCGCAAAGAGAGCTTGAAAAAAAATATATTTTTCTTGCAGTTACCAAAAAACAACATATCTTTGCACC
>JAONJW010000035.1 GCA_028377305.1 Prolixibacteraceae bacterium | reverse complement strand
GCGTATGAATATGCTAATACGAGGAAAAAGTATTGGCGCATCTCCAAGAGTCCAATTCTTCAAACGACTATAACCAATAAGAATTTGGAGAAGGCCGGCTATATTACACTAAGTGATTATTATCAGAAAGTAAAGTCGTGATTTCGGGAGTCGCCGTATACGAGACCCGTATGTACTGTGGTGTGGGAGGTGTACTGGAAGATAAAATATCTTCCAGCCATCTACCTGATCTTTGAACTCGTTGTGGTTTTGTATCCACTAAGATACACTAAGAATAGCATTTGTATGATGTTTTATAACAAGATAGGGCATTCTGAAAAGATGGTAGTTGTGTCTAATTTATAGATGTTTAAAATGATTAAAAAAAAAGAACCATCTGTTAATTAAATGTGAAATCGTTTGGAAAGCACTATTTTAGTGCTCTAGACAAAAAAATGAAATTATTTTTGTATGCGCATAAGGTTACTATTCATATTAAGTTTTGTATATCTTTTCCTTTCGACTGTTAATGGACAAAATCATATTTTTGAACATTTAAATGTGTCCGATGGATTGACACAATCTTCTGTGATCTCTTTAGAACAAGATAGTGTAGGCTATATATGGTTAGGAACAAGAAATGGTTTAAATAGATACGATGGGACAAAAATTAAACAGTTTCACCATTTAAGAGGGGATACGACTTCTATTTTGGGCGAGAATGTTAAGCAAATTATAGCTTCGAAAGAGAGTAGTGACATCTATGTTTTAGTTAAACAGGGTGTTTCTATATTTCGTTATCGAGAAGAACGATTTTATAATTATGAGGCCCCTCATTGTGAGACAATATATCTGCATGAAAATTCATTGTTTATAGGAGATCATATAGGTCTCGGTATTTTAGATATGAAGACCGGCTCTGTGAATCGAGTTAAGATTCCAGGATATTCTGATTTTGTCTTAAATAAAATGTATATCGACCAGCAAGGACGTTTTTGGTTGGCAACTCGTCAATACGGCTTACTCTGTTATGATCCAACGAGTAAATCAGTGAAGGTGATTCTAAAGAAAGAGGTTACTTCTATAATGGCCTATCAAGGAAGTTATATGGTAGGTACGGCTACGGAAGGTGTTTATTTATTGTCTGAGCATGGGATTTTGAAGCATTTTCATAAGGGGTCTAAGAAATATCCACTTTCGAATAATACAATTAGATCAGTACGACGTGATCCCTTAGGGAATGTGTGGATTGGAACCTTTTATGGTTTGAATGTTTGGAATCCATCGAACAATAAGATTGATGTTTATTATCAATCGGATCATGATCCTAACGGATTAAGTCATAATTCTATTTATTCTATTTTAGTAGATAACCAAGGGAGTTTGTGGATTGGTTCTTATTTTGGAGGAGTTAATATTTATAATCCACGATTGACCGTATTTAAATTCTTTAAACCAAATCCTCAGAAGAATACATCTATAAACTACAGGGTTGTTGGGGATATTATGCAAGGCTATGGTCCCAACATTTGGATTGCTACTGAAGGTGGTGGACTGAATTTATATAATAGTAAAACACGAGAGTTTAGATATTTTACTCATAATAGTAAAGATCCTAAATCTATTTCTCATAATAATATAAAGGCCCTGTTTTTTGATCATCGTCATGAATTGTGGGTTGGTACGCACAATGGTGGTGTGAATCGTATGAACACGAAGAAGAAAACTTTTAATGTTTATAATTCATCAAATAGTGGACTTAAAAATAATTCTGTTTCTGCAATTGCAGAATGGCAAGGTCGTATCTTAGTCGGGAATGCTATCGGCCTATTTATCTCGGATGAGGATAGAAAAGATTTTTCACCTTTCTTAGATCGAGGTACACCCGGTTCTCCTGCTGTACTTGGTACCATATTGCACTTGCTTGTTGATTCGAAGAGTAGGTTGTGGATTGCTACTGAAAGTAATGGGCTTTTTATGTACGATGAGTCGAAGGCAAAAGTTTACCACTTTACCGTAGACGAGTCAAATCCTTTTGGTCTTTCAAGCGATCATATCCCTTCTGTTTATGAAGATAAGGAAAAAAGAATTTGGGTCTCTACTTCAGGGGGAGGATTGTGTCTTTATCTTGAAGACGGTTCCGGTTTTGATATTTTTAATAAAGATAAAAATGGTCTTTCAAGTGATTTTATTTTTACTGTAGCACAATCTCGTTATGGATTTCTTTGGGTAGCTACAAGCAATGGTATTAGCCGATTGGATGTTAAAAGTCGACATTTTACTAATTTTGATCATGGTAAAGGTTTTCCTTTAGGAGAGATTAATGAAAAGAGTTTGTGTGTTACTCGTCGTGGAGAGGTATTTGTTGGAGGGATTCAGGGTTTGGTTTCGTTTAAAGAGAAAGATCTAATTCGTACCAAAAGTAAAAGAAAAGTGCTTATCACTGAGGCAATGATTCGTACTGTGGATGAATCAAATGGTGTTCGAGGTATTTATGAAACTTTATTATTTAAGGATAAGATAAAAATAGCACATCAAAACTCTGGTGTTACTTTTTCATTTACATCTTTCGAATATATTAAGTCTTTTAGACCTGAGTTTGAGTATATGCTTGAAGGGTATGACGACCATTGGGTAAAAGCAACGTATCAAAATCAAGTGAATTATAATCGTCTCTCTTCTGGGCATTATATTTTTAAAGTTCGTGTTGCCGGTGATTCTGATGCTAAGTATTTGGATTCTGTATCCGTAATTGTGGGAGTACCATTTTATGCTACATGGTGGGCATATTTGATATACTTTTCATTCTTAGTATTGATTCTGTATGGTATTCACCTTGTTTTGGTAAGAAAATCTATACTAGAGGTTTCTTTAGAACAACAAAAGTCAGATGCAGAGAGGTTGGTTAAAGATAATGCAAATAAGTTACAGTTTTTCACAAATATATCTCACGAGTTTAGAACACCTTTGACTATTATATCGGGCTTGATTGAAAAGGTTCTGTCTAATGGAAGGTTGATTGATGGAGATAGGAGATCGTTAAATTCTGCTTTTGTGAATTGTCAGAGGATGACCTATTTAGTTGATGAGATTCTTGATTTTAGAAAACAAGAACTAGGAGCTCTAACAATACATCGAAAGCCTTTGGATTTTGTCTCTTTTGTAAAGCATATTTTTGATGCTTATGAAGAGTATGCTGTTGTTAATGATATTCGTTATGAATTTGTTGCGAATAATGCTGATGTTGCATGTTGTATTGATCCTAAACAGTTTAAAAAAGTTATCCATAATCTGTTGTCTAATGCATTTAAATATAGATCTAATAAGGCAATTATTCGAGTCATTGTTTTTGAAAATGGGGACAATGTTGTTTTGAAGGTTATCGATAATGGAATTGGAATTAGTAACGACTATTTAGATAAGATATTTGATAGGTATTTCCATATAGAGGGAGAAGATACTGGAGGAACAGGTATAGGACTTTCTTTGGTTAAGGGGCTAGTAGAAGCTCATAATGGGAATATTTCTGTGGAAAGTAATATCGGAGAAGGTTCATGCTTTCAAATTGTCTTTCCTAAAAACTTAGAGATTTGTGTCGACGATGTCGAATTTATAAAGGAGTGGAAAGATGAAATTAATCAACAACCTCTATTGTTGTCTTCAGAAGAAAATAGTGATCTGAATAATGAACTAATAGAAGATACAGAGAAACCTTCAGTATTGGTCGTTGACGATAATAGAGAATTACGAGATTTGCTACAGGAGACATTATCTTCGTACTTTAATGTGTTTGTTAAGAGTAATGGTAAAGAAGCATACGAATGGGTAATGGAATATAGACCGGATATCATTATTAGTGATGTTATGATGCCTGTTATGAATGGTTTTGAATTCACTCGTTTGATTAAGCAAGATGAATCGTTATGCCACATTCCAATTGTGTTACTAACAGCAAAAGATTCTAGGGAACATTATGAGGAGGGTATCTCAGCAGGTGCTGATGATTATATTGTTAAGCCTTTTGAAATAGGCATGCTATCAAGGAAAGTCAATAATATATTATTAACTCGAAGTGCTTTGCAAAGACAGTATTCGTCAGATCCAGAGTTTGATACAAAAATTCTAGCTAAGAATGACGTAGATAAAGACCTTTTAAAGAGAGCTAGGGAGGTCGTAGAGGCGAATATCAATAATCACGAATTTAGTGTCAATGATTTTGCGAGAGAGATGTGTCTTGGGAGAACTAGTTTGTATGATAAGATTAAGGGAGTTACTGGTCAAACACCGAATGATTTCATTATGTCGACAAGATTAAAGACCGCTGCTTACTTATTACGTACAAATAGAAGTATGAATGTTTCAGAAGTTGCATATACTGTTGGATTCTCTACTCCACGTTACTTTAGTAAGTGTTTTAGTAAGCATTTTGGTGTTCCTCCCAAGAAGTATGCAAAACAGTTTGTATTGAATAATGATCTAGAGTAATATTCTACTAGTAGTCCTCATAAAACTCAGGCTGCAAAGAACTTGTTTATTTTCTCTAGATTATTGACAAGTTCTTCTCTTAATTTATTTAAGTAATCTTCATTAACCGACTGCATATCTCCACCTTCTAGTATTCTTTGCATTAAATCAATGTTGCCTCTTAATTCTTTTCCATCAACTACATACAATTCACACGAAGCCTGTTTACTTGTATGGATTGACTAGAAGTAGATGAAATTTAACTAAGACATGATTCTATATAGTTGAACTAGACTAATACAACGGTCAATATCTCTCTGCAAACAAACACATAGATTCTCGTAGTTACGTGCCATATTGCGATGAATCTTACTCATGTTTATATGGTCATAGCTTCTCAAAATAGAGATCACAAAAAACGTCATTACAAAGGCTAACTCCTGCTTACATCCAGAGTTACTTCATGTATCATTATGGTTTATTTGTAGGTCGTTGTAAAATAGTCTAATTTTGTTGTTTGAAAGGTCGTTATTCATGCTTTAAATCTGTTTTTTGCAATCCAAATATAATACGAATTGGCGACCTTTTATTAGGTCTGCATTTTATGAACAAGCCCTGTGTTCTACTCCGAATCATTTTAGAGATTTTAAAAATGACAGTTGTATATTATAAAACCTACCCTGATAATCTGTAGTTTGTGATGATTTATGTACAGTGATATAAGTCTTCAAATGATAAAGTTTAAGATTTAATGCATATCATAATTTGCTTTCGATGTATTCTCCCCCTAACAGTGTATTTTTTGTTTAATTTTTAAAATGTTAAAATCCCCATTATATCTAGATTATTCACAAATTATGGATTTCCCTGGTTTTATTTTTTCGCTATAATCATCCAGTTAACGTGTCAGATTATTCATGTGTTATGTTTTGTTGACCTTTTAATATGCTTATTATTAGCGCCTTGGGTTTGTGGTGAAATAGTTCACGTACATTTAGGTCATTTTGTGTTAAATGTACTCTATCTATATTTATGATGTCAAAACCATAAGGTGTGACTTATTTTGTTTTTGTGTGAATTTTTTAAGTAAGGCTAACTAAAATCGATAATTTATGTTTTCGTTTAGATTTAAGACGATAATACGTAAATACTTCGCAATGTCATTATTGTTAGTAGGTATTTTGTTTTCGTGTACTCCAGATGAATACACATATGATGATATGTATGGTGCAAAACCAACAAATTTATCATATGTTGCTATTCCTGATTTTCCAGAAGGGGATGCTTTTGTTTCGTCGAAAGCTTTTGTTTCACTTCCTTCGAATGTTCTTCCAGAATTTTTTATTGACGGATGGATAAAAGATGGTGTTGATATGGGTGAATTGACTCATCTCAAGATTGATACATTAGATGGTGAGATCACATTAAGTGATAAGAATAATCTTAAACCGGGTAATTATTCTGTTGCTGTTAAGGTTAGAACATATGATAATATTGCCATTAAGGCAGAGAATGGATCATATGGTTTGGAAAAACAGCTAGTCGATAGCATAGTGTTCCAAGATGGTTTGAGTTTTGTTGTTCTACCGAAACTTATTGAGTCACTAACTTATTCTCCAAATTTGGTTGGAGCTAAGCCAGGTAAAGTCTTTAATTCTCCTACACCTGTTGTTGTCGGTACTGCTCCAGCAACATTTGAATTGTATGGTGAACATGCTTCTGATTTTTTTATTGATGTAAATACAGGGGTTCTTTCATTGGCTGATGGTCACACTCTGGCTGAAGCTGACTATAAGTTAAGTGTTAAAGTTACAAATGATGCTGGTTCTGTTGAGTTTCCTGAGGTTATCACAGTTAAAGTTGCGCCTGCGACTGAAATGGTTGTTAGAGAATTGATGATACCAAAGTATAGTAGTAAAAACTATGCTGTGGACGAATTCAATTTACCAAATATGACCTCTATTAGTGTTGATGCAACGGCCCCTTCTCAAGAGTCAAATAAGCGTTGGAAATCAGCATGGTGTCTATGGAATCAGAAGGATTCAGCAGGTAAAAGTTTTCACTTTGCTGAGTTTAGACCATTTAAATCGTTACAAGAAGATTATATGTTATTTACAGAAAAAATCAGTTTTGTAGATGCAGTGAAAGCAAAAGCGATTTTAGAAATTGGACATAAGTATGGTATTCTTGATGGTTTTACATTTGATGTTGTTATTAGTACTGATTTTGCAGGGGATGCTACTGCTGCTACTTGGACTTCTGTCAATGTTCCATTGGTTGATCCACAATCTACATATGCAGAGTATAATGTCGACCTGTCCGCTTTTGATGGATATGAGGTTACTGTTGGAGTTAAAGTGAAATATATATTACCTCCAGGAAAGAGCCTTATTGATTTGACTAAGAATGTTTGGATAAAGAGTTTTGTAGTTAAAGCAACGATGTAAAACGATAAGTTATGACTAAAAATATCATTTCATATATTGTAATATTTCTATTTACATTGAATGTTGCAATGGCAAAGAAAAACGTAGTGGTGTTTGAAGACAACATTGCTACACATAAACTTGTTCAAGGAGCTTCTACGTTAGGTAATTTTACTGCTTATAGCCTTAAGGGCGATGGAGTTCAAGAGAACAACAAGAAGTGGTTAAAGGTTTGGGGTGTTTGGAAGTGTAAAGATACTACTGGTCAGAGAGTCAAATGTCTGAACTTTGTTTGTAATCGAGTTCAAAATGATGATTGGTTGGTGACAAACGCTATTGATCTTAATGGAATTCCAAAACCTTCATTGGTTTTGGATTACTACTCATGTTATGGTAGTGATAAAGCAAATGATTTTAAAGTAATGATTTCTACTGATTTTAATGGAGATGTAGAGACAGCAACTTGGAAATCACTTCCCTTTACTGTTTTTCATCAAAGGCAAAATGCAGAGAGCCAGAAAATTTCGTTGAAGAAATATGCTGGAAAGAAAGTGTTTATCGCTTTCCATGTATCTGCGTCAGATAACACGAATGAGTTGAAAAACATGACGCGTAATTATTTTATTACGAAAGTACAAGTAGAAGGGAAGAAGTAATTTATTCTTTTAAGACTTAAACGTTTGTTATTTATAGAATTATGAAAATAAATAGATTATCATATATCGGACTTCTTTGTTTTATGATGTTCTCTTTCGTTGGTTTTGCCCAAAAGGGAGTTGTAAAAGGAGTTGTGAAAGATGCTCAAGGTGAGCCTCTACCAGGTGTAACTGTGGTTGTTGAAGGAACCACTACTGGTACCATCACTAATTTTGATGGTATCTATACGATCAAGGCTAAAGGAAGAACTTCTTTGGTGTTCTCTTTTATTGGTTACAAGGCCATGACATTGCCATTAAATGGGAGATCCAAGATTGATGTAATCATGGAAAATGATGTGCAGCAGATTGAAGAAGTTGTTGCAGTTGGTTATGGTACAAAAAGTATTAAAGATGTTACAAGTAGTATTGCTTCAGTAAAAGCAGAAGAATTGGTGAAGGCACCAGTCGCTAATTTTGATCAAGCGCTTGCTGGTCGAATGTCGGGGGTACAAGTTTCTGCTTCAGATGGAACTCCAGGAAAAGGAATGCAGATTGTAATCCGTGGAGGTAACTCTGTAACAGGTGATAATACTCCTTTATATGTTGTAGATGGAATTGCAATGGAATCATTTGATCCAGGTTCACTTTCAACAAATGACATTGAGAGTATGAGTATTCTTAAAGATGCAGCAGCATCAGCAATTTATGGTTCTCGCGCTGCTAATGGTGTAGTTTTGATTACGACTAAAGGTGGTAAAGTAGGTCCAACTCGTATTAATGTAAATCTTAGTGCTGGACTACAATGGATTCCTCGTCGATTAGATGTGATGGATCCTTACCATTTTGTTTTGTTGCAAGAGGAAGTTGCATATGCACTAGGCGGAACTTATGTAGATAATTTTAAAGAACACTGGGTGGATCCAGAGTTATATAAAGATGCTGCAGGAATAAATTGGCAGGATGAGATTTTCAGAACTGCTTATATTAAAAATGCGAATGTAAACCTTTCCGGGGGTAATAAGAATACTCGTCACTATGCATCTGTGAGTTTCGTTGATCAAGACGGAACAATGATTAATACAGGATTCCAAAAGATCAATTCTCAGTTAAGATTAAATCATAAGTTCAATAACAAATCTCAGGTTGGAATTAACTTTAACTACACTCACTCTAATCAATCAGGAGAGACCGTTTCGGGTAATAATCGTGTAAGTATAATACGTGATGCTTTAAGCTTCCGTCCTGTAAGTCCTGTAATAGATGACGGTCTTGAAGAAGGAATTGATTTGGATGATAGAAATAACTTGAGGTTTAATCCAGTTAAAAACTTAACAAACACTGATCGTAGTTACCAGATTGATGCATTTCGTGCTAATGTTGATTACCAATTGACTTTAGCGAAAGGTCTAATTTTCAAAACAGTCGGAGGTTATGTTGTTGATACACGTAAGTTGAGCAAGTCATATGGCTATGACACGTATCAGGGGCGCAGAGGAGTTAATGGAATTAACAGTTATATAGAGTCACGTCATAAATATGTATTGAGCAATACTAATACATTGAATTATAAAAAGAATGTTGGGAATTCCAAATTTAGTGCACTTTTAGGGCAAGAAACACAATATGTTGTTTCTGATTATTTGAAAGCTTCAGGAGCAAATATGCCTATCGATGATCTTGGATCAAATAATTTAGGTATGGGAACTACTTTCCCTGCTCCAATTTCTAGTAAAACAGGAAGTACGATGTTGTCATACTTTTCTCGAGTAAATTATAGTTTCAAAGAAAAGATATTATTGTCTGGTAGTATTCGTGCAGATGGATCATCTCGTTTTACGGGTAAAAACAAATGGGGATATTTCCCATCTGCTTCCATCGGTTACCGTTTGATTCAAGAACCATTTATGCAGGATCTTAATTTTGTATCTAATTTTAAGGTTCGTGCTAACTGGGGACAAAATGGTAACAACAAAATTGGAGATTTCGCTGCATACAACTTGATGAATGCTACTGATGCTTCGGGTTATGTTTTCGATGGAATCTACGATAAAGGACTTGTATTTACTAATTTAGGGAGTGAAGATATACGCTGGGAGACAACTACACAGACAAATGTAGGAGTTGATTTAGGCTTCTTTGATGAGAAGATAAAAGTAACTGTTGATTGGTACCGTAAAAATACAACAGACCTTTTATTAAATGCTGATATGGCGCCTAGTACAGGCTTCAAAAAAACATACAAGAACATTGGTGAGATTCAAAACCAAGGTATGGAGTTTGCCGTCAATACGATTAATATTCAATCTAGAAACTTTAGATGGACAACAGATTTCAATATTTCGTACAATAGAAACAAGTGTGTGGCATTAAATGATGGTCAAACAGAGTTGTTAACCAATCCTGATTGGAGTTTTAAAGTGTCAGAATACCAATATGTAACTCGTGTAGGTGAATCTGTTGGTCAGTTCTATGGTTTAAAATCTGATGGTGTTTATACTGTTAATGACTTTAATATGGTCAATGGAAAGTATGCATTAAAAGCAGGAATTTCTGATAACGGTGCTGCTGTTGCGCCAGGATCTGCAAAGTTTGTAGACGTTAATGGTGATGGAACAATAAATAATGAAGATCGTGTTGTGATTGGTAATGCACAACCTAAACATTTTGGTGGTATTACAAATAATTTCTCATATAAGAATTTTGACTTGTCGGTATTCTTCCAATGGTCTGCAGGCAATGAGATACTCAACGCAAATAGAGTAGATTTGGAAGTTCCAGGAACCAAAACAAACTATAACTATTTGTCTACTGTTGCTGGTCGCTATTCACCAACAAACCCAAATCCTAACGCTGATATTAATGTTATTCGTGATGGGAATGTTTATGGGGCACCTCCAACAGGAAACTTTATTTCTGATCGTTTTGTTGAGGATGGATCTTTCTTGAGACTTAAGACTGTGTCTGTGGGATATCGTTTTAGCAAGAAAATGTTGAAAAAGATGAAGCTATCTAAAGCACGTATTTATGCTTCAGGTCAGAACCTTTATACTTGGACTAATTACACAGGATATGATCCTGAGGTATCCGTTGGAAAGTATGGTGCCTTAACTCCTGGACTTGATTATTCAGCTTATCCAACAAGTGCTACTATTACTGTTGGATTAGAACTAGGATTTTAATCTTAATTAATTTGTAATTATTGTGATCATGAAAAGATTATCAAAATATATAGTTGTAGTATTTGCCTTAATGGCAACTACTGTATTTCAATCTTGTTCAGACTTTCTAAATAAGGATCCTTATTCATCCATTAAGCTGGACAACTTCTATCAAAATGATATTCAAGCTAACTTAGCATTAACTGGTATCTATAGTATATTGGGTAGTGATTATACCTATGGTTATTATTTGTCTAGTCGTTTTACTAGTGGTACAGATGCTATGGTGTTCTCAAGAAACTATAACTCATGGAATGTGCCTCTATTTACAGTAAATAATTCAACCAAGGAAATTGAAGATACATACCGTACATTATATGAGGGGGTGAACCTAGCCAATGTTTTCATTGATAAGGTATCGGCTTCGACATCTATATCTGACACTTCAAAAGCTAGATTCTTGGCAGAGGCGCGCTTTCTTAGAGCATTTTTCTATTTTGATCTTGTTCGTTGGTTTGGAGAGGTTCCAATGAGAATAAAACCTGTTCTTAGTGGATCAACAGAAGAGACTACTTTAGCAAAATCGAGAGTGTTGGATATTTATAGAGATGTTATTATTCCTGACTTAGAGTATACTGTAGCAAATGGTATGACAAAGCATGATACTAATTATGCTGTAGGTCGTGTGACTAAATCAGCTGCATTAGGAATTTTACAGCGTGTATATCTTTCAATTGCTGGAGTTAAGAATGATGCAAATAGAGGTGAATATCCTGATTTCGCTAAAGAGATTTGTTTTCAGAAGACTATTGATTATGGAAATCAAATTGTGAATAGTCACAAATATGGTCTACTAAGTGATTATAAGCAGATCTTTCTTAATGAAATTAAAGGAGATCTTAGTGATGAAGAAGTAATCTTTGAAGTACAGTTCGAAAACTTGCGTGCAGGTGGTGTTAATGAGCATGGTCGAATTGGTAACATGAACGGGGTTCAGGTTTCTTTATCTGGATTAACTGATCCTTATGCATATGCATATAATTATGCTGGATTGTCTTTGACTTATGATTATGCGAAATCAACAGGAGATGAGAATGAGGATAAACGATATATTTGGAATATTGCACCATTCAAAGTTGGATTGAATAATGTTCTTGATACTGTTTATGTAATGAATTCTGAAACAGATCTACCTGAAGTTGATGAGAATGGTGAAAAGATTATTGATAAAGTTATTTTTACAACAAATCGTACTGAAGGATTTACTTTTGTTGGAAATAGCTACACTCGTAATCCAGGTAAGTTTCGCCGTGTAAGTTTTAACGAGATGGAAGATGGAGTTCTACGTATGGAGCGACTGAAGGCAGAGGAACCTTCAGGAAAGAGTAAAACACTGTATGTTTGTTACAAAATGATGCCATCGGATATTTATAAAACAGGTGATGATGGAACTGGGTATATGTATAGGATTGATGGGAGTGGTAATAAGGTAAGACTCTCTATTCATAAGTATATGAGTAAAGAGGGCTCTGTGTGGAAGCAAATTCCAAATGGGTCATTACCAATGAATAAGTTGGAGCCTGGTGCAATTGATAAGAATTTTACCGGTATTAACTTTCCAATTCTGCGTTATGCAGACGTTCTATTGATGAATGCTGAGGCATATGTTCATAAAAATGAACTTGCTGCTGCTGTACCTTTGGTTAATCAAATTCGTCAACGTGCAGGAGTTCCTAACTTAGATCCTGTAGTAACTAGTGATCAGACAAGATTTTTTAATGAGATCGTAGATGAGCGAAATCGTGAATTATGTTTTGAAGGAACTCGTCGACATGATTTAATTCGTTGGGGTTTGTATAAGACAAAGTTAGATGAATTGAATGAGTTAATGTTAAATGAGCCTATTAACAAAAATCAGCAATGGTTACTTAGGTCAGGTGAGAATTATAAAGAGGAGTTGGAAGTTCTTCCTACACCACAAAAAGAGACTAATATAAATATTGGAATATAAGATATTAATAACTGAAATATTTAAGTTTATTTTTAGGGGTATGCATTCTATGCATACCCCTTTTTTTGTTATAATTTATGGATTTACATATATTGTCATATCGGTTTTTTTAGTGTGAAAAATACAAAATATAGGTAAAATAGTCCGTTTTTGTGTTGCTTGTAGGCTTTAATTAACTGTATGATAGTGTGTTGAACTGTTTTGTGGCGTTCTGTTTAGTTGTTATTATTGTTCTGTTGTGTTCTAATATGTAACTTAGCCCCCAATATCTCTGTAAGTACATTGCTTTCGGAGGTGTTTGATAATAACTTACTAATTAAAAACAGATTTATGTATCTAAATTCTACGAGACTACAGACTCTTAGGACCTTTGTATTCATATCATTTGTATTAAGTGTATTGGTGATTTCATGTACACCAGATACTTATCAATACAATGACAAGGTGGGTGAGGTTCCCTATGGGGTGACATATTCTGGTGTTGGAGACGTGCTTGAGGGTCAAGGTTTTGAAACTTCAAAGGCTTATATCAATACTGAAGTCGGGCAAACTGTAAAGTATTATATTAGTTCTTTAGTTAAAGGTGATGTCGATATGGGTAAACCAGATTTCATAGTTGTTGATTCAATTACAGGATCTATTGTACTAAAGGAACCCAATGATTTACTTCCAGGTCTTTATTCAATAGGTATTTTGGTGAAAAATTTTAGAAATGATTTTACCATGGAACTACACAATGATGGATCAACTACCGTTACTAAAAATCCAATTGAAGTAACACAAACTATATTTAAGGACGGTTTTATTTTTGAGATTCTTTCTAGACAACCTGCCGATTTGGACTACATCCAAAAAGTACAGAAAGCTACTCCTGGAAAGAAATTCACATCTACCATCCCTGTTATTAAGGGTTCTCAAACAATTACCTTTGCATTAGCAGAAGGTACACCTTCTTCATTCGCAATCGATGAAAATACTGGAGTTATCACATTGGCAGAAGGTAACAGTTTGGAAATTAATAAGTATGCTTTATCTATAGTAGCTACTAATGGTGCCGGTTCAATAACGTTTAACGACGTGGTGACGGTAATTGTAGCCGAAGAGGCAGATCTAGAGATAATTAATTCAAACTTTATCCCGTTTAATAAAATCGTGTATGCCAAAGAGAAGAATGATCTCGGAAATATGTTTTCAAAAAGTATTGATGAACCAACTAGTAAAGTGCAGCCGAAGCAACATTCAACTAATTTTAAATGGAGTCGCTGTTGGGGAATCTGGAATCAAAAGATAGGTTCTGCAAAGCAAAGTTTTGCGGTATTAATCCCAGAAAAAAGTCAGCAAGATGATTATCTATTATTTAATTTTGATATTAGGTTAACCGGCTCTAAAAAGGCGAGAGTAATTATTGATGCAACACACAACTGGGGAGCTTTTGATGGAGTTAAGTTCGATTTGGTTGTTAGTGATAAATACACGGGAGATCCGGCTACCACTGTTTGGAAAACATATCCAATTGAGTTGGACCCGGTTCGTCTAAAGATGTCGAAAATTGAGATACCTATTCCTGACTTCGAAGGAAAGGAGAATGTGAGGATTGGTTTACATTCTGTATATACTACTCCCGAAGGAAAAGATGTTACAGTCTTATCGAAGAATCTACTTGTCAAATCAGTTTCTGTAAAAGCTATTCAATAATTGTTATTTATGAGGACTTTATATCGATTGTTTGTAATCCAGCTTTTGTTACTTGTTGTGATACCTTCGTTTGCTAAAAAGGAGACGGTACTATTTACCGATGGATTCAAAGATGCTAGACGTCGAAAGAATCAGCATAATATCGGGAACTTTATCTGTTTTGATATGGACCTGAATGAGAAGCAACAACCAAATATGAAGTGGCTTCAATCATGGGGTATATGGACTTGTATTGGTTCTGATCAAGAAAGGTCCAACTGTCTATTGTTTGTTCCTAATAGACAACGAAATGATGATTGGGCTATTTCATCTGAAATTGATCTTACAGGGATCAGTAAGCCTTATATGGAGTTTGACTATTGTTCTCGTTGGGGGATTGACTCAGTGAATGAGTTTTATGTCCTCATTTCTATTGATTTTACAGGTGACGTGCAAAGTGCGACATGGAAAGAGTTACCATTTACAACTTTTCATAAGCTCTTCGAGACTAAGAGACAGTATGTTTCTTTAAAGAAATATGTAGGAAAAAAAGTACATATTGCATTTAGGGTTAAGACCGATGGTAAAGATGCTAAAATGGTGCATATGACCAGAAACTACTTTATTTCTAATGTTAAGATTGCAGCAAAAAAATAATTGTTTACTACGAATTTAAGCAGTTTATGAAACTAAATATAAAATTGAATTTTGTGCTTACCTTAGTTCTGACCTTGTGTGTTGGATTTATGAGTGTTGCACAATCACTAAAAGTGACTGGTGTCGTTAAAGATGATGCTGGAATTGCTCTTCCAGGTGTGACCGTTATTGTACAAGGGACTACCAATGGTACGATAACGGACATGAATGGTAGATATACGATTAAAACTAATAATAATAAGACTTTAGTTTTCTCGTTTATTGGGTATAAAAGCGAGTCTATTCCTGTAAAGGGAAAGAGTAAGATAGATGTTTCTCTTGAGAGTGATGTACAAGCACTTGGGGAAGTTGTTGTTTCTGTCGGTTATGGCTCCCAAAATGTAAAGGATGTTACGAGTAGTATTGCTTCTGTGAGGGCAGATGAGTTAGCCAAGGCCCCCGTAGCGAATTTCGATCAAGCATTAGCCGGTCGTATGTCGGGGGTGCAAGTAAGTGCTGCAGATGGTACTCCAGGTAGTGGCATGAAGATTGTAATTCGTGGAGGTAACTCTGTAACAGGTGATAATTCACCACTTTATGTCGTGGATGGAGTTGCTATGCCTTCTTTTGACCCTGGATCTCTATCAACAAATGATATTGAGTCTATGGATGTATTGAAAGATGCTGCAGCTTCTGCAATATACGGATCTAGAGCAGCGAATGGCGTTATCTTAATTAAAACTAAAGGGGGTAAAGTTGGTCCCACTCGCATTAATATCTCGTTGAATTCAGGAATTCAACGTATACCACGTACCTTAGATGTATTAGATCCTTATCACTTTGTATTATTTCAAAAAGAAGTAGCTGAAGCTAATGGTGGTAGCCTTCTAACTAACTTTGAGAAGTATTGGGTAGATCCAGAGTTATATCGTGATACCCCAGCAACAAATTGGCAGGATGAAATCTTTAGAATAGGATTGTTAAACCAGGCAAATGTTAACCTGTCGGGAGGTAATCAAACGACTCGTCACTACGCGTCTATCAGTGCGACAGATCAAAAAGGTACCATGATTGGAACAGGATTTCAGAAATGGAATGCTCAGTTGAAGTTAGATCATAAATTTAACCAAAAGAGTCAAGTTGCCTTAAATTTCGCTTATACTCACACAAACCAAACGGGACCTCGTGTTTCAGGGAACAATAGATCAAGTATCATACGTGATGCATTGACTTTTCGTCCAGTGAGTCCGATCAATGATGATGGACTCGAAGATGGTATTCAGTTAGATGATCGTGAGAACCTACGTTTTAACCCAGTTAAGACATTGACAAATACAGATCGTTCATATGAATTGGATGCTTTCAGAGCAACCGGATCATTTAATTATAAGATATTTAAAGATCTTGTATTCAAGACTGTAGGTAATTTTAGTCAAGATTCTCGTAGACTTTCACAATTTTCTCAATACAATACTTATCAGGGGCGTCGTGGTGCAGATGGAATAAATGGTTATATTCAAACATTTCGTTACTATACTTTGAGTAATACCAATACTCTAAATTTTAAAAAGAAAATAGGTAGTAGTTCGCTAAATTTATTGGCTGGGCAAGAAATGCAATATAGAGTAAGTGATAACTTAAGAGCCAATGCCGGAAGAATGCCTATAGATGACTTAGGTGTAAATAATCTTGGTTTAGGAACATCTTTCAAGGAACCTTCATCAAGCAAGACAGGTAACACCATGTTGTCTTATTTTGGTCGTTTAAATTATAGCTTTAAAGGCCGTTGGTTAGTGTCTGGAACAATACGTGCTGATGGATCATCCAAGTTTCAGGGAGATAATAAGTGGGGGTATTTTCCTTCTGCTTCTTTCGGATACCGTATTAGTGAAGAGCCTTTCTTAAGTGACCTGAACTTGTTCTCTAACTTTAAACTGAGAGCAACATGGGGACAAAATGGTAATAATCGTATTGGGGACTTCTCTACCATGCAATTGATGGGACCACTTTCAGATTCAGGATATAGCTTTGGAGGTAATAAGGAATATCGTCCTGGTTTTATTGTGAGTAATCTTGGAGGTAATGATATTAAGTGGGAAACGACTACCCAGAAAGACTTAGGTGTTGATATGGGATTTTTTGATCAAAAGCTTAGAATCACTTTTGACTGGTACCAAAAGAACACTACGGATCTTTTGCTGTATGCAAATATGGCTCCTAGTTCTGGTTTTGAAAGAACTTTCAAGAATATTGGAGAGATCTCTAATGAAGGTTATGAATTGTCGATCACATCAGAGGTAATGAAAACTAGAAATTTCTCTTGGTCAACGAACTTCAATATCTCGACAAATAAAAATAAGACTATTGCGTTAAATGATGGGCAGAATGAACTGTATACTAACCCGGATTGGAGTTATGCGTATTCTGAGTATCAGTATGTAACTAGAGTTGGACAACCAGTTGGTATGATGTTTGGCCTTCAAAGTGATGGTGTTTATTCAGCTGATGACTTCAATCATATCAGTGGTAAATATGTATTGAAATCAGGTGTGCCAAATAATGGTAATAAATATGTTGCACCTGGTGGTGCTAAGTTTGTAGATCAGAACAAAGATGGAACAATCGATTTCAATGATAGAGTAATCATTGGAGATCCAAATCCAGATTTCTTTGGTGGTATCACAAATAATTTCTCATACAAAAATCTCGATCTTTCGATCTTCTTCCAATTTTCATATGGAGGAGAGGTGTTAAATGCAAACCGTGTGGAATTAGAAACGCCTACAACGAAATCGAATTTCAATTATTTCCCAACGGTTGCAGATCGTTATTCCGTTAATAATAATGAGGCTTCGGTAAATATGATAAGAAACGAAGGAATCTACGGTGCACCACCTAGAGGGAACTTTGTCTCTGATCGTATTATTGAAGATGGTTCTTTCCTTCGTTTAAAAACATTGTCTTTAGGATATAGTCTAGGCAAGAGTTCATTGAAGAAGTTGAAGTTGAGCAAGTTAAGAATGACATTGTCAGCACAGAACTTGTTTACATGGACTAAGTATTCTGGATATGATCCAGAAGTATCAGTAGGTCGATATGGAGCATTAACTCCTGGGTTAGACTATTCTGCTTATCCTATTAGTCAAACGTATACTCTAGGATTACAACTTGCTTTCTAAGGAACAATAAAAAAGAATTAAGATGAGATTAAAGAATATAATTGGTATCTGTTTATTGGCTGTGGCTTTCTTGACACAATCGTGTAAAGATTATCTTAATGTTAAGCCATATTCTCAAATTGCAGCAAGCGATTTTTATCAGACAGAACAGCAAGTTGACCTTGCATTAAATGCAATATATAGTACACTAGGTAGTGAGCGCCTGTATGGATCTAACTTATCGTGTTATTTCCCATTAGGAACTGATGCAGGAGTCTATTCAAGAACTTATAATACATGGGTTGTTGCACTTCATTCAGTTAATGAAACTAACGTTGACATTGAAAGAACATTTCGTAAACTATACGAAGGAATCAATTTATGTAACTTGTTACTTACACATATTGATCCTGTAACAGGAATTGATGAGGTGAAGAAGAAAAGGCTAATCGCTGAAACTCGTTTCTTGCGTGCTTATTTCTATTTTGATTTGGTTCGCTGGTATAATAAGGTTCCAGTAAGATTGAAGCCAATTGTTGATGGAAGTTCTGCGAATACGGCAAAAGATCTTTCAGATGCCCTTTACGTTTATAAAAATGTAATCATTTCTGATTTGGAGTTTTCAGCTGCTAACTGTTCTACTAAAGGAGGCAAAGGGTACGAAATTGGACGTGCATCACAATCTGCAGCTCATGCACTTCTTCAAAGAGTATACCTTGCAATTGCAGGTGTTAATCATGATGCCGAAAGAGCATCATATCCAGATTTTACTAAAAGCAATTGCTATCAGAAGGTTGTTGAGCAAGGAGATGCAGTGTTTAGGTTAGGCAATTTTTCTTTGATGGCAGACTATACTGAGATCTTTAGAAACGAGATCAAAGGTACGCCAAACGATCAGGAGGTACTTTTTGAGGTGATGTTTAATAACTTAAGAAGTAGTGGGAAGAATGAACATGGACGTATTGGAAACCTTAATGGAGTTCAGTGCTCAATGTCTGGTATTACTGACCCTTATGCATATGCTTATGCATATGTTGGACTGTCATTAGTTAATGATTATGCAAACTCAACAGGAGATGCAAATGATGACAAACGTTATATTTGGAATGTTGCTCCTTATACCGTAGGGCGTGTGAATGTTCTAGACACTATCTTTGTAAAAGATCCTAAAACTGGATCTGATAAGAGAATTGTTAAAGAATCGGATAACTATGTTGAAGGATTTAAGTATGTCGGAAGTTATTATACTCGTAACCCTGGTAAATTTCGCCGTGTAAGTTTCGATGAAGTAGAAAATGGGGTCTTCAGAATGGAAAGACGTTCTGCACTGAAATCAGATGGTAAAACTAAAGTTACTTTATATTCTGGTTACAAACAGATGCCTATCGAAACTTATAAGATTGGAAATGATGGAGCTGATGAATATGCATTTATAACTGTAGATGGCACCGAAAAGCGTCTTTCTAAGGATTATTATATTATTAAAGAAGGTAGAGTTTGGAAGCTGCTAGATAATGGTGGTCTGAAGCTTAAGATTATGGAGAATGGAGAGATAGATAAGAACTTCACTGGCATTAACTTCCCTCTAATTCGTTATTCTGATGTATTATTGATGCAGGCAGAAGCATATAATGAACTAGGAGACTATACAAAAGCTCGTGAATTTATTGATTTAGTAAAAAACCGCGCTGGTCTTCCCAATCTTGATCCTGCTCAGTTTAACGATCATAATAAAATCTTTGAAGAGCTTGTTGCGGAACGTAGTAGAGAGCTATGTTTTGAAGGTCACAGAAGACATGATTTGGTTCGTTGGGGAATCATGAAGCAGAAGCTTGTTGAGCTCATGCAGAACTTAAAAGAGGAGCCAATCAAAAAGAATCAGACTTGGATGCTTCGTTCGAGTGAGAATTTCGATCCTAAAAAGCATACCTATCTTCCTTTACCTTTAAAGGAGAGAAATTTGAATATCGGGATTCCAACAATTGAGTAATACTATAACTTTCTATATTGTAAGCGACTTTCTTTTATTAGAAAGTCGCTTTTATTGTTTATAAAAACTAATTATTAGATAAGTAATAGGTGTGAGAAATATTAAATGTTAATATACATTAATTTGATGCTAGCTTAATGTTCTAATTTAATCTTTTTTCTTTATTTTATGGTAGGATGCAGTGCATCCATTTAATATGTAATATTGAAAGGTCTATTTTTATTATAAAGGTTCTTCGTGGGTGATTTGTCTTATCTAAATTTTAGGGTAAGAAATTACTTTCTGGATCCTCTATTTTGAAGTGAAATGGTATTTATATGGGGTAGACCTGTGGATTATCATTAATTCTAATGCTTCTAGTGACTTTATTATATATTGTTTGTATTTATTGATAAAATTACATCTGTTTTGCGACTAAGAAAACTAATATATATATTTATTCTATTTGCGTCTATCACGACACCTATTTATGCATATAACTATCGATTTGAAGCATTCCCATCGGCAAGTGTATTTGGATCGGATTTGTGTACTTCAAGTGCTATTGATCGTAATGGATTTAATTGGATTGGTACCAATAATGGTCTATTCCGTTGGAATGGGAAAGAGTTGCAAAAAGCAGAACTTCCTATTAAGAATAACAATCTTATCAATGACATAAAAATTACAGCATTAGATGTTGATTCAAAAGGGGAATTATGGGTAGGGTCTATTGCGGGTGTATTTCGACTCAATACGGTCACTCTTAAAGCTAGGATAGTACCTCTACCTAAATCGCCAGTTCCCAATCTGATTGCAAATATTAATGATTTGTTGATTACTCCCAAAGGAGTTGTTCTTATTGCCACAAGAAATGGACTATTACGTTTTAATGAAAAAAAACAATCATTTACTTACGACAAACGGTTCCCATTTATTAGTGAGAAAAACAGAAAGGTAAATAAAGATCGAAGAGTAATCACTGATTTGATGAACGATTCAAGAGGTCGGTTGTGGGTATCTACTGATGGTAATGGTGTTCATATTTTTGATAAAAATGAACATCCGTTCATTGTGTTAGGTCATAAGCAACTAGGTACAAGCTGTATATTTACGATGTACGAAGATTTTAGTCGTCGAATATGGCTTGTGAAATCTTCTGGTTTGGTGTGCTTAGATGACCTGTATCAACCAATTATTTCTGTCCAATCTCTATTTGAAGATATAAAAGTAAATTGTGTTTCATCCGATGATGTAAATGACGTGTTTATTGGAACTGATAATGGGATTTACAAATATCAAGCGGACAGCAATTCAATTTCGTTAATCAAGAATTCTGGAGATAAAGATCTTCACATCGAAAACGATGGAGTACTTTACATAAGGAAATGGAACAATGAGCAATTCATTATAGGTTCTCGTTTAGGTATTTTTAGTATGATTAAGAGACGATTTAAGTTTGATCTTTTTCATTTTAAAGACAACGAACCCGAGTCGCTATCAGGCAACCTTTTGCGTGTTGTTCTACAAGATCCAACGACAAATAGATTTCTATGGATCGCAACATTGAATGATGGAGTGGACTTATTGAATACACAAAAGAATAAGATATATCCAGTTACATTTCTCGATGGGGTTGACAAAAAAAACTATTCTGTTAGATGTGGAATGGTTGATCATTACAAGAATATATTCTTTGGTACAGACAAAGGTATCCTAAGATTAGATAGAGGAAAACGAACATTGAGTCGTTCAAATTTCTATGGGCTCCCTATTGCTAATGAACCAATATTGGCTATGCTTCATTCAACATCTGGTGAATATTGGATAGCTGGAATGAATACAGGGTTACTTCGATATAACCCACAAACACGATACATAAAGAAATATCAAACCAAAAAGGAGAAGGGATATCTGCCTTCTCGAAATATTAAAGCAGTATATCAAACTGCCAATGGTTCATTGTGGATTGGAACACATAATAGAGGAATATGTCGTTATGACGAAGTTTCAGATTCCTTTGAATTATACTCTACCAAGTTTGATGAAAAAAATAATGTTTCCGACAAGATATTCTGTTTCTATGAAGATTCGAAAGGTGTGTTGTGGGTAGGAACAGGCAAGGGGCTTGCTGTTTATGATTCTGTTAATAACAGCTTCAAAGAGTTTAAATCATCTATGGTTGATGTAGATGTGATGGTATTGAGTATTGAGGAAGATGTTCAAGGACGCTTGTGGTTAGGGACAAATAGTGGAATTAGATGTATCGATGTATCGAGCGATATCTATACTCAGTTTACTGTATCTGACGGATTGCAATCAAACGTATTTGAGTACAATGTATCCGCAAAGAATGCTCGCTATATTTATATGGGGGGTAATAATGGTTTAAATCGATTTAGACCTCTAGATTTCGTTCCACGAACAACTGTAACCAAGGTGGGGATTGTTTCTGTTAGATTGCAACAAAATGACGAGAAAGAGCTATTGGTATCTAGATCTGACTTATATAAAAAAGAGGGTGGTTTCAATATCATAGATTTATCAACTGACATTACTGACGTTTCTATTGAAATCACTGTATTAAACTCCTTGGATCAATCAAAATGTCGTTTTGCATATCAAATTGATGGACAGCCTAATTGGACATGGTTAGAAGTGTCTGAAAGTTTGATAAACATCCCGGTATCCAATATGAAAGAGTTCACTGTAAAGATAAAGAGCACCAATGAGGATGGGGTACCCAGTGATAAGCATATTACGCTCCATCTTACCCAAAGTTCATTTTCTATCGCTTCATGGTATCTTTTGGTATTGATTATCGCAGTCGTGATTCTTGTAGGTCTTTATTATATTATGAGATATAATAATAAGAAAATTATGGTGGTGAATGACTCTATAATTAATCATTCGGAAGCCTCTGTTTTTGAATCTGCTGAATTAAAAGAACTTGTTTCTGATAATGAGATTGTGTTAGAAGGACAACGTATCCGCAAGGTTTTAAAAGACAATGAATGGTATCTAAATAGAAATCTAAACAAACATCTATTTGCGAAACAGCTAAATATCTCGATGTCACATCTTTCAGTCGTGCTTCGTGATGGACTAAAAACGAACTTCAACGATCTTATCAATGGTTATCGAATAGAAGAGGTGAAGAAAAGATTAAAAGACCCGACTTTCAAAGACTATACTCTACTTGGTATTGCAGAGGATTGTGGGTTTAATTCAAAAACCTCTTTCTATCGTATATTTAAGAAGTATACGGGAGTAACTCCAACGGAATATATTCAGAATGATGACATAAGAGAGAGTTAAAAAGTTATCTAGAATAACTTTTTAACTGTTCCATTCTCTCGATATTGGATCCCGATCTTAAACATCTCTTCACGGTACATATCATAGTAGTGGTAAATCAATGGAATCTCTTCTTCTCTGAAGTACTTCATATTAGCTCTTTGTTTCAAAAAGCGTTCTGCATAGAGCTCAATTCTCATTTTCCGCTCTTCGTTAAAGACGGGGTCTACCTTAAGAAATGGAAATGTAAGATAATAGTGAAGTGTATCGACTGATATTCTTGCACTATCAAGTCTTAATCCATCATCAATCTTCGTCGGGCACTTTCTATTGATCTCTTTGGCAATTGTCTTTAATTGATACTGTGTCTCGATCTCAGTGGTTTTAAAGATTGAGATCTTAAAGAAAAGTAGACATGCACTTCCAATAAGAATTATAAGCAACTGTGATTTGTGTCCTGGTTTCATTATAGACATTTAAACAATAGAGAGACTACTCTGTAGTCTCTCCATTTATGTAATTAAATTCGGTTTTTAAGCCATTCAAAGTGATTTTGATACTCGTCTACGTGTTTTACAAGAATTTTAGCAAGATCTTTTTTCACTTTCTTATACTTACGGTCATAGAAAAGATTGTGCATTTGCGCAGGGTCTTTTTTCATATCAAAAAGCATATGATCTTTTCCCGTATTACTATAACATATTGAGTAATCATCATTATACAATCCAATAAATGCAGACTTTGGATTTCTCCCATGACGACAAACTACTGCATAGTTTTTGTCCATATCATCTAGTTTCGACTCTAATAGAGGTGCAACATCTCTTCCATCACTAGCTTTTTCTGGAGTTAATCCCATTAGAGCTGCCAATGTTGGTTTTACATCTACGTTTGTGATGTGTTGATCGACTATAGTACCAGGTTTTATTTTCTTTGGATAACGAATTAAGAAAGGAATACGATATGCGTTCTGATAGAAGTTATTCTTTCCAAGTAGTCCACCGTGTTCTCCCATATACTCTCCATGGTCTGTTGTGAAAACGATGATCGTATTATCATAAACCCCTTTTTCTTTCAGTGAATGTATAATCTTACCAACATTGTCATCAATACACTTCACCATAGCATAGTATTGTGCTTTAGCGTATTTAAATTTCTCAATCGAAACATTTGGTCCGTGCCAATGATGATTCTTAATCCATGACGGAGTATCTTTTTGATCAAAACTTTCAGGGATAGTCATAGCATCTGGATCAACTTGATTGCTATACGGTGCTCTTACTTGAAATGGCGTGTGTGGATCTGGAATTGAAACGACGGCCATAAATGGATGATTAGTATTCTGATCTTTGATGAAATCAACCATTTTATTTCCTAGGTAATCCGTAGTATAACTCTCTTTATTTCCGATCTTATCCGAAACTCTTGGGTCTGTATCTTGTACTGTTTTCCAGTGTCCACGGTTCCACATATCCTCACAGTTAGTGAAACCCATTGAACGATCTGGCCTCATAAAACCAGGTTTTGCATCTCCATCTAAGTGCCACTTGCCGAAGTATGCTGTATTATAACCATTATGACGTGCCATTTCTCCGAATGTTTCTACATCACGATTTAGTGGTTTGTCATTATGAATTGCACCATTTTGATCGATGTACTGTCCAGAGAAGAAACAACCTCTCGATGGGGTACATACGCCTACGTTAGTATAGAAATTATTTAATTTTGCCCCTTCTTCAGCTATCGAATCAATGAATGGTGTTTTAACAATTGTGCCACCATAAGTTCCTAGTGTCCAGGTGCTTTGCTGATCTGTGTGAATTATCACGACATTTGGTAACTCTTGCTCTGTATTAGTTTTCTTTGCTTTCAGTTGTGTTGTAACAATTGCACCAGTTGCTGCACCTGTTAACTTTATGAAATCTCTTCTTTTCATACTCGTTATTTTCGTTTATTGTTGAGTTTCCCACCAAATATGGTAATAATTCAATCAATAACATAATCCATTATTGATAAATATCAGTCCGATTGTTTGTTTTAGTCCCATTTTAGTAATCCTCGTAATTCGTTGTTATCTAGAGTGTAGATTCTTTTTTCGTAGAGGTTTTATAATAAGAGACTTGTTGATTATTATCGTTTAATCAAAACAATTAATAAAGTGTAAAGTTTATGGATAAGGACTTTTTTAGGAGAAAATAGATGAAGATTTAAACTAGATTAAGTTGCGCATTTATGGCTAAGGTCATAAATAACTTAGTGGTAATATCATAGGTGGAATTAAACGATCAGGATGATTTTATACAAATATGGTACAGCCATTTAACCCGTTGAATGGAATAATGAGTTATCTTTTTATTTTTAGTCTCTCAAATGAGCTGTATGACTAGATAACTCGTTATTTTATTTTTTTGTAATGTGCGCTGTATACAATTAGTGATGGGTACAATCGTGGTGGTCACATTCAATGTCAACAAAATGTAGTGATCCTGCTAGATAATCTTCTACGCACTTTTGAATGTCTCCTTCACATCCTTTAATGATTTTAATTCCAGCATTCGAAAGCTTATTGATTGCTCCATTACCCATGTTTCCAGCCAGCATCAACTCAACATTCATCTCTTTTAGTGTAGTCGCAATATTAGATTTACAACCACAGCCTTCTGGTGATTCCACCTCAATTATCTCCTCAATCTGCATGTTTCTACCTATCACAAACACTTTGAATGTATGACAGTGTCCAAAGTGGTGGTCAATCGTATTATTCTTTGATGCAGGTACAACAATTTTCATGATCAAATTCCTTTATATTAAACATTATAATAATTCTAATTCTTCGGACTCATAATGATTACAGCCTTCGCAACGAGTGTGTCCTGTCCCGGTTTTAAATATCTTGTGACATCTTTTACATCGGTACCAATCCGTAGCATACTCAAAAGATCCTCCTTCCAAACATATCTCCTTGCCCTCCACAAAAGCAGTAGCTATCTTGTTTCGTGCTTCGTCATAGATACGTGTTAATGTGGGACGAGAGATATTCATTTGCACTGCAGCTTCAATCTGTTTACAATGATTGTAATCTATAAGCCGAATTGCTTCATACTCCTCAATGTTTAGTATCACTTTTTTACTTTTACGACAAGAGATCCCAAAAGGACTATAGCCTTTCATTATTGGAGGAGTCTTTACCACCCGGATACATTTCTTTCGTCCCATGGATTATCTGTTTGGTGCAAATATAATGAACATATGTTCATTATAATAATTTAAATCGTCTATTTTTACTTTTTGTTTTAACCCTTTTGGCCTAAATATTGTTATACCTAATATATACTATAAACTAATTCTTACTTACTATGATTAAGAAACTGTTTGGCGTTTTAATATTGTGTGTCCTATTTGTTTACACCACATCAGCGCAATCTAAAAAAGAGAAAAAGGAAAAAGCATACCAAGAGATGGTAACGAATATGGGATCAGGAGAATTCACCTTAGAGGCCACACGTGTACATTTTAATTCAGGAACGCGTCAGATTCAAGGGGAAGGTTACTCTTTGAAACTTAAGGGAGACAGTGTAGAAGCTTACTTGCCATTTTTTGGACGAGCATACAGTGTCGATTATAATGGCGGTGGAGCCATTGAATTTCATGAGCCAGTAAAGCAAATTGATATTAAGAAATATCCAGAGAAACGAAAGGTGGAAGTCGCTCTTAGAGTGGTTTGCGTCAAAGATGCTTATGATATTCAATTGACCCTTTTCCCGGGAAGTGGAACAATCAGTGTAAATTCTAACACTAGAGCTCCTATAAACTACGATGCCGATTTGGTATTCAAAGAAATGAAAGAGTAGTGTAGATTACTCCCCCTTCCTTTACCATTGGTGGTATCGCTTGTTTGATGCCATCAGTGGTGCATGTCTTCTGATCAATCTTCGATTAACGAACCCAGTAAGAAGGATTTCTTTGATTTGTCATGCCAACAAGAAAAATAGAATATGGTTTTATCTCTCTTTCTAAGAGGTGAGAGTTGTATCTTTGTTGGGATTCGACTAGTTCCTACATATAATAATGATATATAACGTATGAAAAAGAAAACAGACTCTCCTTTTCAATTAATTAGTCAGGTTGAGATATACAGTAACCCTTGGGTATCGCTCAGAGAAGATCGATGTATCAGCAAAGATGGTAATGATTGCATCTTTGGGATTACTCGTGTAATTGATGGAATTGCAGTACTTGCCATTGACCATAATAGAGATGTACATTTGGTTCATGAATTTAAATATGCAATCCAAAGGCGTAGTATCGAAGTGGTGTGTGGTGGAATGGATACTTCTGATCCTTCTCCTGAATTTGCGGCCCAAAGGGAACTAAAAGAGGAGCTTGGTATTACAGCATCAAAATGGAGCTATCATGGAGCCATTGACCCTTTCACTTCCGTGATCGATTCGCGTGTGCATCTATTTGTTGCCGAAGAACTGCAATTTGGTGAAATCAATAGAGAAGAGATCGAAGATATTGAAGCTGTAAGCTATCCATTTGATGTGGCTTATAAGTTCATCGAAAAGGGAGTAATCACACATGCGCCTACGATTCTATTACTTCAAAAAATAAAGATCCTCAATAACCTATAGTGCGATAGACAGTTCTGTATATCAGCCTGAA
>JAONJW010000034.1 GCA_028377305.1 Prolixibacteraceae bacterium | reverse complement strand
CCTCTTGCTCTACAGTCCGAACAGGATTGTCATTACCTTGAAAACTACCACTTTAACACTTCTTGTGCTCGCAAACCCATCGGCGAATCATTGTTACTTCAAGATCCATATCAGCGGCTACTGATTGTGCTGTTTTGCCACTAAAACACAAATTGACAACCATAATTGTAAATTCTTTGTCGTAACGTTTTCTTGTTGGCTTTCTCATAATGTAAAGATAAGAAGCTTAATTTAATGTCCGATCAAATGTAGCGCATCCAGTATAAACTTGAAAAATGCAGCTTAAAAATTGCAACCTTTTTAGTTGCTATTCCAATATCTAAAATAGACCTATATTTCATGTGTGTGACTTTTATTGCTATACAAAGCATAGATGACGTCGCAAAAAACAAAACGATACAATTTAATGTAGAGTATACAAGAGGTTTACTGGCAATTCTTCCTATTTGATAGTATCACAATAAATATTTTGACTTAAATAAAAGATCTAAATTGAGGAGTTCCAAGAACAAAACTTAGTATTAGTGGTTTATAACTTAAAAGAGTAATCATAAAAAAAAGATAATCATGAGCGATGAGAACAAAACTCCACTAGTAGCCGTTGCAAGGTATACTTATTTGCATCGTGCTTATCTAGCCAAAGGGTGGTTAGACTCAATGGAGGTTGCAAATAGTATAATTCACCAAGGACTTGACTATTCCATTCATACCAATGTACCAAATGGCATTGAACTGTTGGTGTATGAGAAAGATCTAGAAAAAGCAAAAGATATTCTCAGCAAGATGGGAAGTGTTTATGATAAAGAAAATCCAAATCCAAATGGGATAAAACTAAACTATCAAGTTGACAAAATTCTCGTTCCAATTGATTTCTCTACGAATGCATTTAATGCGGCGAAATATGCACTTCACGTTGCGAATAAGAAAGGGGCAGAAATGACACTATTCCACACTTATTTTAATCCAATCATAAGCCCTCTAACATATGAAAACACATTCTCTTTTTCTAGCTCGGTTAATGAAGCATTAGCTGATATTGAACAGAATGCCCAAGATAGTATGGATAGATTTGTCAAGCAGCTAACTGTTTATATTGCAGAAAACGATCTAAACCACCTTGCTATTCATACTGATTTAATTGGTGGTATTGCGGAGGACACTATTCTAGATTATGTAGAAGAGGCAGATTACGATTTAATTATTGTAGGAAACAAAGGGCGAAGCAATAGTGACTATTGGTACGGCAGTGTCACTTCTCACATCATATCAAAAGCTCGTGTTCCTATTATAGCAATTCCTGAAGATTCTAAGTATATCGAAAGTGAAAAATCTATCGTTTATGTTACTAATTTTGAAAAATCAGACTTTGTTGCTCTGCATAAATTAATCAGTATTTTTATGCCCCATACTCCAAAGTTGAATATCGAAGTCTTACACTTCTCTTCTAAAGGAGATAAATCACCTTATAATGATAATGAAATCACTAATTTTGAGATTAAAATTAAAGATGAGTTTAAAGATTTCGTAGATTTAAAATTCTACACAGAAGAAATGGAGGATATAACAAAAGGGTTAGATCATTTTATTGCAACTCACCACTGTGATATTATTGCAATGACAACCCATCGAAGAAATATTATAACTTCTATATTCAATCCAAGTAAAACAAAGAAAGTGTTATTCCATACAACAAAACCATTGGTTGTATTTCATGCATAATAACACAGCATGAATTTGGACGTATTTATCTAAATATTATTACTATCACATGTAAAAAGTGTATAATTATGAGAAACATCGATAATTAGTTCCATTACTTTATGTGATTTTTGTCACCTCATCTCAAAAGTGATTATATTTATGGTTGATATATGTCACTATCCATATAGTAGAGATGAAGTGACATCTTTGTTTATAAAGAATTGAGAACAGAACCAATTAAATAAAGTTGATGAAAAAAGTTTCTATACAAGGAATAAAAGGATCATTCCATGAAGATGCTGCCTTGAAATATTTTAATAATGAGAAAATTGAAATTGTTGAGTGTAAAACATTCAAACAAGCAGTTGAGATGGTTGATAGAGATGAGGTAGACCTTTGTGTTATGGCTATCGAAAACTCAATAGCAGGTAGCTTATTAGGAAACTACACTCTTATGAGACAATATCATCTTAGAATAATTGGGGAGGTTTATCTACATATTGAGATGAATCTACTCATGAACAATGGAGCAAATCCACAAGACATTAAAGAGATTCACTCCCACCCGATTGCATTAAAACAATGTATGGAATTTATAGAGAAGAATGCTACAGATGCTATTCTTCTAGAGAAAAGTGATACTGCAGGCGCGGCAAAAGCACTGAAAGAGAGTAAAAGAACTGATGTTGCCACGATTGGTAATACGAGAACTTCAGAGCTATACAATCTAGAAGTAAAAGAGAAGGGAATTGAAACAAATAAACGTAATTACACACGTTTTTTAGTATTAAAGAAACAATCAGAAACAACATCTGAAAATAACAAAACCTCTATTTGCTTTGAATGTGGGCATTATCATGGATCACTTGCAAATGTTCTTAAAATATTTAGCGAATATGAAATAAATCTTACCAAAATCCAATCAATCCCTATTTTAGGTAAACCCGAAGAGTATTCATTTCATGTTGACTTAGAATATTTGGATCAAAATAAATATGAGAAAGCTATTCACAAAGCATTAAAGAATGTGAGCAGTCTTTCTATTTTGGGAGAGTATAAAAAAGGCATCATGCCAAGATAAGGTTAGATTCACAATAAAAAATAACTACTAACACCTTTATTTTAATTATGAATAAAATTGCTTTAATTTACGGTCCTACAGGTGGATCTACAGAAAAAGTTGCAAAACTAATTGTTGAGAAAATTGGGAAAGATAAAATTGATCTCATCCCGGTAAAGAATATTTCAACTGAAAAATGGTTGTCATACAACTGTCTTATATGCGGTACCGCTACAATAGGTAATGATACATGGGATCAAAATTTTCGTAAAGATGATTGGTCTAGTTTCTTTCCTGATCTCCTTAAGTTAAACCTTAATCATCAAAAAATTGCTTGTTTTGGTCTTGGAGACCATATTACATATTCAGCACATTTTGTAGATAGTCTAGGAAAACTAGTTCTTCATTTAGAAAGACAAGGTGCCCAAACGATAGGAAAGGTTAATGTGGATGATTATGATTTCTCACATTCAGAGGCTGTAATAGACAACCAGTTCGTAGGTCTACCAATTGATGAAGATTTTGAATCAGAGAAGACAGAACAACGGATTCTAAATTGGGTTACTGCCATAAAAGCTGAATTCAACAAGTAAACACCCTAAGGACAAATAGTTTAAATCTATGTTTCACTATAAACTATTTGTCTTTTAGGTCTATCACAGATTGAAAATATAGGATAAGACAAAACTATTTCTTATATTTAGATCAAATTTATTCCTTAAAACATGTGCACAATCATTGTTTATGTGCGCTTTTTTTCACAAGGAATACACAAGAAATTGATATTTAAAAACCTAAATACGTTAACTTACAAAGTTCCTAATTTAATGATGACTCCCTACAAAAATAGATAGTGTTTCACCACATCATATGAGGATACATACAACAATGAATCAAACACCTGTTAAAAACCATATAATTGCTCAGAACATTCAAAAGTTAGAGCTAAAAAGTTTAGATCAAGCTTCCATTAGAGAAATCGTTTTATTAGCGAACAACATCCAAAACGATAGTGGTGTCCCATTCATACGTATGGAGATGGGCATCCCTGGAATTCCTGCAGTAGACGAGGGAGTTAAAGCTCAAATCAATGCACTAGAAGCAGGTGTTGCATCTCAATATCCACCAATTGAAGGGGTTCCTGAGTTTAAACAACAAAGCCATCTATTTATTAAGAATTTTCTTAATATTGATATTGCACCACAGAATTGTATCCCTACAGTAGGTGCAATGCAAGGCACATACGCTGCATTCTTAACATGTAATCAACTGAATCAACATAAAGACACTACTCTTTTTATTGACCCTGGATTTCCTGTTCAGAAGCAACAACACATGGTAATGGGACATCGTTTTGAATCATTTGATGTATACGAACACAGAGGAGATAAATTAAAGGAAAAGTTAGAATCATTTCTATCCAAGGGGAATATACACTCTATAACATATTCCAATCCAAATAATCCTTCTTGGATCTGTTTAACGGAAGAAGAACTTGAAATAATAGGAACACTTGCAGACAAGCACGATGTCATTGTATTAGAAGACTTAGCGTATTTTGGGATGGATTTCAGACACGACTATGGCTCTGCAAACAAAACACCATTTCAACCAACCATAGCTAATTACACTGATAACTATGTTCTATTTATATCAAGTTCAAAAATATTTTCATATGCTGGAGAACGCATAGGAATCATTGCCATTTCAGATAAATTAGCAAAACGATCGTATTCTACTCTTAAAAACAAATGGAATATTTCAAACTTTGGAGGAGCAATTATATATCGAGCACTCTATTCCTTATCCTCAGGCACTTCTCACTCAGCCCAATGTGCAATAACATCAATACTAAAGGCTGTAAATGATAAGAAAATAAACTTTTTAGATAATTTAGATGAGTATCGTCATCGTGCAAGTGTTATGAAAAGTATATTTTTGGATAACGGTTTCAATATGGTTTACGACAAAGATCTTGAAAAAGAGGTTGGTGATGGTTTTTATTTCACAATTTCTTATCCAAATATGGATGGGGCAACTTTACTTGAAGCATTACTTCATTATGGAATTAGTGCAATTACTCTTAAAAATACTGGGAGCAATCAAGAAGGACTTAGAGCGTGTGTATCACATGTAAATCGAGATCAACTTATAGTATTAAGAGAAAGAATAGAACAATTTCAATCACAATACCGACAATAAAGAAATATTTTATTGTCACTAATTAAAAAAAACCTGTAAGTTATGGCTAAAATAAAAGGAGCTGTAGTGGTGGACTCTGAAGAATGCAAAGGATGTAATCTTTGTGTAGTAGCTTGTCCAACACAAACACTAAGCCTAAACCGCAACGTCAATGGCAAGGGCTACAACTTCTCCTACATGGAGAACCCAGATAGTTGCATAGGATGTTCTAATTGTTCATTAGTATGTCCAGATAGTTGTATTACAGTGTACCGAGTAAAAACTGCTTAAATAAATTTAGATAATGGGAGAACTAAAGTTAATGAAGGGAAATGAAGTTATTGCAGAAGCAGCAATTCGCTGTGGTTGTGATGGTTACTTCGGCTACCCTATCACCCCTCAATCAGAGGTTATGGAGACCCTAATGAATAACCGCCCATGGGAAACTACAGGTATGGTTGTTCTTCAAGCAGAAAGTGAAACTGCATCGGTAAATATGCTTTACGGCGGTGCGGCCACTGGAAAAAGAGTAATGACATCATCATCTAGTCCAGGGATTAGCTTGATGACAGAAGGACTTTCTTATCTAGCAGGGGCAGAACTTCCTTGTCTTATTCTCAATGTACAAAGAGGTGGTCCTGGTTTAGGAACTATTCAACCATCCCAAGCGGATTATTTCCAATGTGTAAAGGGAGGTGGACATGGAGACTACAAGCTAATCGTTTTAGCACCATCATCAGTACAAGAGATGCACGATTTTGTTGAACTTGGTTTCGACTTAGCGTTCAAATATCGTAACCCAGCTATGATCCTTTCAGATGGTGCTATCGGACAGATGATGGAAAAAGTAGAGCTTGCGCCTCAAAAAGCTCGTTGGACTGACGAAGAGATTCAAGAAATCTCTGGATCTTGGGCTACTACTGGAAAAACAAAAGATCGCAAACAAAATGTTGTGACTTCATTAGAACTTGATTCTGAGCAGATGGAACAAAACAATCTTAAGTTTCAAGCTAAGTATCAAGAAATTCAAAAAAATGAGGTTCGTTATGAAGCAATAGACTGTGAAGATGCAGACTACATCTTTGTAGCTTATGGATCATCTGCTCGTATTTGCCAAAAGTCGATGCAAATTGCAAGAGAAAAAGGATATAAAGTTGGAATATTACGTCCAATTACATTATTCCCTTTCCCTACCGAACAAATTGCTGCATTGGCAGATAAAGTAAAAGGGTTTTTGACAGTAGAGTTAAATGCTGGGCAGATGGTAGAAGATGTACGTTTATCAGTAAACGGTAAGAAGCCAGTTGAGCATTTTGGACGTATGGGAGGTATTATTCCATCTCCAAGTGAAGTAGTCACTGCATTAGAGCAAAAAGTTATCGGAGGATAAAAGATGGCAGAAATTACAGAAGCACTAAAAAATATTATAAAACCTGAAAATATTGTTTCACAGAAAAGTTCTGTGCTAACAAATCAGACAATGCACTATTGTCCAGGTTGTAGTCATGGAGTGATTCATAAGATCATTGCTGAGGTTATTAATGAAATGGAAATTCAAGAAGATACTATTGGTGTTGCGCCAGTAGGCTGCTCTGTTTTTGCATATAACTATATAGATATTGATTGGCAAGAAGCTGCACACGGACGTGCACCTGCACTAGGAACAGCTATCAATCGACTAAACCCAGATAAATTCGTTTTCACTTATCAAGGAGATGGTGATTTGGCTGCAATCGGAACAGCTGAAACTCTTCATGCTGTAAACCGGGGAGAGAACATGGTAATGGTGTTTGTCAACAATGGAATATATGGTATGACCGGAGGACAAATGGCCCCGACCACAATGCAAGGACAAGTTACTGCAACCACCCCTTATGGTCGTAATATTGATCTTCATGGATACCCATTAAAAATTACTGAAATGTTAGCCCAACTGCCAGGTGCTTGTTATGTCACTCGTCAAAGTGTTGAAACACCAGCTGCGGTCAGAAAGACAAAGAAAGCTATCCGTAAAGCTTTTGAGAACACAAAAAAGAAACAAGGAACTTCATTCGTTGAGGTCGTTTCAACATGTAACTCAGGATGGAAAATGTCTCCTGAAGCATCTAATAATTGGATGAGAGATAACATGTTCCCATTCTACCCTATAGGAGACATAAAGGATGGGGAGAAGGTAAATGCAAATGATCTACCAAATGTAGGCAAATAATTTTGTGTAAATAACAACATTTCTAACGCTTGAATATTATGACAGAAGAAATAATCATTGCAGGTTTTGGAGGGCAAGGTGTTTTATCTATGGGTAAAATCCTAGCCTACTCTGGAGTAATGCAAGATCAAGAGGTAACATGGATGCCCTCTTATGGACCTGAGATGCGTGGTGGGACAGCAAATGTTACAGTAATCCTAAGTGATGACCGCATCAGTTCTCCTATTCTACATGAATATGATACTGCGATTATTCTTAACCAACAATCGATGGATAAGTTTGAAAAAACAGTGAAAATTGGGGGTACACTGATTTATGATCCTAATGGGATCATACACCCTCCTACGAGGAAGGACATTAACATCTATAAGATTGACGGAGCGAAGAAAGCTGCTGAGATGGGTAATCCAAAGACATTCAACATGATTATTCTTGGAGGCTACTTAAAAATCAAGCCAGTTGTTCTTCCTGAGAATGTCAAAAAAGGATTAGAAAAGTCACTTCCGGAAAGACACCATAAGTTAATTCCATTGAATCTAGAAGCGATCCAATTGGGACAAGACAGCATAGAGGCAGTACATCTTACATAGAGCACTAGAGTGTAAAATTATATTTCAAAAGAGAAAGGCTTTGTATGAAAGCCTTTCTCTTTTTTTCTGCATAAAATATTCGACTCCTTCTACTATCGTAATACAATCTAGTTAAATTACAAACTTCACACCCCTTCCAAGTTACAATATCTCACTGTCGTTAAAATAGTCCAAATACGTTAAAATAGCTCAACTATAACTATTATGGCACAATGATTGAATTAGATAAGTTAGAATTTTAAACTTACGACAATGATGTATAATATAAAACGACTGACAAAGAGTTGGGTTACAGCTTTATCCGTTGCATTAATCCCAACATTATTCTCTTGTGACACACAAGGTCCTGAATACATAGAAGATTATGATCTAGTGACAACGACCCATGAAGCTAAGTTCAATTTTTCAGAACCAACCTACTACGAAATTCCAGACACAATTGTACACATTGTTCCTGAAGGAACAATCAAAGATCCGATAACACATGAATATGATCATCACACAATAAGTCTTATTAAGGAAGAAATGAATACTTTAGGCTATATAGAAGCAGACGATACCAATAACGCTACTCCGCAAATCATGCTTACAGTTTCAGCAATGTCTACATCTTATGTTGGTGTTATCTATTATGATTGGTATGACTATTGGGGATGGTATGGCTGGGGGAACTATTACCCTTGGCTGGGGCCAGGCTACACTCCTTGGTATCCCAATTACAACAGCTACTATGCTTACAAAATAGGAAGTGTCATTATTCAAATGATGGATATGGAAAATGCAGACACTGAAAACAAAAAACTACCAATTGTTTGGGAAGCTAATATAAGTGGATTATTAGAAGGTTCAGATAGTTATATACAATCTAGGATTGAAAAAAATATTCCTCAAGCATTTGAACAGTCAACTTATTTAGGGAAGAATTCAAAATAGAGAAATCATGAAAATCAAAACATATATTGCACTTTATATTCTTGCATTCTCAACGACTGCAATTCAAGCACAGCATATTTATGCCAACACAACCCCTGTAAAAGATGTAACACCATCCATTAATAGCTTATTCATAATAAACTACAATATGGGGGTAGCAACAGGTAGTATTAAAGAGTTCACACAAAAAAATAGTTATAGAGGAACCTCTATTGAATATCGAGCATTTTTAAGCAATAAACTGTCTCTCGGATTTTCAGGAGATTTTCAAAACTTCTATGATGCAAAAGGTAAAGAGACAATCGACTATAATGATATTGTACTTACAGGAAATGCATACAACTGGGTTTATACCTCTTCGCTTTTGGGAACCGTTCACTACCATATAACTAATCCTGCGACTTCGAAGGTCGTACCTTATCTTGGAATAGGTGCAGGAGGCGTATATACAAGTTACGAAAAAACAATTGGAGGGGTAGATTTTCAAGGAGATGACTGGCAGTTTGGAATTGCTCCTGAAGCAGGTTTTTTGCTAAAACTCAATCGTCATCTTTTTCTAAATGCAAGTGCAAGATATAATTACACCTTCGGGAATGATAATATGAACTCACAAAAATACTGGACAATAAAAACAGGTTTTGCATTTGCGTTCTAAGACAAATCTACACACTCGTAGAATCTTACTTGAGGAGTCTCTACATTTCGAGCCTCCTCCTAAATTTCCACACAAAGCAATAACCATTCTTAATATTTTGAATACTAAGACCATCGCTATAGACACCACTTAAACATAGAGACTCATACGGAAAGATTATGTCTGTTAGTCCTAGTTACGGCATTTTTTTGCTATCTTTGGGTTTTAAATTTAATGCATACTATTATATCAATCTAGTTACAATGAACAACAAAGTAGTAGATAAGGCAGCGGATAATATTAGAATCCTCTCAGCTGCTATGGTTGAGAAAGCAAAATCAGGTCATCCAGGTGGAGCAATGGGTGGAGCAGATTTCATCAACATCCTTTATAGTGAATTCTTGAATTATAATCCAGACAATAAACTGTACCCTCATCGCGATCGCTTCTTCTTAGATCCAGGACACATGTCTCCTATGCTCTATTCAACTCTTGCTTTGGCAGGAAACTATAGCATGAAAGAGCTTGCAAATTTTCGTCAATGGGGAACTATTACACCTGGTCATCCTGAAGTAGATTTTGCTCGCGGAGTAGAGAATACCTCTGGTCCACTTGGGCAAGGTCATACTATGGCTGTAGGTGCTGCAATTGCTGAACGTTTTCTTGTGGCTCGATTTGGAGAATGGATGTCACACAAAACATATGCATTTATTTCTGATGGTGGAATTCAAGAAGAAATTTCACAAGGATCAGGTCGTATTGCTGGCACACTAGGTCTTAGCAATTTGATCATGTTCTATGATTCAAATGACATTCAGTTATCAACAATGACAAACGCTGTATCTTCTGAAGACACAGCAATGAAATATGAAGCGTGGGGTTGGAAAACCATTACGATTGATGGAAATGATGCAGATGCAATCCGTCAAGCTCTTGTTGATGCTAACGATGAAACAGAGAGACCAACACTTATTATTGGTAAAACAGTAATGGGCAAAGGTGCTGTTAGTGCTGAAGGGAAATCTTATGAGCGTAAAGTTTCGACTCACGGACAACCTCTTAGTGCAGCAGGTGCATCAATTGATGATACAATCAAAAACTTAGGAGGTAACCCTGAAGACCCATTTCAAGTATTTGAAGAAGTAAAAGAATTGTATTCTAAAAGAGATGCAGTGCTTCGTACTTGGGTAGGTGAGCAAAATAATATTGAAGAGAAGTGGACTGCTGAGAACCCAGAATTGGCAACAAAACTTGCTAAATTCCTTAGCAAAGAGGCTCCTGAATTTGATTTTGACAAAGTCGAACAAAAAGCCAATAGTGCGACACGTAATGCTTCTGCAACTGTCCTTCAGTATTTTGCTTCAGAAGTCGACAACATGATTGTTGCTTCTGCGGATCTTTCAAATTCAGATAAAACAGATGGTTTCTTAAAAGGTGGAAGCTATCCTTTTAAGAAAGGTGATTTCACAGGTAGTTTCTTTAACGCTGGTGTTTGTGAGCTAACAATGGCATGTATTATGAATGGTATGGCCCTTCATGGAGGTGTTATTCCAGTTTGTGGTACATTCTTTGTATTTAGCGATTACATGAAACCTGCTGTCCGTATGGCGGCACTAATGGAACTTCCCGTTAAATTTGTATGGAGTCATGATGCATTCCGTGTGGGTGAAGATGGTCCTACACACCAACCAGTTGAGCAAGAAGCTCAAATTCGTTTGATGGAACACCTTAAGAACCACAAAGGAGAAAACTCCATGTTAGTTTTACGTCCAGCAGATGCACAAGAAACTACTGTTGCTTGGAAACTTGCCTTAGAGAACACATCAACTCCAACAGGAATGATTTTCTCTCGTCAAAACATCGAAGATCTTCCAACTACCGGTTCTCGTTATGAAGATGCTAAAGCGGCAGCACAAGGCGCTTACATTGTTGAAGATGATAATGATGCGGAAGTTATTCTGTTAGCATCAGGTTCTGAAGTATCTACATTAGTTGAAGGTGCACAGAAGCTTCGTGCTGAAGGTATTGCTGTTCGTATTGTTTCAGTTCCATCTGAAGGTCTTTTCCGTAGCCAGTCTGCAGAGTATCAAGAAGAAGTTTTACCAGCTAATCTTCCTAAATTTGGACTTACTGCAGGACTTCCTGTTACACTTCAAGGGCTAGTTGGACATAAAGGATGTGTCTGGGGATTGAGTTCATTTGGATTTTCAGCACCATATACTATCCTTGACCAAGAACTTGGTTTCAATGGAGAAAACGTTTACAATCAAGTAAAAACATTTCTTGGAAAATAATCTTTTCTTAAGAGATACATACAATATCAGATGGGGGTGGCTATAGCTATCCCCATTGTTATATCAACACTATTTCACTTAAAAAACATTCCACCTATAAAAAACGTTTTATATCTTTACCATCGTGGGGACTATATCTTGATCCCATGAAAAGAAATATTGACCCTATGAATACTATTGGAAATATACTACGTTTAACGACCTATGGAGAATCTCACGGTGCAGCTGTGGGAGGCATTTTAGATGGATGCCCTGCTGGAGTAAAAATATCATTAGAAGAGATCCAGGCTCAGTTGGATAGAAGGAAACCGGGACAATCACACATCACGACCCAGAGAAAAGAATCAGACACTATTGAAATTATTTCTGGTATTTACGATGGTGAAAGTACAGGAACTCCTATTAGCTTTATTGTTAGAAATAAAGATCACCATTCATCTGACTATAACAATCTTAAAGATATATTTAGGCCTTCACATGCAGATTTTACCTACATTGCAAAATATGGAAGACGAGACCATAGAGGAGGTGGGAGGTCATCCGCACGAGAGACAATTGCAAGAGTCGCTGGAGGAGCAATTGCAAAAGCAATTCTTAATCACTACAATATAGATATCAAAGCATATGTATCTCAGGTTGGAACTATTGAACTAAAAAAGCACTACACCGAGATCGATTTAGACAATATTGATAGCAATATAGTTAGGTGTCCAGACAGCCAAATAGCTGACCTGATGATTAAAACAATAGAAGATGCCAAAGCACATCAAGATTCTTTGGGTGGAATCATCACTGGAGTAATTAAAGGAGTACCTGCAGGACTTGGAGAACCTGTATTTAACAAGTTACATGCTGATCTTGGAGCTGCGATGCTTGGGATTAATGCAGTAAAAGGATTTGATTATGGATCTGGTTTTGATGGGGTAACATTGCCAGGATCAATTCATAATGACCCTTTTTACAGCGAAGACGGAGAGGTTCTTACAAAAACCAACAACTCTGGAGGTATTCAAGGAGGGATCTCAAATGGAATGGATATTAACTTTAGGGTAGCATTTAAACCTATTGCAACATTGGTCAAAACACAAAGCACGATCAATAAGAAGAAAGAAGAGGTAACCATCCAACTTAAGGGCCGACATGATCCGTGTGTTCTTCCAAGAGCAGTGCCGATTGTTGAAGCCATGGCTGCTCTAGTTATAGCTGACCATATACTATTGCAAAGAACTCGACAAATATAAGTATGAATATCTAGTCCTAAATATGCATCACAGCACATTTAGGACTTGTCACTTAGTTATTTAACTTTAGATTGAGGCCAAGTATTAGGATTATTCCCCAAGGACTTATTTGGGCTTGAACTCATAAAAAACTCCAGTTTTGAACCCGAGAGAATATCTTCAGTAGTGATATATAACTTATGATATTCTTGACCATTAAGCTTAATGTGATCAACATATATAGCATCAGGAGTTTGTCCATGAGCAATTATTTCAAAATGCTTACCATTAGGCAAATTCCACTTTATATTATCAAATATTGGCGATCCTAAAATATATTGATTAGCCCCTGGCGTCACAGGATAAATCCCCATGGCACTAAAGATATACCAAGCAGACATTTGACCGCAATCTTCATTATTAATCATTCCATCAGGAGTATCTTTATACATCTCCGACATAATTTGTCTAACATACTTCTGCGTTTTATATGGAGCACCAATATAGTTATATAAATAAGCGGTTGAATGACCAGGCTCATCACCATGGGCATAGCCTCCAATAAAACCTGAGATATCAACGTGCTGCTCTCCTTTCATCCTTAATGGAGTAGAAAACAGGCAATCTAGATCTTTTTCAAAAGCTTTTGGACCTCCTTTTAAGTGAATCAACTGATCCAATTGATGTGGGACAAAATAATCATAAGCCCATATATTTCCTGATACCCAATAACGATTAAGTACTTCCCAACTATTCGTTTCAAAGAAATCAATCCAGTTACCATGCTTATCTTTCGGCCAAAAGCGCTTGATCTTACTATTAAAAAGAGACTTATAAGAAGCTGCTCTTTTGCGATACTTAGCCTCAATCTTTTTCTCATCTAAATCTTCAGCTAATTCAGCAATACACCAATCAGCATAAGCATACTCAAGTGTTTTCGATACAGACTTTGAAATATTAGCTGGGACATATCCAAGTTTTATATACTCATTCAATCCACCATCACCATCAGAACTACTTACAATATTATGAACTGATAGATCAACCATTGCTTCTAATGCTTCATTAGGATCAATTCCAGGAACTTTCTGCTGTATGGCATCATATATAAAAATAATTGCAGGATTACCTATCATACATGTATTATCATGTCCCATCAACTCCCATAACGGAATATTTCCTTTAGAATCACGATATCTAGATATTAATGAATTTACCATATCCGAAATATCATTAGGACGGATTAATGACAGTAGAGGGAAAGTCCCTCTAAAAGTATCCCAAGTAGAGAACGTACTATAATTAGTAAACTCTTTTGTAGTGAAGGTTTTACCAATAGCGACATAGGAGCCATCAGAATCCATCCACAAGTTTGGAGCAATAAAGTTGTGATATATACCGGTGTAGAAAATACGTTTTTCAGCTTCCGTACCTCCTGACACCTCAATAATATTTGCTATTTCTTGCCATTTGTCTACCGTATTACCCTTAGCTTCCTCAAAAGACAATTGACCTCCCCCAAGCATTAAATTGTTATTCGCTCCTTCTTGACTTACCCCAGAAAGAGACACTTTTACTTCCAATGGCTTTGTTAGTTTCTCATCGAAAAAAATAATCGCCCTCGATGACGAATCAGAAAAGCGTTTGCTTTTTTCTATTTCTTTATCTCCATCTGTAAAAAGCACTTTTATAATAGGCTCCGAAAACCAAGCAGTAAAGTAAATATGCCGCTTGCCTCCCCAGCCAGTACTATGACAAAATCCTATAACTGTGTGATCATCGACCAATTCAACCTCAGTGTCAAAGACCTTGCCGAAGATTTTATTAGTAGGATCAATCACTATCCATTTATTTTTTTCTTCCCTCGGAAAGGTATACCGATGAAAACCAACACGCTCATTTGCAGTAAGTTCTACATCAACATCACTATCCAATAATTTAACTTGGTAATATCCTGGAGAGGCTGATTCTTGTTCATGAGAAAATCTAGACCTCCATCCACTATCAGGATCTGACTTTGGTCCCGCACTTAAGTAATATCTTCCAGAACCTGGCATAAAAAGAATATCTCCAAGATCCGCCCATCCCGTTCCACTTAAATGGTTATGACTAAATCCTTTTATATTTGTATCAGAATAATGATATCCAGCACACCAATCCCATCCTTTTGTATCTGCATCAGGACTAAGCTGGATCATTCCAAAAGGATAAGTTGCTCCCGGGAAAGTATGCACATGACCACCCGTCCCTATAAGAGGATCCATATAAGCATAAAAATCCTCATTGCTTGTTTTTATTACACTCCCTTTTTCGATAGAAGTAGGTTTTGTTTTGCATCCTATTAGTAACACACTCGACAGGATTACAAATAAGCCACACATAAGAGCATTTTTCATTCGTTGCATAGGTAATATTTTTGTCGTATTATAACTTGTTGTATTAGTATCGTTCCACATAATAAATATAGCGAATATTATTGGACGTGAAATTAACAAGAACATCTATTTTATACCATAAAACCATCTTAACAATATCTATCACTCGCATTATCCTAGTCCCTTATTCGATGTTAACGTCAATTTTAATATCTTTCGATAACAAATAAAACCAAGCTAACCATAATTTTAAAGTCAACTTTTTTTACATTTGTATGACACTTCGAGACTATCTAACATAGATCGATTTGGTAAAATTAATTTTTCATTACAAACACGTCTTTTTATATCTACTTTTAATGATGCTAAACAGATTATTATTACTTATTGTTCTTATTCATTGTTTATTTCTCTCCTTAGGTCTTAAGGCACAATCCAATGAAGACACTAAAGTAGTTGTGGGGAAAAAAGTATATATCCTACATAATGTAAAAAAAATGGAGACAGTCTATTCGATACAAAAGCAATATGGTATCGAAGCATCAAAGCTCTATGAAGTAAACCCTAAGCTAGCAAGTGAGGGGTTAAAATCCGATACTTACATTAAAATCCCAATTACAAAGAAGAAGCAAAAAAAAGAGAAGAGTTTCCTGCTTAAAAACATTCAGGATAATGACTCTATTCGCTTCCATAAAGTAGAAAAAAAGGAAACACTATTTTCTATTGCTAAGAACTACGGTATATCAGTAAATGAACTAGAACGTGCTAATGGAATTCAAGATAATGAGATTATTAAGAAAGGAGACCTTCTTCGTATTCCAATCCACAAAAAAACACCTCCAAAGGACGTGATTAAAGCCGATGAGGTTATGCCTCAAACAGAGATTAGCCATGATTCAAATTACCAAAATCATATTGTTAAAGAAGGAGAAACACTATTCTTTCTTTCACGAAAATATAATGTCCCATTCGAAAACATTAAGAAAGCAAATCCAACAATTTCCTCAAATATTAGTGTTAACGATACGTTGTTAATTCCGATGGTTATTGGCACAACTATCGATGATCATACCAATAAAATTATCGAGAATAAATTCTTTCACTATAGGATTACAAAGAGAGATTCTTTTTGGAAGTTGGAACAAAAATATGGAGTTACAAAGAGTGAAATACTTCACTACAACCCTATTCTGAATGAAGATCTTATTCCAGCTGTAGTCATCAGGATGCCATACAGAAGAACGACAAATGAGGTAGTTCGTATCCTTGACAATGAGAACTTCTATCAATACCATGTAGAAAACAAAGAGACCTTATATTCGATAGCAAAACAACATGGTGTATCTGTTCACATTTTAAAAGAGTTAAATCCTAGACTTAAAGTTCAAGGATTAATGAAAGGGGATGAAATCACAATCCCAAAACCGGAAGTTGCCAGAAGTTTTGAATTAGGAATTAATGACTCTCTTCTAAAAGCATCATATTTAGTTGATAAAATAAGCTTTTTATCAACTAAAGATTTTATCATCAATCCTAACTCAGAGGTATTCAATGTTGGAGTGATGATCCCAATCTATTCAGAGGTAAATATGCAGTTGAATAATACGATATTTGACTCTGAGAAAAACCCACATAGTGCCATTCAATCGCCTAGAATATATTCAAGATCTAAAAATTTCTTGTCATTCTATGAAGGAGTGATGATAGGTATCGACTCTCTTAATCGCAAAGGACTAAACGTAAAACTATACCTGTTCGATACAGAAAAAAAGACCCGTAGTATAGATTCACTTCATGCCAAAGGATTATTTAACAACTTAGACCTAATTATTGGGCCTATTTACCCTACGACACAGCAAGCTTTGATGCAACACCTAGGGAATAAACATGTTCCAGTAATATCACCGCTATCATCCGACTCAAAGGCTACAATTAATCATGAGAACCTATATCAAGTTAATCCTTCGGCATCCTATAAAGCAATTAAAACAGCTGAATACGTAGTTGATAGTTATGCTAATAAAAATATCATTGCTATAAAGACAAATGACAAACAATTGACTGAAGAGCTCATCTCTCCAATTAAAGATGCATTATTTTTAGACCATATTAATCAAGACAGCATATCACATTACACTGAGTTTAAGCTAAGTCTTTATGGACTCGAAGGACTTAGATTCATCCTTAAAAAAAATGAGCAAAATATAATACTTCTTCCATCACGAAATGAAGCTATTGTTAGCCAAACTCTAGGTCAACTGAATGCCCTGTCACTTGACTATAATATTACTGTTATCGGGTTTAATGAATGGACAAGATATCGTAGTATAAAAGAGGAAGTCCTTCACAATCTAGACCTTCATTATCTCGCACCTTACCATGTTGAGTATAATAATCCAAACACGTTGACATTTATTAAAAAGTACCGAAACTATTTTAATGTAGAACCAAATAATTTTGTATTCCAAGGATATGACATTACGCTTTATTTTGGATCTGCAATGCTTAAGTTCGGGAGCAATTATAGTCAAATGATTTATGATAATAATGTTGAACTAAATCAAATGGATCCCAATTTTGTCAAGGTATCTAAATTTGGTGGTTTTATGAATAACACTCTTTTTATTATGAACTACAATAGAAACTTTGAAGTTAAACAGTTAGATATTCTTGGTAATAGCAGATCAATACCAATAAAACAATAGAGGTAAAGTGAGGTGAGTTATTCATTTTATCATGACCAACTCACCTCTATATAAAGCGTTATGATTGTTTATTTCCCTAGCTTATCGACAATGAGTGATTGCTTAACTTAAACTATTTACCCAATTTAAATAGCTTTGGAACCAATCGGATTCTACACTTACTCCAAACCCATGACCTCCATTCTCTATTACAAATACTTTATTTTGTATCCTAAACTTTTCTAGCTGATCTATAAACAGTTGAGCATGTTTGGGTGAAATTCGTTGATCATCTTTTGCATACATTATAAATGAAGGAATCGTATCATGATTAACCCCTAACTCCAATGAATATCTTTTCTCGACATTCATCAGTTTTATATTATTCCCCATATTCATCAAACAGACCTTATCTTTATAGCTCTTACTCATAGTAATTACCGGGTAAGCGAGACACAACGATCTAAAATTAAGGCACATCTCAGTAGCTCTACAAACCCCTTTAGATCCTGCAACCAAACCTGCAAGATGTCCTCCTGCAGAAAAACCAACAAGGTGCATTTCTTCTATACCAATCTTCTCTTTTAAAATTTTTTGTGACATCTCTTCTAAAGAAGTATAAAGCGAATCTAAAGTCTTTCGAATATCACCATGAGGCAGACGATACTGGACAACAACAGCATGGTCTCCACAAGAACATATTTCTTTGGCAATATCAACCCCTTCAGTTAACATCGAAATTTTGGAATATGCACCACCAGGAAAAATTACAAAACAACGGTTGCTCACTTTTTGACTTGGATAAAACCAATGCAATAGCGTTTGATCACTCTTATATAAAATTCCATAATGATCCAACTCTAATGGTTTTATCTTTTTAGAGTCCGAATAAAGCACATTCTCCGCTTCTCTATAATTAATTATACTTGTCATATTTACCCTCGAACATTTTTAGAAATATAACTGTTCCATTAATTAAAAACAATACTATGAGAATATTAATCACAGGAGCCACGGGATATATCGGGAAAAGACTAATTAATGTCCTACTAAAAGAAGGACACCAACTTTTTTGCACTTATAGAGGCCAAAATGATTTAACAGAACAACTTCCACTATCGGACAACCTCAAGTGGATCATGTACGACTTTTTAAATCCCAACGAAGAGAAAACTACTTCATTTGAATGTGATATAGCATATTACCTCATCCATGCGATGAAAAGCAGCAATAAAAACTTCGAATCCTTAGAAGTTAAAATGACAAAAAACTTCTTGGAGCTAACAAGAAAAATTGGGGTAAGCAAGATCATATATCTTAGTGGCATTGTTAATACAGAACAAGACTTATCCCCTCATTTTAGGTCTCGTTTTGCCGTAGAAAACATCTTAAATAGTAACAAAATCCCTGTCATTACTTTGAGGGCAGGAATAATTGTTGGGTCAGGTAGTGCATCATTTGAAATAATCCGTGATCTTGTTGAGAAGCTTCCTGTAATGGTTGCTCCACGGTGGCTTCTTACAAAATGCCAACCAATCTCTATCCGAGACGTATTATTCTATCTTACTAAAGTAATTCACTTATCAATAGAAACTTCTACACACTACGATATTGGGGGACCTGAAATTCTCACATATAAACAGATGTTATTTCAATATGCCAAGATTAGAAACCTAAAACGATATATTCTAACACTACCTGTAATGACTCCACGACTTTCATCATATTGGTTATATTTTGTTACATCTACAAGCTATAATCTTGCAATTAATCTTGTTAAAAGCATGAAAATTGATGTCGTTTGTAATGACAATAAGATAGTCGAATTATATCCGACAAGACTACTCACATATAAAGAAGCGGTTGAGTTTTCTATATCACATTATAATGACAATGATGTCATTTCAAAATGGAGCGATTCACATCTATTCGAGAACATATATATTGCCATTTCACAAGAAGAAGACAAAGCACCTTATGGAGCATACCAACAATTATTCCGTAAAAAGATACCCATGCAAGAAGTATCAAATATCACAGAAAAGATATGGGCTATTGGAGGTGAGAATGGATGGTATTATGGAACTATATTATGGCGATTACGAGGAGTTCTAGACAAGATGGTCGGAGGTGTAGGATACCGAAAAAGAAATAATAAAAGCACACTACACAAAGGGGAAGCTCTTGATTTCTGGAGAATCATTGAAGCAAACAAAGAAAATTCAACACTTACTCTACTAGCGGAAATGAAACTTCCTGGAAAAGCGATGTTAAAACTCTATATCACAAATGAAAAATCACAATATTACTTCATTCAAAATGCTCTTTTTTATCCCCATGGCTTATGGGGACGAATCTATTGGTGGCTATTGTACCCTATTCATGTCTGGATCTTTAAAGGAATGGCACGAAGAATATGTAGACATTAAAAAACAAGGTTGCTTATTGATGTAAGCAACCTTATTTTTATACTGCTGCTGGAACAATAAGCTTATAATCTTCTATTTTAATAAGAAAATTACTATGTAATGCATCCAATCGCACAACGATTTTTTCTTTGCCATGATGTTCAACCATCTCACCGACATATCCAACAAAAGGTCCTTCTATAACCTCAATGGTTGTACCTGGCTGGATTCTTTCATTTACCACTTCTATATTTACTGAGTTTTGTTTCAGAAACAGTTTCAGGTTCTCAATCTCAACATCTCGGATAATGGCATCGCGCTTAAGATGTCGTACAAATTGAATTACATTTTGACATTTCAAAGTACTTAATCGTTCTTGTGTATTTATTTTCACAAACACATACCCATTTATCGCAGGTGTCTCTACAAGCTTCTTTCTATCACTCCATTGGCGCCATTCACGTCTGATCGGCACATAATTCTCGATTCCTAATTTATTTAATGTCTCTCCTACTTTCTTCTCAGTTCGTGATCTTACATATATAGCATACCACTGTCTTTCTTGCAAAGCCATAACTTAATTCATAATTTGAGGTTAATCAACGATCGTTGTTCATAATGTATTACAATACAACAAATTCATTGAGCTAACTGCCGTTAATATGATGTGACATCTTCTATTATGCTTAATAGATTAAATCTACATTTTGCACATATACAACGTTGACATTTTAAATAATATTGCACACCTATGGCTATATGCATACACACACCTCTTCTATAATTAAAATCGAACAACAAACTCCCTTAATAACAATCAAATACTCTTTATTTTGAGATCTGAATCTCGACTCTTAATCACTGATGGTATAACAACTGTCTCTGATGATAGTTTATCATCCTCTATCAACTCAATCAATCGCTCTACAGCCACGCGCCCCATCTCTTCCCCAGGTTGTCTTACAGTAGATAACTTTGGTGTAAGCACGGAACTAAATGGCTCATCACTAAAGCCATGCAAAGAAAAATCATTTGGTACGGACAAACCTTTTTCTTGAGCTACTTGAAGAAAACTCAAAGCAGTTGTATCATTAGAACAGTATATAGCATTAGGGATGTTATCTGACGAAAGAATTTCTTGTGCAATGATACGCCCCGAGGCTTGAGTCAAATCACATTCTTTATATAATGTATCATCCCATGTTAACCCCTTTTCAAAAAGAGCTTGTTGAAATCCTTTAAGACGATTCCTAAAAACTAAAATATTGGACGGTCCGTTAACAAAAAATATATTCTTATGCCCATTGTTCAACAGTCTACGTGTCACCTGATAAGACGATTCTCTATCATTTGTAACAACACGGTTTAGTTTATCATTGTCAGGAACACGGTCAAAAAAGACCAACGGTATATTATTTTTAATAAACAAATCGAAATTATCCTCATCTTCTGTTTCCAATGATGTTGATACAAGTAACCCATCAACTCTTTGATTAAACATTGTCAATACAGCTTTACTCTCTGCTACCATCGATTCCCGACTTTGTGTGATTAACACCGAGAATCCATGCATATGCGCATAATGTTCAATGGAAGAAATAATCGTTGATAAAAAATGTCGATCTATCCTTGGCACAATAATACCAATTGTTTCAGTTCTTTGTTTTCTAAGATTTGATGCAACAACATTCGGACGATATCCATTCTCCTGTGCATATTTAATCACTTTTTTTCTAGTTGCTTCACTTATTCGTTTATCATCCTTAAGTGCTCTAGAAATAGTCGATGCACTAACTTTTAATGCTTTTGCAATATCATGTATAGTTATATGTCCTTTATGTTTAGCCATTAAATTATCTTTAATTATTATTTCAGAGAATATTCACAAATTTAAGCCAAACATAAAGAACTAAAAAATTTAAGTTGCATTAAAACTGGTACACTAAACCTATCCCAAGGTTAAGATTCGAAGTATACGCACTATACGAAATATCCCCAACTTTTTCAATAGGTGTTTCATTAGTTACTTCTTTAGGCACATAATTCTGTGAATACGAACTTGTAACTCTTGCTGCAGACCAATCAAAATTAAATCTTAGATAGATTAAATCTTTGATAGGTATACTGTAAGCAAGACCTGCAACAGTTGACAAACTTATATCTTGGTCCTTTTCTGCTGATTCAACGTAAGTCATATTTGGTCTATTTTCTACATTTGGGTTACTCAGATCATGTTTAGGCAAAAACCAAATTCTCATACCAATCAATCCATATACATCAAGATATGAATTTACTATTGTCCAACGATATTGACCTCCTACTAATAACGAACCAGACAACCACCCATTAATATCAAAATCAGTATCCTTATCATCTGCGGTTAACTTCATTTCAGGATAAGCATCCAAAACAGTCTTCTCATAAGCCGTAAATTCGTCCACTGGATTATTCTCGAATCGAATACGTCCTACCCAACTAAAAGAGCTATTAACCTCGTAAAACGCAGAAGCATCCAGAAAAAACCCAGGCTCAGCAAATCCAGACTTATCAGAAGATAAATCAGATGATGCATAATTACCTAAAGGTAGAGATGGCCCCATTGACAAACCATAACTCCACTCATTAGATTGTGCATAACTCTTAATAGAGATAACACATAAAACGATAAATAATACGATTCTTCTCATATGTAACTTTTTTATTTTCAAACCTAAACGTATAATCTAATATACTATAAATTTACTAGTATATACGCCATCTGTTGAGATAACTTTTAATAGATAAACACCTGCACTCAGGCTAAAAGTTTTATCACTTTCATCACGTAACTTAAATGAATCTATTTTACTTCCTAAGACATTGAAAATAGATATTTGTTTTTCATCTTTTGTTAAAGAATATATTCTCACTCCATGACTGTGATGCTCGACTCGAACAAGGTCAGGCACGTTTTGATCGATAAACTCTATATGTAAACGAAAAGGTGCACTCTGATCTCTCTTATTCTTATATAATTCAATCTCATCTCCATTTGTCATATCCCAACACTGCTTTGTCATAACATCCTCAATCCAAAGATGGGTATCTGAACTTATATTATTATCCTCATGTATAGATAGGACAATTGGCCCTACGTAATCACATTGGACCTTAAAATCGACCTCCTGACCTCTTGTTCTCCGTTGATCAATAACAAGATTTATACCATCAACTATAGTAAATATTTGAGGTAAGCCTTTCTTTTGATAAATTAACTTTGTTGCATCTTCTTTCAAGTGGAACGAATCTTGAAAATTAGATCCTAAAACAATTCTAACATTATCTTGTTGTGACTTATCTTGATTAAAGACCTTCATCGTAATAGAATATTCATTCGTTTTTTTTGAGCTATAACACTTCGAATGTAATTTGGCAGTCTGCAGGTCCCAAGTTACACAGCCATCGTCCAATTGCTCAACAAAAAAAGCTTGATTTGGAGCAATACCATTAAACGGTTTTTCTTCATCTAAAGAGGGCTTTCCTTTACCATAAACCTGATATCCAGGTTTAATTGGATCAAAAACATAAATATATGAAGTGGTGAAATTTTCAATATCATTAGGGAAATCTTGATATAAACCAATTGGATTGCCAATAAGAGTCCATTGACTAACGTCGTCTTCATTATCCATTACATAATTGTGAGTTCTACTCATTTCACCCAAGGTTGAACAATTTTCAACACAGACTGGAGCCTTTGTCGAATAAATAATATATCCTTCGGCATCATCAAGGCTATCTGTACTCTCAAGATCAATCCATTCTCCATCCCATTTCTTTATATATAATGCCCCACTAGTAGGTTCCCATTGACTAATGTTACACATATTATTAGCAGGACAAATATAGTGCCACTGTTTGGGAATAATATTTTTTCGACATGACATATACTGATTTGAAGTCAAGTTACTAACTCCATATAAATGTGTTTTATCTGTGTATATTAAATCATTTGTTATAATCTGTTCATCAAAATAAACAGACTCAAAATGACTTGGTATGAAAACATCCGAGAACTGGGTCATTTTCTTATGATACAACCAATTTTCAGGAGCTGAAAAATCCAATGGCACTTTCCCTTGCCAAACCATTCTATTAAGACTTATTCTTCTTACATAAGTTCTAACAGAGGATAAATCACAGAGCTCAACTTTTGTTACACATTGATCATTTACTGAACTCGTTATGAAAAAAAACCATTTATCATCAATTGTTCCATTGATATCGTCTGAAAAACATGGGATCGATGGGACAACATCTTTTAATCTTGGATCATCAGGGGCCTTACAAGAACCGAACCGTTGATATTCAATCAATATCTCTTTATAGAACAGTGCGACAGAACAAGGAGCTACAGAAACTCTGTCCGCTCTATCCATTAGAGGAGGTAGTAAAACAGACATCCCACTGCTTGAACGTAAAATATAATCTTTTGATATAGGAAGAACATCTAGCTCTTCACCATTAACATCAAACAGTTTAATACTTATTTCTTCAAGCACATTGCTTACATACCCTTTCTCTATACAAATTCCAAAAGCCCACTGTTTGTTATCAAACAGACCTCCTCCATAAAGCTGTATCTCCGGCAAATAACTATATAATCCACTAAAAACTTGATCAATCTTCACATTTTTCTGCTCAATTATTTCATTATTATCTCCCATTAAATTAAATGGTATAACCTTCAGATAGACTTTCTTTGATCGAAAAGGTGGGACAATCTTAGATGTCCGTATATCAGATGAATATTTAGCAACATAATAATCCCCATTAGGATGATACTTATTGGGGTCAAATTCTAAGTTCGGCGACTTAGAAATGATCAAATATTGACCGTCATAATCCTTTAGATCATTCTTAGAATCCCAATTTATATTTAGTACTGCATGTCCGTCTAAAGTGGCACGAGTTACCTCAAACTCTGTTTGAGAAATATATGGTTTCACTAGCCGATCAATTACAATCACTTTATGTTCAAATTCAACATCAAATTTAAACTTTACCTCATGTGAAAAAGTTCCACTTTTTTCCTCTTTACACTGGACATAAAACGCAACAGCACCATCATCAAAACACTCTCTATCAACACAATATGACGTCTGAAGATTCCACCATTGTATTTTATCTCTTGATATACGAACATTGGAATCTCCACTGATCATAATATCTTCAATAAGATTCTCAGCACTAACATCTATAACTGATATATCCCCCCATTGATTACACCAATCATTCGGAGATTCAGCTGGGGTGTAATTAAACTCTAGCATAGGTAACAACCTAGTTGTGCTAATTTCATTAACATAAATCTCTTTAGCACAGACATATCTATTACAATACTTAACTCTCACGGTATAATCCGTAACGGGATCCAACTGGTCAAAGAACCAAACACTCTTTTGATGATATATAACATCAATCTTTTTTTTACTTATGGGTATAGATGAATCTTTTTGGCTTAATTCAACTTCAAGAAATTCTGTATTAATATCATTATCAATATACGACATCTCAATGCGATCTGAAAAGGAGGTAAATGTAACCACCTGATCTGTTTTAGGTGAATAGACTTCTATGTTGAAGTCATATAAATTTGAAGTTGTCACACTATTTTCATCATCTTCTATAGAGACACAAAATTCTGTTCTTCCGAGCGTTGAAATATATCCTTCAAAAAACCACTTCTCTGTTATAGAATCAAATTGACCTACCCATTCCACTTCGCTATCAACAAATTGTAATACCGCTTTTATCACCTCTCCATCAACGTCATAAAACTCGGCCTCAACCACAATTTTTTCCTTATAATTATGACTTTCACTATAAATAACACTTACAATCTGAGGTGCTTTATTTTTATTAAAAACTGGAGTTCCTGTCGAAATTGGAGGAGGTACTGGTTGTCCATGTGCAAAACATAAAAAAAATAAAAACATTAACACCAATAAAGGTTTAAGTAAGTAGTGACCACCTGATAATCTTATTCTTTTTTGATTATTTTTACGGACGAATATTAGCAAAACAATCATGTCCCAAAATTTAATTAATAATAACGACCGAGATTATTCGAAATCTCCCATATATAAATATCTTATAGTACTTTCATTTATTATTGCCATTGGATTTCAAGGATGGAGGACACTATTTAACAATTTCGCGGTTGATTTAGTTCAACTCGATAGCATACAAATCGGCGCAATTCAATCTTTTAGAGAAATACCTGGTTTTCTATCTCTACTTGTCGTCTATCTACTTCTAATATTCAAAGAGCACAAACTTGCTTCATTAGCAGCCATATTAACTGGTATTGGAATTATGCTTACGGGAGTATTTGATTCTTTCTGGGGGCTAGCAATGACGACAGTAATAATGTCTACCGGTTTTCACTACTATGAAACAACAAATCAATCACTAACATTACAATACTTTAAACCGAGAGAGGCTGTCTTAGTGATGGGCAAAGCCAAAGGTTATGCTGCAGGGGCAAATATTCTTGCTGGGATAATGATATGGATTCTTTCTCAAGTCCCTTCTATATCCTTCAAAATACAATATTTTATTTTTGGAGGACTAGTTATCGCTGTTTCTATATGGGGATTAACCTTCAATCCAACCAAGAATCTTGAGCATATCCAACAGAAGAAAATTATTGTAAAAAAGAAATATTGGTTATTCTATGTGCTTAATTTCCTAAGTGGATCAAGGAGACAGATTTTTGTTGTATTCTCAGTTTTGATGCTTGTAAAAACATATCACTTTCCAATAGAATGGATTACCATCCTATTTATCATTAATAACATCATTGGATACTTTGCAAATCCATATATTGCAAAACTGATCAATCGTCATGGAGAAAAAAAGATGCTTATTATTGAATATACAGCTCTGACTATAATCTTCTCTGGATACGCAGTATTTGAGAATGGATACCTCATCGCACTGCTTTATGTACTAGATCACCTCTTCTTTCCTTTTTCTATGGGAATACGTACATGGTTTCAAAAAATTGCTGATCCTAAAGATATTGGGGCATCAATGGCAGTTGGATTTACCATCAACCACATTTCGGCAGTGGTGATTCCTGTTATTGGAGGAATACTATGGAGTATTAACAGAAGAATTCCATTTATTTTTGGTGTTATTATAGCACTAATATCACTATATTTTACAAAATTCATAAAAACGAAGGATGTAAATTATACAAACGAGCATTAAAGTAGAAACAATAGTTTGAATACTTAAACGGTCGCCAGCATAAAATGTGGCGACCGCAAAAGAAAGAATACTTTTATCACATAGAATCTTTGAATTAAAACCAGCAAAACTAAAGATTCAGATACGATACAGAAGTATTTAAAATACAGAATATACAAAATTTAACATCTTGTCTTTCATTGCATTAAGTATTACAAATCTAGTAATAAAAAACAGATTACGAACATCTAATAGTATATTTCATGATTTTTATAATTATCATAAGATCCAATGTCCAAAAACACTATCTGATAGCTGTTTGACCATCTTTAAATACCCTCTCTTTGCTTTTATCATCAAAAAGAATACACAAATGATTATCCATATTCCGACCTAAGGCTGTTACTTATGTGACAACATCAAGGTGACAAGTCATATTTGGTTATTATGAGATAAGATCACCTTTTCATTGGACAAGTTCTTCTCTAAAAAGTAACGGAAGATATCCGATAACATTTAGCCACTTATTAATATGCATAGCAGAGATGCTATATCGACCATTTAATTTCT
>JAONJW010000033.1 GCA_028377305.1 Prolixibacteraceae bacterium | reverse complement strand
TCATTTGTAGGTTTAATACTATTTTTATCTTCGTCGTATTGGGAAAACACTAGACCCACAATTATGAATGCTAATATATTTTCCAAAGTGAATCTTCAACTATTTTAATATCATAAATATTGTAAGTAATACAAGTTGATATATATAAACGAAAAAGAATAGAATCTCAAGTAATACTTTGATGGTGAACTAATCTCAAAGAGATTCATTTCTGAGATAATCAGTCAACGTTTACCACTTAGAACAAAGACTTTATATCTACATATCAGACCAAGGGAATAGGACCATGAGAGTACTGGATAAGTAATTAATAGAAACGGAAATAGTTTAGACAAGGGAACTTGAATGACCAGAGAGTTCGCTTCATTTTAAAGATTATTTTACACTGTACTGTAAGGTCTATAATTAACAATAACCACTTTGATTTTATACGTCCATAGACAATCATAATCCATTGTCATTTAACCACCAACGAACTCCTAATTAAACAGTGACTAAGTACTGACCAAACCCTGACCAAGTCTACTGGATATACGACATTTGATCGGATATTAAGTTCAGCTCCTTATCTTTACATCATGATAAAGCAAACAAGAAAGCATTACGACAATATTGCCATTTCCGCGAAAACTATTATCCTTATACTTCCTAAACTGTCGAACTCAACGACGAATCATATAGCTATAACCAATGCTCTTCTCCAACTTGAGTTGAACTACTGTCAGTTTAGACTCTTTGTCTCACTCTTACCTTTGTTTACCTTTAGTCATAATGCAAACACATAAAACACAGACTACGAAGAATTAAATTACTCCTTGCAAATTTAATCAACCTTATTAGATTCTTTTACTCCTGATGAATTACAAGACAAAACATATCTGAATCCAGCATGTTGATAAAAATGTCGACGAAAGGCATATCTAGCATATCTTGATGTTTCATTGCCAGTTGAAATCCAAGAACCACCTTTTATTAAATTGTGTTTATTGTCAAATGTAGGCACTGAGAAATCGTCATAAACAGGATGAACACTGAAACCTTGATAACCATGGATACAACTACGCGTCCACTGCCAAACATTACCGATCACATCAAAAATTTCATTAAACTCATACATATGTATTGGACAAGGTGACTGAAAATGTTCTAAACATATATTCCCCGGGGTATCTAACCACTCGAAAGAGTCCTTTACTCTAGTCATTCGAGACATTTGCTCCCATTCAGCCTCAGTAGGGAGGGAATAGTTTTCACTCTCTTTCAAACTCTTCCACCTACAAAAGGCCATTGCCTCCAAACAATTGACTTCAACAGGCCAATCCCATGGCATTTCTATCTCTTCAAACACCAACCGCAATATCCACTTGTTCTGTTTTAATAACCAAAATCGAGGAGCATTACATTGCTCATATTTAACCCATTCCCACCCCTCATCTGTCCAATAATTCTTATTACTATAACCATGGTCAAGAACAAAAGATAAAAATTCAGCATTCGAACACAAATACTTTGAAACTTGAAATGGATCAATGAACAGATTCATTGATCCATATTCATTATCCCATCCATAAGTATCATAAGATCTCGGTTTCCCTAATACGATTTCTCCTCCTAAAATATCGACCATTTTATTTGAGGGAGGAAAACCTAAAGTCGGAGCTATTTTCCAAAGTTGAATAGGATCAAGGTACTGCAGAGGCAACTGACGAATCAAGACTGATGACGTTTCTATATGAATCCTCATATGTTCAATTCCCATCAAAACAACCCACATTTTTGAATTCCATTCAATAGGCAAACGGAAGTCAGTTCGAAGAATAGTGTCCTCCACCATATTAATCACTTTTATCCTATATTCCAGAACCTCGCCAATTGGAGGCCAATCATAATGATTAGAATCAAGATCATCCCAAGACATTTCATCTACTCCAATTGCAAATATTGACTCAAAAACAGAATTAATTCTTTCTGAAATAATTCCAGCAGCAATAAATTTATTCACATAAAAACATGCAGTATGTCCAATATAAAATATTAACGGATGTCTTAATGGATCAGCTCTTTTATAGAAACCAAGAGAATCTTTAATTCCGGAATATAACTGCTCTTCTATTTTTACTGCATCCTTAAAATAACGAAGTATTTCAACTCTCTTTATATGTAAATCATCACCTGAAAGTGTTATCGACCTTGAATTACTTTGTGATAATAATGTCTTCATCATTATATTCGTTTATGGTTTTTATATAAATGACAACACAAAGACCGTTTTGTTTGATTCGCACATCAAATAATACGCACTTACACACATTAAAGAATCAATAAAAGCTACATTAAGATAAATATGACATAATTCCAATTACAAAACACATATCATTTACTTGTTTTTACTACTTTTAGACAGAGGTATTATTGGCAATAAGTACTTTTACAAAGCTTAAATTTATATACGACATAAAATCAAGCCTTTTTTTCGATGAAAAAGATAACACTTTCAAAAGAACAAGAATCACTTGCTCAATTCCCATTAGAAGGTCCATTTGCAATCAAAGGAGTTGCTGGTAGTGGTAAAACTACAGTTGGTTTACATCGTATTCATTTCTTAAAAGAAAAATGTGGGCTAGAGGACAAAATATTGGTAGTAACTTTTCATAAAGTATTGACAGGTTATTTGACATACCTTCAAAAAAAAGAAGCTACATTTAATCAGAGAAAAAAAGGTAACTACAATCTCTTTCTTGACAAGAAAAAAGAAATTGACATCATTAATATAGATAAACTCGTATATCGATATTATATAAAATTCAAAGAGAGGAAGGCGAATCATAAATACTACAAGAATCTACCCATTAATCTTTCAGCATATGATCGAGTTAATCAAATATTTCAAGGCTCATTAAGTGAAATACAAGATAAATATCCTGACTGCAAGATCCTATTTCAGAACCGCCGATTCTTACAACAAGAAATTAATTTCATCAATAGCTGTCGAATTGAAAACGAAAAGACATATCAGATTTTTAACCGTAAAGGACGAAATAAGAATGAATTTACAAGACAGTTACTTCCAAAAAAATCAATTGTCAGAAAAGCCATCTTTGAGCTACGTCGAACCTATAATAACAATCTAATTTTAGAAGGAGAGATTGACTTTCACGTGATGCGATTATTAGCAATTCGAGAGGTCTCCACACATCCTCCACGAAAATACAAACATATCGTTATTGATGAGTGTCAAGATCTTGACAGGGCACGATTAGATTTCTTAAAATTCTTTATTACAGAAGATAAAGGAGCAAGTGCAACCTTTCTTTATGATAATTCTCAAAGCATATATGATGGTTCTTGGCTGGGGAATGGTCATGGTTTTAATAGTCTTGGGATAGACATCATTGGAAACAGAAGCCGTATACTCAAACACAATTATCGGACAACTCTTGAAATACAAGAAGCGGCACAGGCACTAATCCATCATAATAATTATCACCAAGAGATCGAACCAGTTCTTATTAATAAAGGAGGGATTAAGCCCTTCTTGGTGGAATGTCAGAAGATTGAACAACATGATCAATACATAATTGATGCTATAAAAAATGCAGAGCACAACTTCAACCTAAATGATATTATCGTTGCGACAAGAACAAACCAAGATGCAAAGTATTTAGTACAGAAACTAACGCAATCTGGAATTAGATGTGCTCTATTTAATAGCAATCAAAATGATTTTGAGAGTAACTTGGTCAGAGTTATGACCATTAATTGCACAAAAGGGCTAGAAAGTCAAATCGTAATACTAAGTCATCTTAACAACGACACAATCCCAGTATCATCCAATGATCCACAAAAAAGAGAACAAGATCTACGCCTGTTGTATGTTGGAATGACTCGAGCCTCGAAGATTCTTCATCTAGTGTCTTACGGTGAAAGTTCTGAATTCATTCGTAACATACCAAAGGAGCCATTTAAGATTGTTGATATTGAATCGTATGAAGGATTTAAGCCTCTCGAAAAAAAACAGAAGAAGAAAATCTTTTGCCTTATTGATCAGTTGTCTCATGAGTTAAATAATTTTGAGCACATTATGAATACTTTTCAACCTGAACTACAATATGAAGTTTGTTTTAGTAACCTAATGCTTGGAATAGGTAGAATGCAAAATATTGGTGATAGAGCAAAAATTATAAAAAATGAATTAGATGGAAACTCTTCTATAAGAGATCATATCTCTTCATTTATTGAAACTTGTGAATTAAAGTTAAAACTTGCTCAAAAACAATTCATTCAATTTTCAATATGCCCATTTCCTATTGAAAATCGACTACTGAGTTTGAAGAACAAACATTGTAAATTCTCAGACGAGACAATTCAAACGATTGCCACTGCGGAACATTTCTATGATAAGAACCAGAACTCTTTCTTAGATTTTAGCACAATGATAATAAGCTACTCGAAAGCAATAGAGATTGAGTTGCACAAAATTTTTGATTCATATGAATATTTTTGTCTTGATTTTTTTAAAGACAAACTTCAGCATGGAACACAAACCTACAAATTGTATGATATTCTATATTTCATGAAGGACATGCAAGGTCCCCTAAAAGAGGTCAATGAAATGTTGGAATATGTTAATTTTAGAAGAATCCGAAATTTTGCTACACATGCGCATTGTATTAATCATGAGGATATAGAACCGATTAGAGAAATACTCATACAAGATGGTGGCGTTTTTTGTTTATTAAACCAACAATTAGAAGCGATTTAAATATGAATATTGAGATTAAAGACGAACATTTCTTTATCGGTATAAACTGGGGAGCGATACAAGAGTTAGGGTGGTTCAATTCGACATATAGTATTCCTGTTGATCTAGATATTATCTGTTACCAAATTGATAGTTCAGGACACCTTGTTTCAACTCTAAATATTGACACAAACAATAGTGACTGGGGGGAACTTAGCCAAGACAATATGAGTGGTGACATGAATGGCAATGATCATCAAGACAATGAATGGATTTTGTTTAAAACAGAACTCATCCCTGAGGGACATAGACTTATCATTGCATCTGTGAATTATACGGAACAAAGTTTATCTCGAATTTCACATTTTGATTATCGCGTTTACAACGGTAACACCAATAATCCAGATAAAATATATTGTCAAAAGAACATTAAAAAAGAAACCCATATAGGAGAAGATTCGGAATCATTCATTGTTGGAGTATTGTATAAAAAAAATAAGAGCATAATTTTCTCGCCAATAGACCTAGCCTCAGATCACAAGGAACCGATAGGACTCTTTGAAGACATTGTAGCGTTGGGGTTAACTTCGACTGTTCAATTTTAATCTAATGTCAACTCTAGTAAGCCAATTAAATTGGCTTACTAGGATAAATACGAAGACAAAATAAAAGTAATTGAATGTATTTTGAAATGATAATTTAGAGCTTTTCTATTGAATTAGAATGGTAGCAGTATTCTCGCAGCAAACGATTTCTCACAATTAATATGGACATAAACTACAAATTATAGAATACTAACAATTAAATTCTCAACAACAGTTATGGCTTACTTAAGAAACGTAATACCATATCTGATGCATGTTCAGCACTAATGAGTGCTCCATCAACAGTGGCATACACCATATAATCCCCAGCCAAAAAAACTGGTCCTTTTAACGATTTGTTTAATTTAAGATATTGTAGTTTTTTTAAATACCCAGGAGCAAAGACAGGAAAGGCATAAGGAAATCTTGTGATATCATAACCAATCACTTCATTCTTAAACGAGGAAAAATATTTATTTAACGATGAGTAGGTTCTCTCTAAAATTTCCTCATCCGTTCTCATTATAAAGGTAGAATCATTAATATCTTTAGGAGCTAAATAAGCCGATAAAATAGCTTTACCTTTATAATCATTCGGGACTTGTGGACGGATTGCATCATAGAGGGTTACCACCTCATCCATATCGATACAAGATACTGACCACGTTTGATGCAACATACGTTGTTTCGTAAAAAAACTCACGGTGATATAATTCGTATAATCTATACTCTTTAGAATATCTTGAGCTTTTTCAGAAACACTATTGCCTAAAATTTCAGCTGTGATTGGAGCTGGAGTAGCCATGATGACTGATTTCGCTTTTATCTTAATTGACTTACCTTCTTTTAAATAAGTAACTGTAACAATATTATCATTTCCAACATCTACATTAGTAACCTTGGCTCCTGTAATCAATCGACCTTTTAAAAGTGCCTTGAGAGAATCAATAATACTATACATCCCATTTTCAAAAGAATAAACCTCACTTTCATCATACGAAATCGCATCTGGTAAATTAAATGTCATCTCAGGGATATTAAACAACATGGAATAGTTTGCATTATTCGTTCCAAACAGTCCTCTATTTTCAACGTCTACAAATTGTCGAACAATAGATGGATAACCCTTTGTCAACATCCACTCATTGACAGAAATTTTATCCAAATAATCATATTGATTTAGTTTTTGTATATCATTCCACACTCCACTCTCAATTGCTTTGTGATCAAGTTCTTTCAACTCTCTCATTAAATCAAGATATTTCTCACGTTCATCTTCTGTCATATAGTCTAAAAGCTGATTTCCAAAATAAAACTTTCCACCATAAGCGACACCATCTGTAGGTGCAGGTATCATCTTGACCTCGACATCTAGATCCCTAAAGATTCTTCTCATATATCTTTCAGGTTTCCCTATATACTCCGTCCCTTTGGGATAGTAAAAACCATTCCATTTACCGGTCAGACATCTTCCCCCAGCTTCTTCTTCTTTTTCTAGTACAATAACATTTTTATGCTCCAAAAAATAGGATGCAAACAGACCACTAAATCCACCCCCTACAACAATGACATCGAAAGTTTGACCATCTGATGAATTGGGATTCTTCGCTTTACAGATTTGAGATGCTCCAATAATAAAAAGTAGCAATAATGAATACATATAACTCATAACATACAGTTTTAATGATCTGACAAACGTATGACAACATATTGAATTAAATGTCTCAACATATAGGAAAGGAAAAACAGGAACTACCACAAGAGTCCTAACCTATAGGACAAAACCCCGAATCAATGATTCATCTGCCTCTTATACTCCAAAGGTGTAATACCGGTATTTTTCTTAAAGGCATTGTAAAAAGCAGATTTTGAATTAAAACCAACTTCATATCCAATTGCTGAGAGTGTGTAATTTGAATACATAGAATCGCTTAATAGCAGCTTTGCTTCTGCCACTCTATAACTATTTATAAACTCATAAAAGTTTTTATGGAAATGCTCATTAATAACTTGAGACAAATGATGCAACGGAACTCCTAATAGATCAGAAAGATCTTTGATTCTAAGTTGCGTCGTCAGATATGGTTTATCTTCATACATATAAAGCTGTAAATTAAACTTGAGCTTTTCAGATGCCTCAACATCTAACGTAGATTTTGCATACTTAACCACCTGCCCACTAACTTCAACTATAACATCAGCCCCAATATTTATATCCTTAATGATTGTACTCCAATATTTATGAGTGGTAACCGCATCATAACAAATTGCGATAAATACAAGTAAATTAGATAAATACAATATCTTAAATAACACTCTCGGATAAGGAAATCCCCAAAAGGTCAAATAGACAAAAATAAATTGTATCCCAAATACTATAAGACCACTATAGATAACATATTTAGTCAAATGAAGATCAACTTTCTGAATATTTGAAAGAGACTCTTTCAAATGAAAGTTATATTTCCGAATCTGGAACAACGCAGCAATAAGATAAGTCGAATTGAGAAAAATTTCAAAATTCCATTCCCATAAACTATCTCCAACATCAGCCTCAAAACTACCAAAAATGTCTAGATCAAGTAATTTTTCATTTGAAGACAATAGATAATAAGGAAGATATGATAAAATAGATAATATAAATGGGATAAATAAGATTAAATCCACCTTATCAAACTTGAAATGTTTTTGAGTATAGCCTCTTGTGTAGATAAAGATTAATGCTCCATGCAACATGGTTAAAGGTTCTGCGACATAAAGTAAATGCACGAAACTTGATGGAGATATTTTGACAGCACATTGAATCATTATATCTACAAAAAGTACGATTACAAGTAAAATGAGTGGTAAATATCTGTTCTGTTGAATATATATTTTTGACAAAAGATACAAAGTGATACCACAACCGATTGTTGATATCACCAATAAAGAAAGCCAAAACAAACTACTTTGATCCATATTATTTATATAGCCTTTATTAAAGTATAAACAAAACAACAAAGGTATGAAAATATCAGAGTAAATAAGCAATCACATTAGTCTTCCGTGTATACTCTGAACCAATGTATTATTATATAATTTACTATATTGCTAAGAATTAAAATGTACTAACATACAACTTATTATGACGAAACTTTTATTGTCCATTTATATGGTCCAGATTCTTACTATTTTAAGCTTCTCATCCAAAGCTCAAAATACGACCGCAGATAATCTCAATCTATACAATAGGATTGGTGAAATATCTGAAAACAATATCTTCCAAACCCCTAAATATTATAATTGGGGGGGATCAATCATCAAGGGAGAAGACAATGTCTATCACCTATTTTACTCAAGATGGAAGAATAATTTTTACGGTTGGCTAACATCATCAGAGGTTGCACATGCAACGTCTTCATCTCCAAGTGGTCCTTGGAAATACAAAGAAACTGTTCTGAAAGGGCGAGGCAAAGGATACTGGGATGCAATTACCGCTCATAATCCAAAGATTAAATATTTCGATGGGAAATATTATCTTTACTACATCTCGACCAATGCTGGTGACACCAAGTATACAAAAAAAATATTACTAGCTACAAATGGTAAAAGACCTCAAGACTGTCCTTTAAGAAAACTGCTACGTGAAAGTCAAAGAACAGGGGTAGCAGTGTCCTCTAGTATCAATGGCCCATGGAAGAGATTTGACAGTCCTATAATTGAACCTACGGATCCCATAACAACATTAACAGTGAATCCTGCAATTGCGCAAGGGAAGGATGGCAAATACTACCTAATCGTTAAAGGTGACAAACCAAATGAAAAGCGATTCATACGTAATCAAGCAATTGCAATTTCAGACAATCCTGCTGGACCATTTGTAATGCAAAAACAACCTGTTATTAACAACCAAGACACCGAAGATATGTCTTTATGGTATGATCAGAAGCGAGAACTTTTCTATGGAATATTTCATGCTCACAGCTACCTTGGATTAGTTGTTTCTAGTGATGGTAAAAATTGGAAGAAATCAAACCATGAAATTGTTTTAAAAAAGAACGAAATCACAACGTTAGGAGCACCAGAACAACCTGAAAGGATGGAACGACCTTTCGTTTTTATTGAAAATGGGAAACCAAAAACACTTCTGACTTCGGTAAAAAAAGGAGATAAATCATATATAATTACACTTCCAATAAAGTAGTTAATTCATTAAATAAGGGTAGATAATGTTTATCCCTACCCTTATTTAAATTCAAACCTCTACAAAATAGTTACAGGTTCTGACTTTCTTAAAAACACTTCTTTTTGCTCATCATTGAACACAAAAATTTTCTTCTGGTCTATCTTAGATACAACTTTCAGAGAACTAATCTTACCACCTTCCCAAGACATCCCGATGGTAATACCACTTCTAGCACAGATGCCACTTACAGTACCCTTCTTCCATGCTTTTGGTAAGGCTGGCAATAAAATAATCCGTTGTTCATTTGACTGCATTAACATCTCAATTACACCAGCCGCGCCACCAAAGTTCCCATCAATCTGAAATGGAGGGTGAGCATCTAATAGGTTTGGATAAGTCCCACCCTTATTATTGCTATCAGGATTTGTATACATTAGTAACTCACGATACATTTTATATGCCCTCTCTCCATCATGCAATCTTGCCCATAAGTTTAATCTCCAGCCCTTAGACCAACCTGTAGTTTCATCTCCTTTTATATCTAAAGCCTTTGCACAAGCATCTGCAATCTTTGGTGTTGTATCAACAGTGACATGGTTTCCTGGGAATAATCCAAATAGATGTGACTGATGTCGATGTAACGGATTTTGATCTTTCCAATCATGATACCACTCTTGTAAACTTCCATCATTCCCAACTTGATAAAGATAAATATCGTCTAAAACAGATGTAATATTTTCTTGAAGATCCTTATCAACACTTAACATTTTTGCAGCTTGACGTGTTTGGATTAAACACTCTCTAATTATTGCTAGATCGGCTGTTGCCCCATAGAGTGTTCCACCAGTGTACCCTTTATCTGTTATATAAACATTCTCTGGCGAAGTTGAAGGAGAAGTGATCCAATAACCATTCTTATCCTTAACCATCCAGTTTAAACAAAATAATGCAGAACCCTTCATAAGTGGATAAGCTTCTGTTTCTAAATAGTTTAGATCTTGACTATATTCAAAATGATTCCAAAGATGAGTCGCTAACCATGGTCCACTCATATTCCAAGATGCCCACCTTGGATCTCCATCTCCAAAATCACCAACAGCATTGGTTATTGCCCAAATATCTGAATTGTGAGAAGAAGTCCAGCCTTCCTTTACACCATAAAATCGTTTTGCTGTCAAACCTCCATTTTCTGAGAGATTTTTTATAAAAGATAATAAAGGACGATGAAACTCTGACAAATTCCCTGTTTCTGCTAACCAATAATTCTCTTCCGTATTGATATTTAAGGTGTAATTACAGCTCCAGGGGGGTCTAATCATATGATTCCAGATCCCTTGAAGGTTAGCTGGTACATCTGGAGTTCTAGAACTAGAGATCATCAAATAACGCCCAAACTGAAAATATAAAGTTTCTAAACTTGGGTCGACTGCCCCCTTTGCATAATCTTTTAATCTAATGTCAGTTGGCTTATTTGGCACAGAAGTATCTCCAAGAGAAAGAGACACTCTTTTCATATATGAGCTAAAGTCGGTAATATGATCTTTCTTAATCTCACAGTAACCCCTATTTTTTGCTTCCTGCAATTTCTTTACTGCATTCTCTTTGTAAGGTTTACCCTCTAGTACAGGATCTTTATCATATCCGTTAAAGCTTGTTGCAATAGATATTCTCAGTTCTGCATTGGATGCATTCCGAACAGTAAGAATCGTATCATTTACTTGAACTGCCCCATCACACTCATGCACATTCAATATAGTAGCAAAATGAATCCCTCTGTTGGGATCAAAACGAATCGGATTCTTCTCTTTTTTACGATATACAGGAGCAGCATAATACGGTGCATAACCATCCACAACAATATTACCATATTCTGCAGTTGTTCGATAACGAAGAGGACTATCAAAATGAACATCAAAATTTAGAGCTTCACTTCTATTTGTTTTTAAACGTACGATCATCATCTGATCTGGATAAGAAATAAAATAATCTCTTTGAAATTTCACACCATCGACCTCATAATAAACCCTCGAAATAGCATCAACAATATTAAGCTCTCTATAATAGTTCTGATAGTCACTTTGATTTAGAAAGTCAAAAAATAATGTCCCAACAGGAGCATATGAAGCACTGAAGTGTCCTTGAAAGCGACGATTTAATCTATCTCCTAACTCATAATCTTCATTTTGCAGGACTCTTCTAATCTTAGGGATCGCTTTATATGCAGTGATAGTATCATAACCAGTTCTAGGTTCACCACACCAAAGGGTAGCATCATTGAGGTAAATCTTATCTTTTTCCACACCTCCAAAGATAGTTGCACCAATCTGTCCATTTCCTATAAGTAAACTTTCTTCAAAAACTGATGCTGGTTTATTATACCATAAAGATATATTTTGGTCCCCTTTCTTAAAAGTGAAGTCTTGTTTACAACTTAGGATAGAAAGAATATACAACATCATTAAAAACACAGGTTGCTTTTTCATTAGTTGGATGTTTTATTTAGTTAATCTACCGACAAAGAAAACAAATTAAACCGATTGAATCAATTCAGAATACAAGTTTAAATTACTATCTATTTTTAATAAAGTCACACTGGGCTTGTTGATAAAAATCTCATCCATTACTGTTGTCTTTGTCAAATTTGGAGACATTGAGTTCATATCCTGTGGCTTTGGTTATAAACTTAGCAAATTCAGAGACTACAAAAGTAGCATCATCTCCTCCTTTGTAATCTATTTTAGTAGAAGTGTCGACAATAAATTGTTCTTGTTAATACATCTATTTCATTCTCAATGTGTGTTTAAATACAGTTATTATAAAGAGACTTCATATAACACCACTGTCTCTTTATGTTAATATTGTTTCAATATAGTCATAAACATATAAAAAACCACATTCATAATTAGTCCATAAAAAACCGCCATTGAGTAACACTTTTAAATGGTTGATCGGGAGTAATAGTTGTAGATGGGAAAGAAGGAATGTTCGGACTATTTGCAAAATGTTGTGTTTCAAAGGTTACTCCTGCATATTGCGGATAATAACCTCCATCCCAATTCAAAATCGTACCATCTAAATAGTTTGCAGTATATATTTGTACTCCGGGTTCTGTTGTGTATACCTGTAAAGTAATTCCAGACCTATCCTCTTGTAGAATTGTTGCTAACATTAGTTTATCATGCTTGGCTTTCTCTCGACATAAAACATAATTATGATCATATCCTTTCGCGATCTTTATTTGGTTGTTTGTTAAGTCAAACATTTCACCCATTAGCGAGAGTTTACTAAAATCAAATGGGGATTCATAAATACTCTTTATATGCCCTGTTGGTATCATATTTTCATCAACAGGAGTATACTTGGAAGCAAATATTTTTAATTTGTGTTGCCATATATTCGTACAACCTCCATCATATAGATTAAAATATGTATGATTAGTTAAATTTACAACAGTCGGTCTATCAGAAGTAACATGATAAGCTATCGAAAGACAGTTTTTCTTTTTTAATGAATAGACAACTTGACATTTCAACTCTCCGGGAAATCCTTCATCTAAATGTGGACTTGTATATTTAAGGACTACTCCTATGCTATCTTTTGTCTCAAACATAGTCCCTCTCCATAATTTATGACTCAACCCCTGATTCCCTCCATGAAGAGTATTTCCACTGTTATTCTTTGAAAGTTGATAATTTTTCCCATTTAAAACAAAAGAACCTCCTTCTATTCGATTGGCATAACGACCAACGACACAGCCAAAATACCCTTTCTTTGATAGATATCCATCGAGGCTACGATGACCAAGAACAACATCCCGTCTCTTCCCACACCTATCATCGACTCTTATTCGCTGCACAGAAGCTCCATAATTTATTATCGTAACTTCCATACTCTTACTCTTGAGACAATATGCATACACCTCACCTCCTTCAGGAGTTATTCCAAAAGGTGTCTTAGAGCAACTTAGTTCCTCAGACCTCCCCTCACAGAAAAAGCAGCAACAAATGTATGTTAACAAAATTAGCATCCCTCTAATCCTTCTCATTGTATTTGCAGTTTTATTGGTTCGTTATGATAATGATAAAAAGAAATTTCATTACAATACACTAGTTTTCATCATTTAACATTGTCCAATAAGATAAATATATCTAGAAAGGACGTAAACATTACAGTCAAAATTACTCGTACTCGTTCAAGTATAAATCGATTACAATGATACCCCTAAACATTGCTATCACATAATACACTCAATATGAAGGTCTGAACACAGGCAGATGAATCGTTACACTATTGCATCTATGTCCTAACATTTCATTTGGATATAGAAATCTGTTCTTTAGTTTAGGATAGAAGATCTGTGGCAAACAAGGTCAACGAAGATCATCAATAAAAAGAGTTATCATCTATTCAAAGATAAAATCACACTAATTTTACTCATTCACAGAAAGATAGATCACCACACAAAAGACCCAAAGGTGTGAATCTAAATTTGAATGAATACAAATAAGCATTATAAGCTATTTTACTATACCCCTAGAGGTAGAACGAAGCCAAATGTTTCATAAATTTGCTTTACGTTTTATTGAGAAAATCTAATATTTTAAAAATTATGGCTTACGTTATTTCTGAAGACTGTATTGCTTGTGGAACTTGTATCGATGAGTGTCCAGTAGAAGCTATTGCTGAAGGTGATATCTATAAAATTGATGCTGATCTTTGTACTGATTGTGGTTCATGTGCAGAGGTTTGTCCTGTAGAAGCTATTTCAGCAGAATAAGAAAAATCCTTATGGATTCTTATCATAAGAGGCTATCTCATTGAGATGGCCTCTTTTTATTTAAAAGCTATATTTTAATCGGATATATGCACTATTAGGCTGATTGCCATATTCAGAAAGGCTTTTTCCCCAGAACACTTGCCCCATTGTCATCAGATCAAGGTTATCAAGAATAGAGAAGGTAACACTGGGACCACAATATCCAGATCCGTCAGAAAGGTTTGTAATGACTGAACCTGAAATATAGGTTATTGGCGACAACTGATAGCTCGCTTGCACAAAGCCCTCATATTTTCCTAAAGACAAATTCTTTGCAGATAAATTCGCATCAACATACAACAAATTTTCTTGGTCGATATCACCTGTTGTACCTAAGCTATTAAACAGGAAACTTGTTTGAAGATAGAGCCCTTTTGGAAAGGTATAGTCTAATGATAAAGAAGTGACCAAAGCTTCCTTAGAATCATCTTTATATCCTGTCATTGGATGGAAATATGACATCTCTCCTCTAAAACCGGCTCCTTTGATATTACCAGTCCAGCCAGTCCCCAACACAAGATCATAACCTTTCCAACCTCCTATAATCTGGATATCATACCCCTTCAGGTTGAAACGATAGGACGCTGCAAAAGTTCTATAAATCATTTCATCAGCCATTTTATACGCCACCTCAAGAGAGGCTGTATAGCCAAAGTATCTAGTTAACTTTACCGCATCAGCACCAGGTCTCTCTTCATAATCAAAATCGAGATAGTTGTATGTATTAAATAGATCATTAGGATTCCAAACAAAATTTATCCCCCAATTGATTCTCTGCCTACCAACTGTTAAATTCCATGACTGATATGTATAATCGATATATAGACGATCTATATTGGTATTCAAAAACCAATTATCTCCAGTTGCTATATTCCATGACATATCCACCTTGCCATTATCATATGCGGTATAATCTGCAAAAAATGGAATATCTCGAACCATACCTCCCACATAAAATCGATTCCTCATTTGTACTGTAAAGAGTAAATCTGAAGTGAAAAAATAATCAAAGTTAAGCCTTTGATGCGTAAGGTTATAGTCCATCATATTAGTCCCCAGTTGTTCCTCCATGGAGGAACCAAGAAAGAAGACACCCTCCATATTTTTCACATAACCAGACATTTGACATTTCTTATCTTGCGCACTCACCGAAGTAAGGCACAAGATAAGTATCCCGATCATGGATATTTTTTTTATTATATTCATACGTAATCGAATCATTGATCTTCTACCTCTTTGGTGTAATCACGGATAATTTTTCCATCTTCGATTTCAATAATACGTCTAGCTCGTTTCATTACTCGTGGATCATGCGTCGAAAACACAAAGGTCATACCTTCCTTTTCATTTAACTTTTCCATCGTTGATAGTAGTGATGATGTAGCATGAGAATCAAGATTTGCTGTCGGCTCGTCGGCTAGAACAAACGATGGCTTGGATGCTAAAGCACGTGCCACAGCCACTCTTTGCTGTTGTCCACCAGATAATTTACTAGGTCGATTATTCTCACGTCCTTCTAACCCAACCTCTTTCAAAAGAGAGACTGCCCTTTGATGTCTTTCTTTTGCAGATTTACCTTGTAACTCCATCACAAAACCAACATTCTCTTCCGCACTTAATACAGGAATTAGATTATACGCTTGAAAAACAAAGCCAATATGGTTCAATCTAAAATATATACGCTCTTTGTCACTCATCTTACCAAGATCATTATCCTTCACTAGGACCTCCCCTTTCGTTGGATAATCTAATCCTCCAATAAGGTTTAAGAGTGTTGTCTTACCCGATCCTGATGGTCCAACAATTGCAGTAAATTCGCCTTTGGTGATTGAGATATTAACGCCATCGACGGCACGAATTTCAGACTCTCCGTCATGATATATTTTATATAGTTCTTTCGTTTCAATTACAGACATAACGATAAATTAAATAGTTCGAATTGATTCACAAGGATTATTCTTTAATGCTTTTTTTGCTGGTACAATTGCAGCGAAGATTCCTGTAAGGATTACTAAGACAACAATAAGTCCCAACTCAGAAATATCGATATAAGGTCTTAATATTGTACTATATCCCATTGCTTCAAAACCTTCCGCCTTAGATGAAATATCAATACCATCTTGCGAAGCTAAAATTGCAACTAGAGATAACACGATTCCTGTAACACCTCCAATAAGACAGAGCCATACGGATTCTAAGATGACCATCCAAAATATTTTTGCTCTCTGCATTCCGATAGCCATCAATATTCCAAACTCACGAACGCGTTCTAGTACCACCATCATCATAGTATTAACGATTCCAAATCCCAAAGAGATTAATACGACAATAACAAAAATGAGCATGTAAAACGATGACACTTCCATCGAATACCCTAATTCAGGAGATATCTTCTTCCAAGTTAAAACCTCCTCTTTTGCAAAAAGTTGGGTCACTTCAGAAGAAATTTCATCTAGTTTCTCTGGATTGTCAATATGAATTGCTACCTCATGAATATTATTAGCATCCAATGAGGCGATCCGTCGAATATCGAGATCCTTAACATATACAAATTGTTCTTCGAAACGACTATCTGTTGTATTGTAGATACCTACAACACGAAATGCAGCTCCAACGATATCTCCTTTCTGGTTTTGAAAAGAGAGAATCACCTTTGACTTTAGTCTCACTTTCAATTTCTCAGCCAATTTCTTTCCAATAACAATCCTGTTTCTTTTTTTACTTCCATCAAGCCATGTTCCATCTGACACCATAGAAGCAATCGTGGTAGTATTAGACTCCAGGACAGGATCAACAGCCAACACCTCAACGCCTCTTCCAGTCTCCGCTGTAGAGGCCATAGCTGTCATCTTATATCTAGGAGACACACCGTCCACTCCATCAATATCAAAGAGACTCTTTTGACGTTGATCACTCCAATGCATGGTCAAGCTCGGGTCTAAATCTTCACGAAACTGCTGTGCATGAATTTGAATAAAAGAAGTTTCTACTTCAACCCCTTCTTTAACCTTATCTTTTATCATTCCTGTAGCTAATGCTGATGCATATATTGCAGCAAACATTCCAATAGCTACTGCCGCAATTACCACTCCACTACGAACCTTATTTCGCCATATATTGCGCCACGAAATAGATATTAATTGTGAAATCTTTTTTTTCATCATTCCTTGCTTATTATTCACGTACAGCCAAATTTTCTTTCAATCTCATTACACTAACCCATGGATAAATTGAAATAAATACCATCATCACAACAAGAACAACTCCTTGCTTTACTAACATCAAAATATCATTAGAAAAATTCATTACAGGTTCCCATCCCATTTCTAATAGCATAACACGCATTTCACCAGTAAGTGGAATTGGATTTTGCACAAAATATGAGAGGATAATATACGAAATGAAAGTACCTATTGAGACTCCAATGAATGTCATTATAAAACTTTCATATATTAATATCCGAGCAAGTTTCTTTCTCGCCATACCAACAGCAAGCATAATGCCTAGTTCACGTTTTCTTTCCGCAACCATCATAGTTACAGTACCTAAAAGACCAAAACCAATTACAATAAAAAGAATAATTTTAAATACATCACCACCAACACGATCACCTTCAATCTGTTGAATTAGTTCAGGCTGTAATTCATTCCATTTTTTCACAACGAGTGAGTTTGGAATTTTAGATCGTAATTCATCCTTTAGAAGAACACCATCAACGCTATCTTTCTTTAATACTGCAACTGATGAAACTCTATTCGTAACACTTAAAAACTCTTGGGCTGTAGCCATAGGCATATATACCAACCGTTTGTCTACAGAAGGAATTGGGTCTTTAACAATTCCCTTTATTGGAAGGAGTGCAGTAGCAGATTGCCCATGGTATCCTTGTCCTAAAAAAACCAGTGAATCTCCCAAAGAAACATGTAAATACTTTGCAAGTGCAGATCCAATAATCACAGATTGATCTTTAGCATTAAGCATCTCTCCTTCTTTCAGTTGGGCATCAAAATGACTCATCTGAATCTCTTTAATCACATCTATCCCTTTCACCAAAACTGGTCTAGACTTTTCTTCAAATGCCACTAGAGCATATGTATCTAGTTTCGGGACAAAGGTTGTTCCTGACACAGACCAACTTTGAAGCAGTTGATTATCAAAAGGCATCGAATTATTAATGGTCTTGTCTTCCCAATAATGCTCCTCTTGTATTTGATAATAACCAAGATATTTATCCACAGTATTATTAATCATAGAGGAGTACATTCCTTCCTGCATTCCTGTCATAAAGCTACAGATCAATACTCCGAAGAACATCGATGAAATCATGGTCCATGTTCGACGTTTGTTACGCCAAAGATTTCGCCATGCAATTCTTATTTCATTCCTCATAATTACCTAACTCTTTTGGCATTTTGAATACTAAAGAAATTATCATTTAATTTCTCACCAAATCGGATTACATCCATACTCATTGTGGTCTTTTGACCAGGCTTATCCGCAGGAATCACTTCGTAAAAGGTAGGAATTGTTCTGTCTCCAACTTTTTTCACCTTCGACATGCTCTCAGAATTTACTAACTCCTCATCTTCATCATAATACTTATTTTGAAGCGTATACCCATTCTTTTTACTAATCATTGAAACAATTTTACCCCAAACGACAGCTGCATCCTCATGTGGCACCAACTCTATTTCCCAACAATCTTCACCTCCAACACTCTCTTCACCTATAATTTTATGATCATAATCATCCACAATAGACGACTCCTTAACGATATCATCATTTGTTAGATCTGACCCCATCCATGATTGATTCATCATACTTGGTGGAATCTTAATCATCCGCCTAATTGACGGCATCCAATTCCACATTTCATTATCTCTTTTCAAAGATACTTGCCCTTTATCTTTGGCTGGTGACATTACATAAACCAATGAATAGTCAGTTCCTTTTGACCATGATTTAAACTGAAGTGTTCTAGTGTATTTTGGACGAATAATAGCCATCGTTGCCTCACTATAACTGGAAGTCCCTCTCATCAAATCATAAGATTTTTTGACAATCGCTTTTGCATCTTGTGCAGAAGCCTTCATACATCCTATTGCTATTATTAAAAACAGCAATACTGCTTTAATATTTCTTTGCATACACATCTAATATATGATTACGTACTATATTTATATCTATAAATTCTGGAGCCGAAACATATTGAATACTTATCCCATCTATCAAGGCTCCAACAATAATTATTTCTTTTGCTGGATCTTCAAACCCCTGTTTTTGCAAATAATTAAAAAGCTGCTCCTGATACCACCCCATCACATCTTGTATTTTTGGAGACATTAAGAATTCTTTCATCTTAGATTGCAAAATCAACTGAGTATAAATTTTCCATGTAGCGACATTATTTATCACATGATCGAACAGTCGATTAATGCGATTTGTAAAATCATCAGGTCCTTCAATCACTTTATTTGAGACAAGAAAGATCTCCATTATCTCATCAATCGTACTATTCATAATAGACAACTCTAATTCATCCTTGCTCTTAAAATATGAGTACATAAGACCTTTCGAAACACCGGCCTCTTTTGCAATCGTTGCAATTGAGACTTCAGCAGGATTCTTTTCTGAAAATAACCTCATTGCAGCACCCATTATCTGCTGCTTTCTCTCGACTCTTATTGTCTTATTCTGTTCTTCAGTTCTTGGCATTATTCTTATTTTGACCAAACGTTTAGTCAAAAATATTATTTAAATTCTGCCTACACTTTTTATTTTTCATTTTTAACAAAATACAACATATAATTATACAACACCTCCTTATTTAGCATAGTGTTATCATATTTTTTAAAAAATTATATTCATCTTTAACCCCTAAAATATAACAAACAAGTAACGACCATGTTTAAACGTATTGAAGAGATCCTTCTCAGGTCAAAATCTCTAGCACCGATTCTGACAATGAGTCTTCTAACATTATTGATCACAACACTATTTAGGTTAGTGTATATGATCATTTATTGGGACCGTATCTCTATGGAACCAGAACCATGGAAAATATTCATGCTAGGATTACGAATTGATTTAATCCCAATATGTTATTTTTCAATCCTTCCCGTTCTCATATTCATATGTGTCCCAAAAAAAATAATACTCAAAACAAAAGCAATCTGGACACTATATTTCACATTGTTTATAACCATCGTATTTATGATGGAAATGTCAACCTATGCTTTTATTGAACAATACGATTTACGCCCAGACCGCATTTTTATCGAATATCTTGATCACATGAAAGAGGTATCACAAACGGTCCTTGGGAATAACCCTTGGAGTGTTCTATTTACGTTCATTTTCACTACAGTTGTTGCACTTATATCAAGAAAAATATTTAGTCATATTATAGACAAGTATACTCAATTTACCACAGGCAAGAGTATTTTTGCAGTTCCTCTCATGAGTGGCTTAGTTTTTATGGGAGCACGTTCAAGCATCTCTCCTCGTCCAGCAAACATTAGCACAGCTTACTTTAGCAATGTTAGTAAAATGGCTAATGAGCTAAGTCTAAACTCGACATTCTCTGTTTTCTGCGCATACCTCAAGATGAAAGATGAAAAGGACCCATCAAGAAGATACGGTAAAATGCCTATAACAGAGGTAATGAAAAGAATAGAAAAAACAAGTCAAGCAAAATGGACGAAAGAGATTAACAACGAGATTCCTTTTTTTCATCACCAAGTTCCTTCAGTAAAAACCAAACGTCCAAAGAATGTTGTTATTTTTCTTCAAGAGAGCTTGGGAGCCGAATATGTAGGGTGTTTAGGTGGACTCCCACTAACACCAAATATTGACAGTCTAAGCAATGATGGACTTTTATTAACCAATCTTTACTCTACCGGTACTCGTACAGTGAGAGGAATTGAGGGAACTGTTGCTGGATTTCTTCCAACCCCAGGAAGAAGCGTAGTCAAACTTGGCAAATCAACGAACAATTTCTTCACAGTAGCAGCACTCCTGAAAAGCTTAGGGTACGACACCAATTTTGTTTATGGAGGGATGAGTAATTTTGATGATATGAAAACATTCTTCAAAGGAAACGGAATTCAAAATGTATATGACGAACCTACTTTTACAAATCCAAAATTTAAAGGGGCTTGGGGAGTTTGCGATGAAGATCTTGTAATCAAAGCAAATGATGTCTTCAAACAAAAAGGAGACAAGCCATTCTTTGCACTAATGCTTAGTACATCAAATCACGCACCATTTGAATATCCTGAAAATAGCATTGAGCTTTACGACAAAGAGAATCCTGCAACCGTTCATAATGCAATGAAATATGCAGATCATGCTATAGGTCGATTCTTTGAAATGGCAAAAAAGGAAGAATATTTTAAGAACACTATTTTTGTGATCATTGCAGACCATAATACAAGAACGTATGGAGATGCTATTGTTCCTGTTCATAAATTCCATATTCCAGCACTTATACTAGGGCCTGATGTTCCAAAAGAACGTTTAAACACTCTTTCGAGTCAAGTAGATATTGTTCCAACGGTTCTATCACTAGCAGGAATTGAAAGTAATCATCCAATGATTGGCAATGACTTGACGACTCTACCTAAAGATAAAGGTCGTGCAATCATGCAATTTGGACAAAACCATGCCTATCGTACTGGTAATAAAGTTGTAATACATCAACCAAACCTACCAGCAAAGACATATCTTTATAAAGAGAATAAACTCGAACTGATAGATTCTGATACAGAAATGGAAAAAGATGGTCTAGCATATGCCCTCTTACCTTGGTATCTATACTCTAATCGGCTCTACACCTTAAAGAAACAAGATCTTTAATAGATAAAATAGGTTCTAATTCATTGAAATTAGAACCTATTTTTTGCAATACATATTATTTTATGTTCTTTTGCACACACATGGAAAATATATTGAACCCTCTTAACACATCGTGGACTATATGGGCACTTACGGCTTTATGTGCTTTTATCACAGGTTTAAGCAAAAGTGGATTAAAAGGATTTGCAATGGTCACCATTCCAATTCTAGCATTTCTTTATGGAGCCAAAGTCTCAGTGGCAATCTTAATGCCATTTCTCATTTTTGGAGATCTATTTGCAATCATTTCATACCGACAAAAAGTCCCTTGGCACTATATTAAGAACTTCATCCCTTGGGCTATACTAGGAATCATTCTAGCAGCAATTTTTGGCAACCATATTAATGATATCCAGTTTAAATATACCATAGGGATTGCTGTATTAGTTTGTCTATGTCTTGTTTTATGGAAAGAGATTCAACCACAAAGTAAATTAGAGCTCAACAAAGGGATCTTTTCTTATGCAGTAGGGATTGCTGGAGGTTTTGCAACAATGATAGGCAATGCCGCAGGACCTATTTTTAACTTATATCTAATAACGCTAAGACTCCCTAAAAGAACTTTCGTATTTACAGGAGCTTGTTTCTATTTGACATTAAATACACTGAAGATTCCATTACATGTATACTATTGGAATACGCTTTCCTGGGATACGCTTCAACTTAATTTAATTCTACTCCCATTTCTTCTTTTAGGGGGATTTACTGGTAAACATATCATAAAACTCATTCCTGAAAAGATATATCGGTCATTTATTCTTGTCGTAACATTTATCTCTGCAAGCATGTTATTTTTGTAATCAAAAAAAAAAGATTTCAAGAGATAGCAAGCTCTACAAAAAGTTTTAGTAATTCAGAATACTAACAACTCAATCAACTGAACAACAAGTATTTGTTTCAATGAAACTTGGATCGTATTTTACATTTAACACCTGACCAAAAATACGTATTAAATACAAACTTTGACTCCAAACTTAAAGCTTATCCCCCCTTCCTTTTAGGTAGCTAGTCAAACATAAATAAAGGCTACCAAAACCCTAAGCCCACACGACTTGTTCTTAGAATGATTTGTCTTAATTTGGTTAAACCATGGCGATCACTTCTTTCTTTTCAACTCATTGTCATAAAGTCAATAATAAACAAACTAAGGATTAGTCCTATGAAAACCTTCTCTAAATATCTATTTGGTAACTGTTCCATGTAGATTTTTAGTTACTACTATTCCTGTAGTATAATATTTATGCAAGTTTGAGATTCAACTTCCCTACTGCTATATCAAAGAGTACTTTGATAGTAATTGAATATCGGGATAACCAAAGATTAAGAAGCAGATATTTATCCATTCAAATCCTATACTTTACCCCTATAAAAAGATGATTTTGTCCATTTATATTCCATCTTGCCTGATCACAAAATTACAACTAACGAAAAGTACTCACCTTGTACTTTAACTCCATAAGCATTTTCTCAAGTATGCTATTAAAATGATTACAAATAGTGGTTTATATCAATTTTAACACTTATAAATCCATTACAACAATATAGTCAATCCATAATATGCAATCAGGATAATTAAATAATTATATATCAACTCTCAAGCCTATCAACTAGAGAGAAAAGACTTCTGATTTCCTTTTTGCTTATTAAACATATTACCCGTAACAAATTAAAGCCACTCACAGCCTACTACTTACACTTAAGCATGTCATTAGGGTTTATCCCTTTCATTCTATATATTTGTTGATTGGAAATAGAAGTGAAAATTGCAACTTTTATTAATTTATATACTTTATGATTGAAACTATTGAAAAGAATATCGGCCAGTTTAATGACTTTATGACTCTGTATTTACTAATTCCAGTACTTCTGTTTGCAGGCCTATATTTTACTTTAAAAATGAAGTTAGTTCAGTTTACTAGCTTCCGAGAAATGTTAAAACTATTAACTGAAGGGAAAAACGAAAAAGAGGGAATTTCGTCTTTCCAAGCATTCACCATTAGTTTAGCAAGTCGTGTTGGAACAGGTAATCTAGCAGGAGTAGCATTGGCAGTGGCTGCAGGGGGACCAGGATCAGTATTCTGGATGTGGCTTATCGCTTTATTGGGTTCAGCTTCCGCATTTGTTGAGAGTACTCTAGCTCAAGTTTACAAAGTAGAAGACAACGAAGCAGGAGCGTTTAAAGGAGGACCTGCATACTACATGGAACAAGCTCTCAAGAATAGAACATTAGGAATCTCGTTTGCTATTCTTATCACCATCTGTTACGGATTTGTTTTCAACGCAGTACAATCAGATACTATCTCAGCTGCTTTTAATAAATCTTTTTCAGCAAGCCCCGAAATAATCGCAATTATCCTAGTTGTTCTTACTGGAGCAATTATCTTCGGTGGGGTCAAAAGAATTGCAAAAGCTACCAATGCTATTGTTCCGATCATGGCTATTTCTTATATCATTGTTGCTATTTATATCATTATGACAAACTTGCCGATGATACCACATATCTTTAAAACAATCATAGATAGTGCATTCGGAATAAATCAAGCAGCAGCAGGAGCTTTAGGTGCAGCCGTAACCCAAGGTATTAAACGAGGCCTTTTTTCTAATGAGGCAGGTATGGGTTCAGCACCAAACGCAGCTGCTGCTGCGACTGTTAGTCACCCTGCCAAACAAGGTCTAATTCAAGCGTTCGGAGTATTTATAGACACACTGATCATCTGTAGTTCAACTGCTTTTATGATTCTTATTTCAGGAACACATACTTCCAGCAACAATGATGGGATTCAACTAACACAAGAAGCAATAGTAGAGATGGTTGGCCCATGGGGAAGTACTTTTATCTCGGTTTGTATATTTCTTTTTGCCTTTAGTTCAATCATTGGAAACTACTATTATGGTGAGTCTAATATCAAATTTATCACAGAAAAGAAGAAATATCTTCAACTATACAGAGCTTTAGTTCTCGGAATGGTTATTTTTGGTGCATTAGCAAGCTCTTCTTTAGTTTGGAATCTTGCAGATATCTTCATGGGATTTATGGCACTACTAAACTTGTATGCAATAATACAACTAGCCCCTATTGCAATTAAAGTACTTAACAACTATACCAAACAACGAAAAGAAGGAAAAAACCCTGTTTTCAATGCGAAAGATGTTGGTTTAGAAAACGAGACACAATGCTGGAATTAGCATAAAACAATATAAACGAACAAGTACAATTGAGAAACGTTCTCATATAATGTGAGTCCAAAATAATTTTATCTACGTCTTGTTGTGACCAATTACATATGAATTATTTATCTAAAACATGGGTAGGAAACCTACCCAATGTTTTATTTATAGTACCTCTACGAGTCTAATGGTATATTTCGAATTGTTAATCAACTTACATTTATCTATTGCTTGAATACTTGGCACCTTATATATTTTATGTTTAATATTCTGCTTTAATACTTCACCACTCTTTAAGGTTATTTCAACCTCTAGATCAATTGGACTGTCATAAAAAAGAAGAGTAGACCCCGACTTAACTTGATCAGTTATTATAACTCCAGAACTTGGCGAGATTGGGTAGGCTGTATCTAAATCTAAATCAATCAATCTTTGATTCATATTAATCGATTTGTCCAATACTAATTTAAAATCAAGCAACCTCAATGGCTGGATATTCAAACTATTATTTTCAATAACTAATTGAGTTACTTTTGTCTGAACATCATAAGTACCGTTAATTACTCCTTTCTTAAGATCTACCCTTTGATTATTCTCATTTAAATAAAAACACACCAACGATTTATATTGTGTTCCTAAATTAATCATGATATTTTTAATTTTCTCTCCTTTTAAAAATGAGAGTACAATTCTTTGATTTGGATGAAGTTCAAAAATCTCCAACTTCTTTTCAAAGGTTAGACTATTACCATCCATGCGAAATGCAAGGTTTTTAAAAGGACGACTTGAATTAATCAATGTTGCATATGGCTCACTCCGATTGATAAAAATATCATGAATTGTTACCCAGTTCTTCTTCTTATCGGTCTGTTCAAATTTAGATACATATCGAATATATCTGGCTTGGACCGGTTTATGACGAGCTTCAAAATGCACGATTGGACCTTGGTATTCATTTTCTGATAATGCCCACCATTTCTTACCATCATTAGAATACTCGAACACTCCTGATTTAATATGGTTTCTATTCCCTGATTGATAAATATCAATCGAGCGTATTGTTGTTGGTTTTTTTAGGTCAACTGCTACAAAGTCATCTTTTTGAACGTTTTTTTTAAAAGTAAAAGTCGTATTTACATCTCCATCAAAAACATTTCCATAATTTGGTCGGATTGTAGCATATCCAAATAATATAGGTTCTTCAAGTTCTACACCATTTAATTTTGAAATAAATTTTGTGCTATTTAGCTTATCTTGTTTTTTTAGATATGGCATTAATACACTACTCCCTACTTCAACTCCTCTGCCTAAATTCATATTTCGTCCAATCAAGAGCATCTCATTTTTTATCTTAGAACTTTCGACTATTAGCTCCCAAAAGCGCTCTATTTCATTATTTTTATAACATTCTTGCTGTTCTAGTAAAGATAAGCCCCATAGACCAGACTTTCTAAATTGTTCTAACCAAGGTGTAACCTCCTGTTTAAGATCCCGATCGTTCAATCGTGAAAGCATATTATTCGAATACAGAACCATATTTTCGAACTGTCTTTTTAAACTGTCGATTTCGTTACACTCAACAAATTGCCTAAAACGGTTAGATTCTTTTCCGGTTCTCCACCCCCATGAAGCATTTGGATCGACATTGAAGTCAGCAAAAAATTTATACTCTTCACTGATCTCTGGAACTAGCGTTTCAATAGCTCTGTTCCACGAATCAACGGCATTAAATACATCCACATTCCAAGCATATTCCGCGACACTAAATAGAGAAATCTCGGATGCATTGGCATACTCCATTGGATTGGCCACAAATCCGTTCATTTTATCCGCTCCGTCATTGGTTAATCCATAACATGGGCCCAACAAAAGATTGTGTCTACAATAGTCACTTACTGGATAATTCCACCATATATATGCATTTCTATCGATTCTTTGCGTTACCCAATTGAGCGTTCCTTTAGTAATTTGTCCCACCACTTGATCTCCAGTCCACATCACCTCTATCGATGAGTCCATATTATCACCTAAAATAGGAAGATATCCATCTTTATCTGGATTTGATCTAGATTTTGCATATTCTGTTGGACACATAATCAACGGAACAAGATCATCATGTTTTTTATAAAACTCTTTAACAATATCATTTAATAGAGAAGTTTGCTTATTAGGGTCAGTACCAATACCTGAAATATCATCAAAAAATACGGCAAAACCTCTTACCCCAAGTTCATACATATTCTCTAATTTATCTAATAAGGCTCTTTGATCATCCTGCGTCCATTGGATATCTTTTCCTGGGTGTATTGCCCAAATGAAGTCAACCCTGTTTTTTTTTGCGATCTCTGCAAGTGCTGTTATTTCATTTGCTTCCTTTTTTGGGTAGGGGTTCCTCCAATTGGGAGAACTATGAAAAGGATCATTCTTAGGCCCATAGATATATGTATTCAATCTACAGTCACCGTAAAACTCAAGTTGTCTTTTACGATCTTCAAAGCTCCAAGGAGTTCCATAGAAGCCCTCGACAACTCCTCTGTGTTTAATATCAGGGAAGTCAATTATCTCAATTCTAGCACACCCTTGATTCAATAATTGACTTAACGTTTGAAGGCCATAATGAACACCTCTATTGTCAAATCCAATCAGTTGAATTGCGTTATGTGAGATATGAATCTTGTAAGCACCTGACACATTCGGGATGTCCTTGCCGTACCTCCTTAATGGTCTTGATTTAGACAAACCAATAACAACTTTAGATTTTGATTGTTTCTTGATATTAGGGAAAAGACATTTTATCATATCCTTATGATCCCTCGCTAAGTTTTTATCAATTATTAGCTGATATTTACTTGCAAAATCAAAAGGTGATTTTGCATCTAGTCTTATCGTAGATTGAGGAGCAGGATAGATATTTGGATATTTTTCTGCATAACATGTCAAAGTTAAAAAGCTAACCAATAATATTAGCATCCGTTGTGTATTCATAACAATTTAATTTTATGTGTAATATTTATTATTAGTTTCAGTTTTTAAAATTCCTAAAAAAAGAGGTCAGTATTGTTGGAAAATAAACAGAGTATTAACCTAACCCTTTTTCTAGCAATGGGATATAAACATAATACAAATATTTATATTCACTATCCAACAAATACCAAAAATTGAGACCTCTACAATATTTAACATCATGACAGTGGTTACACCAAATAAAAACACCATCCGCCCTCTCAAGTTAAACATCTTACTTTTATCATAGAAATTCCATTATAGACACCTGACATCTTCCAGGATATTCTTGAATAAACTTTTGCTTATGTTTCAAATCTAATTAAGAACAAAAATACACCATTAAATATTATCATAATACAATGAATTCCACACAAACATCACTTGAATTCAGGATTTAATAGCAAAAAATTGCTTATACACGAGCTCTATGATTACGTTATGAAATCCAGA
>JAONJW010000032.1 GCA_028377305.1 Prolixibacteraceae bacterium | reverse complement strand
AAATAATAAAGGCATCAGAATTTTAGTATACTTCTCAATCCCTTTTTCAATTCCTGCTACAACCACTAGCCCTGTTAAGAACAAAAAAACTAAAGTCCACACTACTGGCATAATCGATCCAGAAGTAAAAGATTCATACATTTGTCCAAGAGACTCAGGATCTTTCCCTTGAAAATTATTAGATATCGCATCCAACAAGTATTGCAAAGTCCAACCGGCAACAGCACTATAGAATGATAGAATCATATATGCCCCTATCACTCCCATGATACCAATAAGATACCACTTGGATTTTGGCGCTAATTTGCGAAAAGACCCATAAGTGTTTCGTTGTCCTGCACGTCCAATTGACATCTCCGTCAACATCAGAGGGACACCTAAAAATAGTATAAACACCATGTATAATAAAAAGAAGGCACCTCCTCCATTTTCACCTAATACATACGGGAATCTCCAAATATTCCCTAATCCAATAGCCGAACCAGCTGCCGCCGCAACTACTCCAAACCTACTCGAGAAACCATCTCTATTCTCTTGCTGCATGTTATGATATTATATTTGATATGCCACATCGATCGATATGGCACCACTTTCATTTATGATTTTTATCAGGGATGCAAAAGTGCATTTTTTTACTTCACTCCACAAGATTTTTATATTACAATACCTAAACCAACGAGAAAAAGAATCATAAAAAACATAAATAAAATTGAATGTATTCAATAAAAAGAAGCTGCCATGTAAATCATAGCAGCCTAACTCCTTACCAGAACTATTGCTCTATAACTTTAGGATACCCACTGCATTCATAAATACTAAAGCAATTGCAAAAGGTGCAATAAACTTAATAATGAACATAAACATCTTAAACAAAGGCGTCTCAGCTTTACCTTCTCCTAAAACTTCATCAGAAACTGATTTACGAGCCCACTTCCAACCTGCAAAAAGAACAATCAGGAATCCAGCAGCTGGTAGCAGTACATTCGAAGAGACATAATTAAAAAGACCAAAAACCGTTTTATCGAAAATCTTTACATCTTTTAATGGACCAGAAGACAGTGAACACAGCACACCAAAGATTCCTACACTGATGAAAGAGATAACGGTTGCTTTTGCTCTTGAAATTTTCAACTCTTCTGTAAAGTATGACACAACTACCTCTAATAGAGATATCGATGATGTCAATGCAGCGATTACCAATAAGAAGAAAAATAGAACAGAGAAATAGTACCCCCCTGGCATCTGCTGAAACACATTAGGTAATGTAATAAACACTAGTCCAGGTCCTGAGTCTGGTTGTATCCCAAAGGCAAAAACTGCTGGGAAAATAGCAACTCCAGCTAAAACAGCAATGGCTGTATCAGCCAATGATACGGAAGTTGCAGAAGAGATAAGATTCTCTTTCTTTCCAATATAAGAACCATAAGTGATAATGGTCCCCATTCCAAGACTTAGCGAAAAGAACGCCTGTCCTAAAGCCTCTAGAACAGCCTTCGAATCTAGTTTAGAGAAATCAGGTTGAAACAAAAACTTAAGTCCTGCGCCTGCACCATCTAAAGTAACGGCTCTAATATCTAGTATAATAATTATAACAAACAGTAGTGGCATCAACACTTTGGTATACTTCTCGATACCTTTCTCAATTCCTGCGACAACAACAGAACCTGTCATCACAAGGAATACAAGAGTCCACATCGAAGGAGCGTATGCACTCGATGTAAAAGAATCAAACATGCCACTTAGTTCAGAAGAACTTTTACCTTCGAAACTATTGGTCACAGCATCATATAGATATTGCAATGTCCATCCTGCCACTGCACTGTAAAAAGACAAAATAAGAAATGCTACAGCAACCCCCATTACTCCAACCAAATACCATTTTGTCTTAGGTGCTAATAATCTAAATGTTCCATATGGATTACGTTGACCTGCACGCCCAATAGACATCTCTGTCAGCATTAATGGCACACCTAACATCAAAATAAAAGCCATATAAACTAAGAAAAAGGCTCCCCCACCATTTTCTCCTAACACATAAGGAAATCTCCATATGTTTCCTAAACCAATTGCTGATCCTGCTGCAGCGGCAATTACACCGAAGCGACTTGAAAAACCATCTCTACCTTCTTGCATTTACTCCCTTTATAATACTATTATACATTTTCATGTCGCTATAATTACAAAATCAAACTATTTGACATGACAAAACATTAACTTAAAACTTAGGAGTGCAAAAATGCACTTTTTAGATCGATGTACAAACAAATTGAAGATTAATTTCCTCACATTATAGATAAAAAACTAATAATTTGTAAGCAATAACATGAATAATACTACAAGATACTCGGTTTACATGTAAAACATGAGAGAAAAGATCTCACATAATTATTGTACGATAGAGAAATGCAAACAAAAAGGGCAAACTCCGTAGAATTTGCCCTTGATATCGTAATATACTAACGTTTATTTGTTAGTTATTAGTTTTTATCCAAACCGTTAAGATCTGAGTAAGCTACTTGAAGACGAGTGATTAATGACTCTTGTCCTTTACGTAACCATACACGTGGATCGTAGTATTTTTTGTTTGGCTTATCAGCTCCATCTGGGTTACCGATCTGTCCTTGTAGGTAATCGTGGTTAGCAGCTTCGAATACACGAATTCCATCCCAAGTTGCCCACTGAGTATCCGTATCAATGTTCATTTTGATCACACCATATCCGATTGCTTCACGAATTTCTTCTAGTGATGACCCTGATCCACCGTGGAATACGAAGTTAACTGGCTTCTCTGTAGTACCAAGTTTCTCTTGGATATACTTTTGAGAATCACCTAAAATAGATGGCTTCAACACAACGTTACCTGGCTTATATACACCATGTACGTTACCGAAAGAAGCAGCGATAGTGAAGTTTGGAGAAACTTCCATCAATTGCTCATATGCGTAACATACTTCTTCTGGTTGAGTATAAAGCAATGAGTTATCCACGTCACTGTTATCAACTCCATCTTCTTCTCCACCTGTAATTCCAAGTTCGATCTCAAGAGTCATACCCATCTTAGCCATACGAACCAAATATTCTTTACAGATAGCGATGTTTTCCTCTAGTGGCTCTTCTGACAAGTCAAGCATGTGTGAACTGAAAAGAGGGCTACCTGTTGCAGCAAAATGCTTTTCACTTGCGTCCAACAGACCGTCAATCCAAGGAAGAAGTTTTTTAGCAGCGTGGTCAGTGTGAAGAACAACACGAACTCCGTAAGCCTCAGCAACAGTGTGTACGTGATGTGCTGCAGAAACAGCTCCTAAGATCTGTGCATCTTGACCATCTAGTTTCAACCCTTTTCCTGCGAAGAAAGCAGCACCACCGTTAGAAAGCTGAACGATAACTGGAGAGTTAGCAACTTTTGCAGACTCGATCACTGCGTTTACAGAGTCAGTTCCGACTACGTTTACTGCAGGAAGAGCAAAGTTGTTTTCTTTACAGATGTTAAAAAGTTTAGTTAGCTCATCACCAGTAACTACACCTGGCTTAATCTCTTGAAATAAATTAGCACTCATAGCTTCGTAAAATTATTGTATAAAAAAATCTGAATTTCTTTAATATTATTATGTCTTCAAATCTAAACCACGAATTCAATCCAATGGTTTAATTTCGATGACAGGCAAATGTACAAATAAAAAACGAAAAGAGATGTTATAGAGCAGAAAAATCACGTACTTAGAACGGATAACCTATGGCAATAGAAAAGACAAAATCAGTGCTCTTAAATTTTCTGTTGGTAGGAATCCACCTTTGTCCCTCCGGTTCAGAAGGATCTCTAAGTTTTATACCCAAATCACCACGAATAATAGCATAGTCGAAATTTAGTCTTGCCCCAACTCCGGTGCTCACAGCGAATTCTTTATAGAAACGGTTGAAATCGAACTCAGCACCCTCACGGTTATCATCAAGAGACCATATGTTTCCGGTATCAAAAAATAGAGCCCCTTCTAAAACACCAATCATATTAAAACGATATTCTATATTGGCTTCAAGTTTGATATCCCCCACTTGATTTGGATAATCAGTTGGATCGGCTTTAAAAGATCCAGGACCTAATGTACGAGCTCCCCACCCACGAATATCATTTGCTCCACCAGCATAATACTTTCGTTCAAATGGAACCTGTACCGAGTTCCCATAAGGTATAGCAACACCTAAATATCCTCTAAACACTAGATTGTTGTACTTATCAATAACTAAACCCCTTCTGAGATCTACATTAAACTTAAAATATTGGGCATAAGGTGTATCAAAAAAAGTGTATTGTGATACAGGATTACTCTCAAATTTCTTTTTCTCTTTATTTAAGCTTGTATTAAACAGTTGCAAAAGATTTCCAGAGGTTTCTACTTTTGTAAAAAGATACCAATAATTAGAACGCTTTCTCATGTTCTGTGTATTGTAAGTGTAGCTATACGAAAAAGCAAAAATAGAGTGATCGGTATAAGAACTTCTAATGGTCAGGTTCTCTATTGATTCCACAAACTCGGGATCAAGAGCAAACATTCTCACCAAATAAAGATCTAATGGATTAACTTCATGGGAAGAAAATTGACTCGATTTCCATGTATATCCAAAACCTGAACGTACAATGGTTCTTGTGTAATCTGGTCGCTGCTGGTAATTATAGGACATGACGAATTGTGTCTGCGGAGTAGAGTAATTAAACCATCCGTCAGTATTAAAAGGAAACCAAAACTTAGGGATAGTAAATTTTCCATCCACCCCTCCCTCTAGCGTATTAAATAGCTTAATCGTATCCTGCGTACCATATCGTTGACGTTCAATTGCGCCACTAAATTTAACATCCACTCGTTCTCCTCCGGTGAAAAGGTTTTTATGTTGATACGCAAGATTAGATCCTACGCCTAGATTACCCGATGTATTTGTCCCTTCTAGCTCAAAAGAATAAGACTGCTCGGTATTAGGTGTGAGCTGCATCACACAATCTAACATTGGATATCCATCTTCTGAGCTTTGTTTTGTGTCAACAAACTGAATATTCATCGCACGATAAAGTTTTAGCTGAGTCAGCTGACTATAGGTACGATCGACATTAAAAGACGAATAGAAATCTGAATCATCAAGATGATTTGCTCTAATAATAATCTTAGGGTTCACACGTAATCTACGATCATAAAAAAACACGTAGTTATCAATCTTAATAGTATCGAAAACGAACGGCTCTTTGGAAAGCAGTAGCCTCTTAGGATCAAACTGAGCAAATATCTTATATTGTCTAATCTTATACTTCTTATTCGGGATCAATACAATTGTATCATTAACTCGAACCCTTTTAGGCTGAACAACCATGGTCAAGTCGACACTCGTTTCTCGCCCTAGAGTGTCTGCAGTATAGTAGATTTCATCTTCATCAAATTTATAAAACCCCTGTTTTTGTGCCTCTTTCTTGATATCCTTTCGGAATATTTCTAATTTGTTGACATCAAATTTATCACCCTTCTTAATCACTTTATTGGGTTTGACTTTCTTTATCACTTGGGTCACTGAAGTATCCTGAATATCAACGTCAAATTTTGAAATTAAATATGGGGCTCCGAGTTTAACAAAATAGGTAACATCAACCATATCCTTTTTCATACTCACCGAGTCCCTAATGGTGGCATGATAATAACCAAGATTACGAAGATGCTTTAGCATCTCTTCTCTACTGCGTGATGTCTTAGATCTACTATAAATAACTGGGGTTTCACCAATGCGTGTCCAAAAACTCTCCTTTTTTTTCTTTGGAGATAAATTGTATAAGCCTAGGTGAAAGCGCAAAAGTCCCAATATCCTAACATTCGGCTCTTGACGTAAATATGGACGCAACTCTTTTTTACTAACACCTTTACGATCTAGTTTAACATCCACTTTATTCAGAAGATATTGATTCTCTGGAACATATTTTGTCGGATTACACCCAACAAGTGACACAAAACCAAGAAGTAATAAATATTTATATATACGTTTCAATGCTAACTCCATGTTTATTAATATAGTTAATCCCAGCTTCTTAATCAAAAATATATTAACTTAAGATATCGATTTATCAGCTATTTACAAAATTAATCGATAATATTGAGTTTTGTGTATAATAAACTAATGAAATATAATTGTTTCTTTTTTTGTTACGAAAAAATGAAGATGTAATTTTGTAAAAATTTATTTGCACATGGAAGAGTTGTCAAAAAACAAGATAAAATACATTAAGAGTCTTTCTCAAAAGAAATACAGAAAGGTTGAAAAGCATTATGTGGCAGAGGGAGCAAAGATCATTGAAGATCTAATACAAGCAGATCATAAGATAGGGGTGATCTATGCTACACCAGAAGCTTACCATAAACTCATAAGTGCCTCGCAAAACAAAAATATTACACTGATAGAGACATCACAAAAGTCTATAGATAAAGCATCACACTTGACGACCCCTTCTAATGCGATAGCACTGATGCCAATATCTTCCAAAAAATTTCATGTAGACATATTACGTGATAAATTCACGATCGCTCTTGACAACATACAAGACCCAGGGAATCTTGGAACTATTATTCGTATTGCTGATTGGTTTGGAATTGACAATATCATTTGCTCCAAAGACACTGTAGATGTGTTTAACAACAAAGTGATCCAGTCGACCATGGGAGCAATAGCACGTGTGGAAGTATACTATGAAGATCTCCATAAAGTTATTGAAGAAGCTAAACATGATCATATCGATGTGTTTGGAACATTTTTGAATGGCAAAAACATCTACACCATAGATCTACCTAAGCAAGGTATTATTGTTATGGGAAATGAAGGTAAAGGGATTTCAGAATCCATTGAAAACCTTATTACAGAGAAAATAACTATACCCTCTTTCAGACAAGAAAAATGTTCTGAATCACTGAATGTAGCCATGGCGACATCCATTATTTGCTCAGAGTTTAAAAGACGCTAGGAGCAGTAGTAAATGACATTTGCATAAAGCACTTATTCAATTAAATCTGAAATAGGTGCTTTATTAGTTTCTCAACCATGAGCTCCCAAAGACAATAGTAAATGCGAAAGAATCGCTACTCCATGCGAAATCAATTCCCATATTCATTCCAAACTTTCTTGCAATCTTATATCTAAAACCAACACCTCCACTGACAGCAATATCATCTTCGAAAAAAGAAGTAGATGTTCCCCACGCATCTGCTACACCTGCAAATGCTACGCCAGACCATCTTTTGTAAATGGGGAACTGATATTCTGTTTCGGCTTGAAAGACTTGCTGGTCTTGATATCGCATTAATCCAACACCTCTAAGGGTCACAAATGGCTCCATATAAAATGGGACTCCTGAAAATGCCACATTGTATTCTCCTCTCAATCCAATAATATGTTTGGTGTTAATAGGAATATATCCAAAAAGGTAACTATTAAGTCTCGTATAATTATTATCTGCACCAAGCCACGTACCACTGTATTGGAAATTTATTTCTCCTTTCATCCCTTTAGTTGGAGAGAAAAAGTTATTTCGAGTATCATAAGAAAAGACAAGTCCGAATTCGCTCACACTAGATCTAAGGTCCTCTTTTATCAAATCAAAGGATGGACTAAACTTTGCATCATTATTTACAAACAGATAGCGGACTCCAACAAAAAAAGGTGTCTCAACTATACGATAGGATAAATCGGAAAAGGCAGCAATTGCTTGCATGTTCAACATGACCTTGTATTGCTGAAGCAGGTCTGAAAAACCTCTACCATAAAACCTCACATTTATATTGGTATAGCCAGCAAAACCAGTAAATCGGAGTCGGTCATCCATCCATGATTGTAGATGATATAAACCTGCCAACCAAGTACCATTCTCTGTACCGCCGCCAATTACCCCAGTAATGGTAGGAAAGCCCTTACTCTCGGCAAAGGAGCTATGGATAAACACAACAGAACCAAAACCGCCATATCCCACTGCAGGATCTGTTATAACACCCGGAGCAACCAGGAAGCCTTGCTTTGTGGCAAGAAAATCACTTATATCAAATGCTCCATCTTTAGCATCTTTAAAACGAACGCTTTGAGATAACTTCTTGTCTTCGTCTTCATCCACTCCTACGGCGGTAAAGAAACAGTGCAAAAAAAGCAGTACTATAATCCACTTCATACTAATAGAACCTAATTAACGAAACGATACTTACTCCGGAACATTTCACCTAATATTTTTGTTTAAATAATAGGAAAGCAACAACTAACTATTCAACTTATGCCTTATGATTTCTAAAAAGCTTTACACTTCCCTCATATTGTCTGTAATTTTAGGTACACTAACATGGAGTTGCTCAAGCGACAATTACAAATTTGATAATATCAAGATCAAAGATATTGACACAAAAGTTGCGGTCCCGATAGCCTATGGCAAGTTTATTCTATGGAATTTCATTGAAGGATATGATTCAGAACATATTGTAAAAAAAGAAGATGGTTCTATATGGTTTACCTACACAAAAAACGATGCTTTTGAGTATGACTTACGAGATCTTTATGGATTTCCTCAAAAGATAACCATAGGGAACTTCAACATCAACACTCCTCAAATACCCAACCCTTCAGGCACTCCAATCCCCATACCTCAATTAGATTTAACACAAAAAGTCCAATTGGTCACCTCGACCGTTGAAAACAAGGATCTGAAACTATTTGAGGCCTATATTGAAAGTGGATTATTAAATTTAACCGTCACCAATCCTATTGATGATATTGATGCAAACCTTAAGATTCGTTTTGTGGATGCAGTCAAAACGACGTCAAGGGGGATCATTCCTCTTGAGTTTAATGTGAAAGCCAGCCCAGGGACAAATAACTTCAAACTTCCTATTAGCAAGTCAACACTTAAATTTGAAACCGAATTAAACAAGGACTATCTAACGGTAGAACTACAACTATCTTTTGATGGAACCATTAATCGGAACATTCCTTCAAAAACATTTACCACATCCATTGCTATTGAAAATATTGAGTTCGGTTATATAAAAGCAGACTTAGGGAGTCATGATATCGCAATTGAAAAGCAGATAATTGATATGGATATTGATGCACTAGATGAGATAGAACAGGGAATAAAATTCACCAATCCCATCATCACCATTACATCAAAAACCAATATTGTGGCTGACAGCTACATATCACCAATCATTCTAGGAATAAATAAAAACTTGTCTATCGTAGACCTAAATGCGCCGGCATACAATATCCCAATCCATGATGCTACAACGACCGATCCGTTGAGCTATAAGATCGGAAATTACAATATCAATAAAGACAACTCTAATATTGTTAACTTTTTGGGTTTACCACCGAACAAAGAGATATCATTTGAAGGAAATGTATCTATTAATAAAGATCTGAACGGGAATAAAACTATGGTTACAAAAGAAAAACCCAATATGATTTTTCCAAACAGTAGTTTCTCTGCAGACTTTAAGATGGAAACACCTCTTCAATTCAAGGCATATGATCTTTCGTATAGTGACACTATTGATCTAAAAGAAGAGATCGAATATATTACTAAATCATCATTGATCTTAAAATACAAGCATGAGATACCATTCGAGATAACTGCTTTTATTCATCCGTTCGATAGCTATTCTCAGCAAGTAGTTGGTGCTGAAATTGCATTCCCTCCTATTCAAAGTGCCGCAGTGGATAAAACAGGTCACCCTACTGAAGTTGTCAAAGGAAGCGCTATTATCTATCTAACGAAAGTAGATTTAGACAACATAAATGCCACTGATAAGATAATCATTAAACTAATAATAAACACCAAAGGGGATAACCAAGCTTTCATGTATGGGAATCAAATACTAAACATTGAACTTGCGGCAGATGCAAGTGCAACTATTGAAAACTGACCAATAAAAACGACCATCATGAAATATACTATTTCTTATATAGTAGCAGCACTCTTACTGTCAATTAATACGACGGGGCAGAACACCACCCTGTATAACCTATCTGGTCCAAGTTCAATGGATATTAACCCTGCTAGTAGGTTAAAAACTAGACCAACATTTTTCACTATACCGATATTAAACTACACAGACTTTCATTTTACAACCGGAAAGCTAAGTCTTAATGACATCACCACACAGGAGAATAACAAGACATTAATTGACATCGAAAGAATTCATCAACAATTAAACCACAAAAACACCTTTGGTTTTCATACCGAAATAGGTCTTGGTGCAGTAGGAATCAAAAACAAAAACGATTACTATAGTATACAGCTGAAAGAAAAAGCAACTGGACATCTGCGTTTTGGCAAGGGGGTAACAGATTTTATTTTAAACAGTACGTCAACCATTAAAGAAAATGGCGTTGCCACTCGATTTAATAACGTAAATACAGGAGAAATTGATCTCAATATACTTCATTATAGAGAAATTACGTTGGGATATGATCGAATAATTAATAAGCAATTCTCTCTTGGGGTAAGAGGTAAGATTCTCTTTGGTATGTCAGGAGTACAATCAAATGGCATAAGTTTAAGAACTCAGTCTAAAAACCTCTCATCTATTGATATTTACACCGCTGGAAAAATAGATATATCCGCACCGATAGATTTCATCATGTCCACAGATGTAAATGGAGATGAATATATTGATAATATAGAGACTGATTTCAACAAAGACTATTTATCCAATTTCAGAAACCTCGGTTTCGGTATAGATATCGGCATGGAATACCAGCCTAACGATGCGTGGCAATTTGGACTCAGTCTCATAGACTTAGGAGTTATCGGCTTTAACAACAACACTCAAATATATCAGCAAAGTCACTACACATTTAAAGGTGTGGATGTCTCAAATAGCGTCAATGATAATCAACTAGGTTATGATGATTTGGACAACAAAACAGATGAACTGTTAGATGAAATTGAAGACGCTTTTAGAATAACAACGAAAACTGATAAGTTCAACATGACTTTGCCAACTAAAGTATATCTTACCTCAAGTTACACCCCACAAAAGTGGTTTAAAGCTGCGTTACTAACCAAATACGAATCTTTTAATGATCTTTCAGAAGCGCTCGTACAACTCTCTGGAACGATTAGCAATAAATACATGGAGTTCACTTCCAACTACACATGGTCAAATACCTCTAGAAGTCAAATTGGCTTAGGACTATTACTCAAGGCAACCATTGTACATTTTTATGTTGCAACAGACAATATCATAGCCTATGCCAACCCTAAGAATGGTCGTTTTGCCTCCATTCGATTAGGCCTTAATTTTATCATCGATTAGTGTACTGAGTTTAAGGAGAAATACATGAAATTTTTATCCCTGAAACTTTAATAATAAACTATTCTTTTGATTCTATTCGTATGATGGTCTACCCACAAAAAAAAGACAGATCCCATTAAGTACAAAAGCTGAAATAATAATAAAATTACCATATTCACAGCCTTGATTCACTAAAATTTTTCCAGTTAAAGCAGTAAATCCTCCTACAATCATTGCAATATTTGCATTTCCTTTAGGTTTAATATTAGAAAACAAAGCAATCCCCATGGGTAATATAAATGCACCAGAATAAAACGAAAGAGAAATAAGTAATATAGATATAATCGATCCTATCTTCAAGGCAATCAAAACAGATATAACTCCCAGTACAAATACCAATAAACGCGTTATAAATAGGACTCTATTTGTTTCTCTGCTCTTAAAATCCATCAAGATGATGGATGCAGATAGCAATGTCGTATCAGCAGATGATAATACCGCACTCAACAAAGCCAGAGAACATATTGCAAACATAACTGTCGATGTATTATATTTTACAAATTCCATAAAGTTTATCCCATTCGTATTCCCTTGCAGATTAAGCCCATTAATGTACATTCCGACATAACATAATGCAAATGAAAAAGGGATGAGCATCAAAGCAACATTGCGTACAGATCGCTTTCCTATCAATGCTGTAGAAGAGGAAAAAATGCGACTATAGATATCGGGACCAACGATAAATGTTGTAGAATAGGTCAGAAATAGAATGCCGAGATCTGAAATCGAAAAAGCACTACTAAATGGAAAAGTACTTGAGATAGTTTCAAGTGATGATGTCTTCCCTTTCAACAACAATGAGAATGCTAATATGAAAATACCTAAATATATAAATAACGCTTGCAATTTATCGGTCTTTAAGATTGATACTTGACCTCCAAGTATCGTATAGACAATCAATATCACACCAGAAACCAACACCCCTAATTCATACTCAACATTCAACAACGTAACAAGTATCTTTGCCGATCCAACCAATTGTGCTGCCACAATACCAATCCATGCAATCGGAATAATAATAGACGATAGCTTCTTTGCTCGACCCCCATAGAATTGACCTAAGAGTTGTGGTAAAGTAATCTTTTCATGAGAGTATATCGATGCCGCTTTAGGAACCAATATCCATAGCCCCAAAGACGCTGAAAATAAAAACCACATCGCTCCCCAACCTTGAGAAACGGTGAGATTTAATGTTCCTAAGATAGCAGAACTCCCAACCACTGTTGCCAATAGGCTTCCTGTGATATCCAACTCCGATCCTGTTCGTCCTGCAACGATATAATCGGTAGAATTTTTCACCTTCTTATTGGATCTTAAAGCCAAAATAAGAAGTAGAACGAAATATATAATTACAATAATTGTAATAGTCATAATTCAATGAATAACTGGTTTTAATCATTTCAAAAATAATAACAATATCGATATAAACTCAGTAAGATTTAATATTAAAATCTATTTGTTACCAACGAATCCGATGCCTCCACTCATCTCAATAAATTTTGTCGACCTGTACTCAAAAAACCAATTCGCATTATTTTATAAATAGAAACTCTCCAAAACTAGTTGTTTCTATTAAATAATAAATGTTAATTACCATTTTGTTTTAAATGTATATAATGATATATTTGTCCCACTTGAAATAAAGAAGTGGTCGTCTTTCATTTCAAGTATTTGAGGTTAAATAATTTTTGTTGGTGGAAAAGCAAGGATGTTCTCATCCTTGCTTACTTTTTTAAACAAAAAAAGCACACCATAAATACAGTGCACTTCTCTTTCTATAACACAATCTTATAACATTAGGTGTTTTCCTTAATAGTTATAAGCTTTTTGTTCAAAATAACGTTGCTCATGAAGACATGTAGGACAAGCCTTAGGAGCTTTTTTACCAATATGAACATGTCCACAAATACGACAAACCCAAACGGTTTCATCTTCTCTAGCAAAGACTTCATCTTTCTCAAGACGCTCAATTAGTTTTCTGTACCTCTTTTCATGCTCTACCTCAACCTTAGCCACGTTTCTAAAACAAGCAGCAATTGTATTGAAACCTTCTTTTTCTGCAACATCAGCAAACATTGGATACAATTCTGTCCACTCTTCATTTTCACCAGCAGCAGCTTCATATAAGTTTTGCACAGTAGTACCGATCGTTCCAGCAGGGTATGCAGCAGTAATTTCGACCTCACCACCTTCAAGAAATGAGAAAAAACGTTTTGCATGAATTTCTTCGTTAAATGCCGTTTCCTCAAAAATTGCCGCAATTTGCTCATAACCTTCTTTTCTTGCCTGTTTGGCAAAGAAAGTATATCTATTTCGAGCTTGTGATTCACCAGCAAAAGCTTTCAACAAATTCTTCTCCGTTTCGGTACCTTTAATACTTTTCATATCTCTCTATTTTATTTTAAGAACATTAATTAACAAGTTACATAAGGGGAACATGAATACCAAGTAATAGTTTCTAATAACATCTAATTTATAATCGTTCAAAGAAATGAGGCGAATCTCCCAACTCATCGTACCCTACACATCGATCCACCATAGACAAACGTGCATCCAAACACCCCTTACACTCCCAAGCCTCTTCATCAATACATGGCTTATTAGGATAAAGCTGATAATCAACCCTAGATGTTTGTGGAGTCACATTGGGCATAATAATATTAGCCCCAGCTTTGACAGCCATCTCTCTTCCCATAGGATCAATAGCTTGAAGAGAAGTGGCTGCTGCAATATTGATATTGGGCATCAACCATCTCAAAGCTGAGATCATTCTTAAAGCTAAGTCATAACGAGATCTTAAATCCGCATTCGTTTCTAGCTTATTATAAAATGGGGTATTCGGATGAGAAATAAAAGGTCCCATACCCACCATATCCACATCTATTTCTTTAAAAAAAAGCAGGTCATCCACAAGATTATCTACTGTTTGGAAGGGGCCTCCAATTAAAACACCTGTTCCTACTTGATATCCTAACTCTCGAAGCAGATGCAAAGTTTCCAATCGCTTGTCATAATCATGTAAACTATTATTAGGATGCCATTTCTGATATAACTCTTTGTTGGAAGTTTCGATTCTAAGCAGATAACGATGAGCTCCCAATTCAAACCACTCTTTTAGTGTTTCCCTAGACTGTTCGCCAAGAGACAATGTAATTCCGATCTGTCCACCATATTTATGCTTCACGGCTCTCAATATTTTTGAGATATAGTCTACAAACACACTATCACTTCTCTCACCCGCCTGAATCACAATGGAACCATAATGTTGCTGAAAGGAAATCTCCACTGCTGACATCACGTCCTCAATAGGTAGTTGATATCGATGCACATTAGTATTACCACGTCTAATACCACAGTAATAACAATTTTTCACACAAATATTTGACAGCTCAATCAACCCTCTAAAATACACTTTATCTCCGACATTCAGAGAAGCCAACTTCTCTATTTCAGATAAGAATTGACTATACTGTTCAGCATTCATGGTTAAACAGTCGTATAACGAACGCTTTATATTAGCGCGATGAAGATCTTCCATTATTTTGTCCCTTATAATGATCAAGACAAAAGTAAAATATTCCACTTGTAATGTGAAATAGTTAAAAAGAAATCTCCTTATATGATCACTATTTTACATTTTTAATACTAAAAAAAAACAAACGTGTCTATTTATATTCTTTAAAAGAAAAAAATCATCACATTATTTCTGAAAATAACTATTTTTGTTCGCTATTTGAAGGATATAAAATGAAGAAAAAAGTTGTAGTAGGTTTATCAGGAGGAGTAGATTCAAGTGTCGCAGCTCATCTGCTCAAACAAGATGGTTATGATGTTATTGGTGTATTCATGATCAATTACAAAGATACTGTTGGTACCTTAACAAGTAGTTGTACTTGGGAAGATGATGTAGAGTTTGCATCCATGACTGCAAAGAAACTTGACATTCCCTTCCACGTTGTTGATCTTTCTGAATACTACAAAGATCGCGTCATTGACTATATGTTCAGCGAATATGAAGCTGGTAGAACACCAAATCCTGATGTTCTATGTAATCGTGAAATGAAGTTTGATGTCTTTATGGATAAAGCACTTGAACTCGGAGCTGATTATGTAGCAACAGGACATTACTGTCAAAAGACAACCATCATTATTGATGGACAAGAATATTCTCAGCTCATAGCAGGGGAAGATCAAAATAAAGACCAAAGTTATTTCTTATGTCAACTTTCACAAGAACAATTAAACAAAACGTTGTTCCCTATTGGACATTTAGAAAAGCCTAAAGTCAGAGAGATTGCACGCGAAGCCAAACTCATCACAGCAGAACGAAAAGATTCTCAAGGAATATGCTTTGTTGGCAAAGTAGATCTACCTACTTTCCTTCAACAAAAGCTTGAGCCAAAAAAAGGTAATGTAATTGAGATTCCAAACGATTTTACAGCGAAGAAACGCAACTTCCCAGTCGACAGCGAGCACTTTAAAAAACACTGCTTTGGATATCCTTACAAACCTTGGAATGGGAAAGTTGTTGGGGAGCATAACGGTGCACACTTTTACACCATTGGTCAACGAAAAGGGTTAAATATCGGGGGATACAAAGAACCTCTTTTCATCATTGGAACAGATGTAAAACGCAATATCGTATACGTTGGAGAGGGAAAGATGCATGCAGGTCTTTATCGTCAAGGATTATTTATCGAACATGAAGATATGCATTGGATACGTCCGGATCTAAAACTAAACCGAGGGGATAAGAAAAAGATGGATTTTAGAATACGTTATAGACAACCACTAGAAAAGGCAACAATGTATGTTGAAGAAGATGGAGTCTATGTTCTATTCGACAAACCACAACGAGGAATCACACCAGGACAATTCGCATCTTGGTATATAAACAATGAGCTGATAGGATCAGGAACAATCAAATAAATTATTATACTATATAATCTATTTTAAACATATTGAACCATTTATATTAAGTTATTGTTCTTTCATACAGAGACGAACTTCATTCTCTTTTTATGTTTGATCAATGCTTAATATAAATACTATGAAAAGGACAACACTCTTTTTATTGATATCCATTTTCTTCTTCTCACCAATTTCTGCTCAAGAAATTGAAACACAGACAGAAACATATCAATACAAATTACCAATATGGGGAGATAAAGCCCACGAACGTGGATATAGATTACAGTTACCTATTGGTATTGGGATTAACTATGTGTACAATGAAATGTTCCTCGACATTACGGAATTCAACATGGGAATCAATGGTCATGACCTATCACAATGGTTAACTGTAGAAAGCCTTGGTTTTACCAAGACCAGAGCTACAGCAGCAGGAATAAACATAAGGGTGGATGCATGGGTACTCCCATTCTTAAGTGTATATGGACTTTTTTCAAAGGTCGGAGGAACGACCTCTGTTAGTTTAGCTCCATTTTTAGCAGGAGTACAGTTTCCAGAATTTGGATCTACAGTAAACTTCGATTCTAATGCCTATGGAGTAGGAGGTACATTAGTTTACGGTTATAAAAATTTCTTTATTTCTGCTGACTTTAACCACAGCTGGTCAAAAACAGACCTTCTTACAGATCAAGTAGGAGTACTTACAACATCTGGTAGACTAGGAAAAGCATTTAACCTGAAAAAAGACATGCGTTTGGCCTTTTATGCTGGTATAATGTATCGTAACTTTACTAAGTCTGAAGGAAGTGGAGGTGCAATAAAAGTAAATGAAGCATTACCAGGTATTGATGATGCATATTTTAATTGGTATGATGAATTATCACCTGCGAAGAAAGCGATCTTAAATGGGTTATATGACACCATAGAAGAGAATACAGGGATAGATGTTGGAGATGGAAAACTTGTAACAGGAGACATTTCATACTTCATCAAAAAAGACTTAATACAATCTATCTCTTTTCAATTTGGAGGACAGTTTGAATTTAACAAACATTGGGGACTAAGAGGGGAATTCGGAATTGCAGACGAGCTTAAGTTTATACTTGTTGGTGTAAACTACCGTTTAGGCTTTTAATTATCAAGCTTATAAACGAGAACTAGGACTGCTCAACTTAGATATATCTATTTGAGCAGTTCTTGTTATATCTATATTTAACTATTAAGAATGAAAGTAAGACAACTATTAATGACAATTGCATTGTTGTGGGGGGGGATAACCACAGCACAAGACAACTTTAAGATTCCATTTGACAGAATCACTTTGAAACTAGATGGTCGTATTGACTACCAAAACACCAATCAAGAGAAGAATGGCAAAAACTCTAATACACAAGGGTTTCAAACATCAAAGATGGTACTTCAAACAGACATCGATCTTTACAAGGGGCTTCATTTTTTCTACCGTCAACAGTTTAAAAGGTACAATGATGCACCTACAGATGGACTAGGAAAACAAATCGAAAAGTTGGGAATCTCATATGAGTACAATGCTTGGAAAATCACTGTAGGTAAACAGTGGTTTAACATTGGATCATACGAGCAGTATTACGATCCAAATGATGTATACAGTTATTCTGGAGCCAATAGTATCGCTCCTTGCTGGAAGACTGGGGTAAACATTGCCTACAACATTAAAAATCAGCAATTCGGATTCCAAGTAGTAAACGGAACTGAAACAAAAGGACAAAACGATCTATACTACAACATCTACTGGTATGGTAATCTTGCAGATGGATTCATTATCCCAATGATTAATGTGGCCACAGACATGGACACTAACCACATGGGATATATCTCTGAGATTGGTGCTAGATGGAACTTTGGCCCATTAAAGCTAGATACCGATTTAGTATACATCCGCGACCTTAGAGGAACCTCTTTATCCAAAGATGATACCTTCTACTCTATTCCTGTACAGCTACTTTATGAAGGGAAACATTTTCGCCCTGGAGTAAAATACATTTACGACAACAGAGATGCGAAAAACATTGTAGCGAAAGATTCAAATGGGAAGGATATTAAATACAACAAGAATGTCGAAGGATATACTATTGAGGGATTCTTAAACTACTATCCTTTTGAAGGAAAAGACTTCAATTTCCATGCTGTGGCGACTTATACCAACAGCAACACAATTGACACAAGACCAAAAAAATCTGAAGACCTAAGCTCTTTTAGATTTATGATTGGTATTCGTTTCGGATTCGATATTTTCGGAAAGAAAAACTAAGACACTAAAATCTTAGACAACAAAGCGGCAGCTCATAAGAACTGCCGCTTTTTTTATCTATAGGTTGATCGCATTAATAGGAGAAACCTAACATTCGACTTACTCCAAAATCTTGTCATAGCATACGAAAGGGGTTTCTGTTTTCGCGAAATACACTTGACCACAATACCCATAGCCCAATCGTTCAAAAAGACGCTGTGCCGCCTTATTTAGAATATTGGTGTCAATACGTATATATGAATCCCCCGACTCCTTAGAGAGACTCTCTGCCTTCTTAAAGAAAGATTCTGCAATACGCCTTCCCTTAAACGATTCGCTAATAGCAATACGATGAATGCCCCAATATGAACCACTCTGGTTCCAAACCAAAGTATCATATTCAGGAGTATGATCTTTATTGATTGCAGCAACTCCAGCCACCACATTATCTAGCACTGCAACCCATAACACTTTTTTCTCAATGTCATTTACAAATACATCTTTGGTAGGATAGTTCTCACTCCACTGAAAGTTCCCATTTGAATTCATATAAGCCACAGCAGCCTTTACGATGTCGGCAATAGCATCTAGATCTTCTAAGGTCGCTCTACGAACCGATACATTCATTTTTTCCATACAAAGATGTATTTTAATTTAAAACACTAATATACACGAGTTTTCTTTCTATCCAAAACAAAATTTAATCCCATTCGGTATGAAGTATGAACAGAGTAAGCAGTTCCCACTACAGGCAAAATATTATCTATAGCACTATATAGATGAACGACTCCGAGTTTTAGGTTCAGCCCCAATCCTAGTCCCGACTTACTAGCACTGTTCCACGCATACTGTGCGGCAAAATCGATCCAACCACTATGTAATTTAGTTCCAATATATACACCATTGTCAACAAACCCTTGAAAAGAACGGTTTCTTAGCATCATAGAAAGCTCAAACCACTTTACTGGCGTATAGGCTCCGTTAAGATATACATCTAGAGGAAGGTTTTCCGAAAAAGCCTCTGCTTTCTCATTCAATTTCACACTTCGCTTGGTATCATCAAACAAATTATCCACAGCATTTGAAAAAGAGACATATTCCTTATTATCCTTATTAATACTCCTGGTAATATCAACTCCCTCGAGACGATAATGACTATCGGTATAAACCTGCTTCAAATTCGTTTTATACTTAATGGCACCCAAGTCGATAACACTCAAACCAACTGTCCATTTCTTATTCGGTCTGAACTCGAAACCTAGATCCATAGCCATACCAAAATTCCCCGACTCAGTAATATAACTAGAGTTCAGATTCGTGTTATAGTTATTGATATTAGGTATCCCATCCGCATCTTCGATTACATCAAAAGAAACGGGTGCTGAAATATCCACCTTACCATATATTGACAAATCCAATGCATCTAGATTCTTGGACTTCGCATCAATTCTTATCCCATTAGTAGAAATGGCAGCTTTTCCAAAAAGAAATTTTAAACGCAAGCCGAAACTAAAACGATCATCAATAGAACGATCATAACCAAAGGCATATTCTCGATAGTGCATCATATCCATAAAAAGACTTCCAGTAGAAGCATCTCTATACTTCATGGTCCCATTAGGAGCCTGCTCAATGGAGATCCCATTAAGCATCAAGCCTACAACATCATTCCCATATTGTAACTGCCCTACAATTTTCTCCTTGACAGAGAAGCTGTAATAATCCTTCTTATTGGCAATACCGATACCTAAAATACCAAATTCCGCTCCAAGAGTTACCGCATTATCCTTACTCAAATTGGAGAACAATCGATTATAATCGAATACTGTTTTTAATCCTGTAGTAGTCCTAGACTTTTGAAAGACATCATCAAAGGCAAGCCCTCCAGCGTTAAAACTAAACTCTTGATAATTCAACACAGGCAACGTAAAGTAAGAGGGTCTATTCTTTACATTATGTGCTGGATTTATCTCCATCGATGTCGAAGGAGACACATTATATAGCACACTCTTTTGTGCCATCAATGGCAAAGTATAAATCCCTAAAATAGATAACAGGAATAATTTATATATAGTATTCATATAGTCTTAGTTGTTTTCATTATATACGACTTTCGCCGAAGCAGCAATTCGAAGGTTAATAAAATCCTCTGCATTTAGTGTCACCATCTTATTCTCTGATGAATTTGCCGTCACCATAAGAATAAGTGCATCCGATTTTTGTAGATTGTCAATATCACCTTTTGTCAATCCTATTTTTTCCACCCCACGCCTCACAGATATTGGGTAGCCATTCTCATCAACCTTAGGTGCTCTTAAAACACTCATCTGTATTGGAGCACCAACCAAACGGTTGCTCTCTAGATTAACTGGTTGTAACACAAGATTAAGCTCTAAAGGAATTCTATTCTCATAGCTTATATAAAGATGCGTATCATGAACAAAAGAGATATCACCAACCGAAATTTCCATCGTGTCTATAAACGAGATACTCTTTGCTGTTAACGATAATGGGACCTCCATCAGCAGATCTGCACTGAAATTACTATTGGGAACAATCATATTCGGTGCTTCATTGGTAACAGTCAACTCGTTTCCATCCGAAGTATAATTCGACTTGACACTTCCTCCAATAGTAATCTTCTTTGAAGGTGGCAACGAAAAGAACTCCACAATATTTGAGTTATTTTTATCCAAACGATACGCCCCATTTGCGATATCACTATAGTTCGTAAAACTTGGACAAGTGATACTCATAGCAGGCACTTTCAGATCCAATCTCTTCCCATTATTATTCTCTCCACTTATTTCTGGAATAATAGTTGTTGGAATAATAAAACCACATTTGGTTACCAACTGAAAAACAGGAGCAGCAAACTCAATCCCCTCTCCTAGTTTATCAAACATAGGGATGTCTAGGTCGATCTCTGTAGTAGGAATATTCATCACCTGATGACCAATATTTCCTTTCAAATATTCAAACTGTAGATCATTCATCGCCAAAGAAAAATCGATCGACGATGCTGCGATTTTTCCATTCATATTATTAGGGAACTCAATACGGTAGCTCACCCCCAACTCCGAACGTTTATCATTTGAGACAAAATCCAAAAGGGCTCCCGATAAATCCACCCTATAATCATACTGACCTTTCTTCAGCTCCACACGTAGGCTTAATGCTTCAGAGTGGGACTTTTCTGGATAAGTACAGTTGTTTAGAGTTATAATAAGATTAACCCCCATCAAATCACTCGGATTATTCACCGAAATCAACAAATTTCCTTCTGCAATCTTAACGCTATACACATTTAGTTCACTGTTACTCACCGCCGAAACATCCAATCCATAGACATTCGTAAACTCAATAGGAGGAATAGGTCCCAAAAGACTAAGCAACGTAAAATCCATTGCAGGAATCTCCAAATTATCTCCACCTATGGGCATAGACTTTGGAAACTGAAAATAATCATCCAAATTATACTGAATGACATTCTCTTGTTTATAAACAAACTTCATCTCGCCATTACTATCTTTAACTAAATAGTCTTTTGAGATATTTCCGATAAGATCCCACACCTTCAATGAGCCCTTAGCAAGGGGAGCTGCTAACTGAGCTTCTGTCTTCTTTACCTCTAAATTATCTAAGTTATAATCGCGAATACCACACCCAAACAAGGATAGTAACATCGATAAGACAACAAATAATTTAGATACAGTTGTTGATAGTTGCTTCATTTTATTTTACATCAATTAATACATTATGTCCACAAATATAATACATTATGTTATTTTATGCCTCTTTATATTACTTTGTAATTAAACGATTAACATACATCAAGATGCACATATACGATCATGTATAAGTAAATGCGAACACACACGGTCAATTCCTATTGCACACCTTGACAAAAACATCATCTCCTATCACGCTATACCGAAACCTAAAAAACTATAACCTTAATATCATTTATGAATATTATACCCTATCAGGCTCCCTAAAAACAATAATTATACTAGCCAAACACTCATTGATTATCATTAATCTTTATTGAATTTTTCTGCCATCAAATGGTATTGATTTTGTATTCCAACAGATACAACTTAAATAGAACAATAATGAAAATGAGATCTATCATCTTAGCAACCATCTTGACACTACCAGTATTCCTTGTTGCAAAAGAGAAAACCACAACAGAAGAAAAAAAATACCCTTATATTCTGCCTATATGGGCAGACAAAGCTTACAAGAAAAATAGCGACCTTCCACTACCCATCGGCGTTGGGATCAACTATGTCTACAACCAGATGTATCTAGGCATCACAGATTTCAGCATGGCAATTAATGGGCATGACCTCTCGCCTTGGCTCAACATGGACACTTTTGGGTTTCAGAAAACCATCGCCACCTCCAGTGGTGTGAACCTCAGGATAGACAGTTGGATTCTTCCCTTCCTCAACATCTATGGACTATATTCAGAAGTGTCTGGAAGCACCGATGTAAGCCTAGCACCATACCTTGCAGGACAACAGTTCCCCGTATTTTCATCCAAAGTAAACTTCGATGCTTCTGCCTACGGCTTAGGCACTACCATCGTATATGGATACCACCACTACTTCGTCTCAGCCGACATCAACCATAGCTGGACACACACAGAACTACTAACCAAACAGGTGGGCATACTCACCACCTCTGTAAGAATTGGAAGGGTATTTAACCTCAACAAACAACAGCGACTATCATTCTATGTAGGGATGATGTCACGAGGTTTTACTGATGCCAATGGAAATAGCGGCAACATAAAACTAAACGATGCACTACCTGGAATCGACCAAGCCTACTTTGATTGGTATGAGAAGCTAAGCATAAAGCAGAAGGCGGCACTAAATAGCATATACACAATAGTAGAACAGAAAACAGGGATAGAAATAGGAGAAGGTAAAATCCTATCCGGAGATATCGACTACCACATAGAGAAAGAGCCGACACAAAAAATATCCTTTCAATTTGGAGGGCAATACGAATTCAACAAACATTGGGGAGTTAGAGGAGAATTTGGAATGGCCGATCAGATCAAGTTTATCCTCATAGGTATCAACCACCGATTAGGGTTCTAAACACAAAAGAATAGATATAAAAAAAGGCTAACATAAATGTTAGCCTTTTTATATGTAGTGTCTACATCACCTAATCAAGAAGTACTTATTTTACTTTATTCACAATAGCTGTAAATGCAGCTGGGTGATTCATCGCTAGATCTGCAAGAACCTTACGGTTGATCTCGATGTTGTTTGTCTTAAGAAGACAAATAAGCTGTGAATAAGAAAGACCTTCCATACGTGCTGCAGCATTGATACGCTGAATCCACAATGCACGGAATGATGATTTCTTCTTCTTTCTATCGCGGTAAGCATAGCATAAACCTTTTTCAAAAGTATTCTTTGCTACCGTCCAAACATTTTTTCTAGCTCCCCAATAACCTCTGGTCTCTTTAAGAAGCTTTTTTCTACGTGCGCGTGACGCAACGTGATTTACCGATCTAGGCATAATTTAATTTTTTGGAGCAACCTAGCGTTCAATCCAAACGGAATGACACTTTAACGAGCTAAGCAACTCATGTTTTCTACTATTAAAAATCTATTAAAAGATTACTTCATGCAAAGCAACAACTTGATGTTGTTTTCATCAGCTTTACATACAGTACCGAAATAAGTAAGATTTCTCTTACGTTTCTTGCTTTTTTTAGTCAAGATATGACTCTTATAAGCATGTTTTCTTTTAATTTTTCCTGACCCAGTAAGCTTAAAGCGCTTCTTTGCACTGGGATTCGTTTTCATCTTAGGCATGATTGTAACCTCTTTTGAATTAATTATTATTTCTTCTTCTTAGGTGAAATAAACATGATCATACGTTTACCTTCAAGCTTTGGCAGTTGATCTACTTTTCCGATCTCTTCCAAATCTTGTGCAAATTTCAGAAGTAGGATCTCACCTTTTTCCTTAAACAGAATCGTACGACCTTTAAAGAAAACATATGCCTTCACTTTAGCTCCTTCGTTAAGGAACTTTTCAGCATGCTTTAATTTAAAGTTATAATCATGATCATCTGTGTTAGGACCAAAGCGGATCTCTTTCACTACCACCTTAACCGCTTTTGCTTTCATCTCTTTCTGCTTCTTTTTCTGCTGATAAAGAAACTTCTTATAATCGATGATACGACAAACAGGCGGATCGGCTTTTGGTGAAATCTCGACCAAGTCCAATTCAAGTGAATCGGCTATCTTAATAGCCTCATTCGTACTAAAAACACCTGGGTTTTCAATGTTATCGCCAACTAGACGCACCTGTGGTACGCGTATGTGTTGGTTAATTCGGTTAGCGGGTTTCGTTTCCCTTTCTTGAAATCTTCTTCCGCGTGGTCTCATTCCAGCTATGGCTAGTTCCTCCCTACTTTAGTTTTGTAAAAAAATATCTCACGCTATTATTCATAAATAGATCCAAGTTGAGCTCTTACCTCGCTTGAGATGAACGAAGCAAACTCTTCCAACGTTTTAGAACCTTGGTCGCCCTCACCTTGGCGTCGAACAGAAACAGTATTATTCTCTGCCTCTTGCTCTCCCACAATTAAAAGATATGGGATACGCTTCAACTCATTATCACGAATCTTACGTCCAATCTTCTCATTTCTATCGTCTACAATGCTGCGAATATCGGAAATATTTAGATAATTTGAAACTTTTTTCGCGTAATCATTATATTTTTCGCTAATCGGTAACACTACAACTTGCTCTGGAGTCAACCAAAGTGGGAATTTCCCTGCAGTATGCTCAATCAAAACAGCACAGAAACGCTCCATCGAACCGAATGGGGCACGGTGGATCATCACAGGACGATGCGGTTTATCGTCCGCTCCAATATATGTCAAATCAAAACGCTCAGGAAGGTTATAATCAACCTGAATCGTACCTAACTGCCAGCTTCTTCCCAATGCATCCTTAACCATAAAATCTAGTTTAGGACCATAGAAAGCTGCCTCTCCAAGTTCAGTAACAGTATTCAAGCCTTTCTCTTCACAAGCTTCAATAATCGCACTCTCTGCTTTCTCCCAATTCTCATCCGAACCAATATACTTTTCAGTATTACTTGGGTCACGCAATGAAATTTGAGCCGTATAATCTTTAAAATCTAACGCTTTGAAAATAATAAAGATAATATCGATCACCTTCAAAAACTCATCCTTCAACTGATCAGGACGACAGAAGATATGTGCATCATCTTGTGTAAAACTTCTCACACGAGTCAACCCGTGAAGCTCTCCACTCTGCTCATAACGATAAACCGTTCCAAACTCGGCCATACGAACAGGAAGATCCTTATACGAACGTGGCTTAAAGCGATAAATCTCACAATGGTGAGGACAGTTCATAGGCTTCAACAAATACTCCTCACCATCCTGTGGCGTAGTAATAGGCTGAAATGAATCCTTACCATATTTCTGGAAGTGACCAGAAGTCTTATACAAGTTCACATCTCCAATATGAGGAGTGATCACCTGATCATATTCAAAACGCTTCTGAACGCGCTTCAAGAAGTTCTCTAAAGCCTCTCTCAACTGTGCTCCTTTTGGCAACCACAATGGAAGTCCCTGTCCCACTTTCTGTGAGAAAGTAAAAAGCTCCATCTCTTTACCAATCTTACGGTGGTCACGCTTCTTTGCCTCCTCCAACTGCACAAGATACTCTGTAAGCATCTTTGCTTTTGGGAAAGAGACACCATAAACACGCGTAAGCATCTTATTCTTCTCATCACCTCTCCAATAAGCACCAGCCACACTCAACAGCTTAATAGCCTTAATGTATCCTGTATTAGGAAGGTGAGGTCCACGACAAAGGTCTGTGAAAGCCCCTTGGTTATATAGGGTAATAGTTCCATCCTCCAAAGCAGAGATTAACTCTATCTTATATGGATCCTGAATCTCTTCAAATCGTTTTAATGCATCGCTTTTAGAGACATCTGTACGGACGATATCGTTTTTCTGACGCGCTAATTCCACCATCTTCTTCTCGATCTTCTCTAGATCTTTTTCAGTAATGGCTTTACCTTCTGGCAGATCAACATCGTAATAGAACCCATTATCGATCGTAGGCCCAATTCCAAATTTCGTACCAGGATAAACGGTTTCAATTGCTTCTGCCAAAAGGTGAGCCGAAGAGTGCCAGAAAGCTTCCTTTCCATCACGATCTTCCCACGTATTTAGCTTTATAGAGGCATCCGAATTGATAGAACGTGTTAAGTCCCATATCTCTCCATTCACTGTCACAGACAAGACATCCTTTGCTAGTCGGTTACTAATTGACTTGGCAATGTCATATCCATTCACTCCTGACTCAAATTCTTTTACCGAGCCATCGGGTAAGGTTATATTAATCATTGACATTATTATAATTTAAAACTAGGCTACAAAGATACACATTATGAAGAAAATATTGACTATAATCTTTCAGATTATCTTAAAGAAAACCAAAACAGTGCCGATCTACACCTACGCAATCAATAGCTTTTCAGAATCTAATAAAAACTTTTTTTTTACTAGTTTTACTCCTCTTAACATAAGATAAACATCTATACAAATGATTAAAATAACGAAAGCTCTTGCATTAGTACTCACACTCATTTCCTTCAGCACACATTGCTATTCAAAAGAAGCCTCTCCCAAAAAGATTAAATATACTGTTGGCGACACCACCTACCTTGACTTCACATGTCAAAAGAGAGTAAAGCCCATCATGGCATCCTTCTATCGAATCGTCACAAAAAGGAAAGATAAACTAGTAGATGTCCAAACCTATAACAAAGCAACCCACCAACTCATCTCCAAATCAACAGGAAAACTAAAATCAAACAATACACTGACCCTAGAAGGAAGCTATACAGCGTATCACGAAGACGGGAAAGTGAAAGGAGAAGGAACCTACAAAAAGAACCTGAAGAAAGGACAGTGGACATGGTATCGACAAGATGGAACAAAATCCGCTTCCGAAGAGTACAAAAACAACAAAATCAAAGAAGCATACTACTGGGATAAAAACGGAGAGGTCGCAAGCAACGAAAACCATCCTTTCACCAACGAAGAAAGCATAAAATACCACAAAATAATTAAAGACAGAATCCTTAAAACCACCTATTACCCTGAAGAAGCGTGGGAAAAAGGAATAGCAGGAAAAGTAATTCTCTCCTACGACATCAATGAAAAAGGAGCCATAGAAGATATCAAAACACTTCAATCAGTAGATCCGCTATTAGACAAAGAAGCCATCCGTGTCGTGAAATACTTTCCCGACACAAAACCATTCATTGAACACAACCAACCATGCCGAATCCATAACGTAGTCCAGATCAATTTTAACCTAAAGAAAACACGAAGAGCCGTCAAATACACACTCAATAAGCAAGTATATCTTAACGATTCAGGAAGAGCTCGAGTCGACCCTAGCAAATCACATATGTACCGTATTATCACCAACAAAAGAGATAGCCTTGTTGACGTCACCACCTACTTAAGCGGAGCAAAAACAATTCTATCAAAAACCACAGCAATATACACCAAGTACAACACAATTATTTATCACGGAAACTACACAGAACACCACACAAACGGGGCATTATTGGGAAAAGGAGAATACAAAAATGGCAAGAAGACAGGCCATTGGGAATGGTTCAGAAAAGACGGCACCAAAGCATCTTCTGTAACATACCATAATGGCAAACGAACCAACACCACCTGCTACGACAAAGAGGGTAGAACAACCCGTTGAATGAATGACAAAGAGATATCAAAAGAAAGAATGAAAAAAGGAGCAAAAACATTACTATCCTGCATCCAACAAAACATCAAATACCCCCCAATAATGGAGACGCAAAAAATCCAAGGGAAAGTATTGATTAACATCGTCCTCACAGTCGAAGGAAAAATGACAGACTTTAAAGTCATTGAATCTCCTCACCCACTACTATCCATAGAAGCCTTTCGTGTCCTTGAACTCGTACCCAAGCTTCCCCCTCGTATCGTACACAACATGCCTTACCCAACATTCTACACGATACCAATCAATTTTAAACTAACTAGACCTACCAAACCTTAGCTCCCTTCGCAAGCTTGGGTAGAAAAACACCACAATCCCCTACGCACATCGCATCCTGTATAAGAGCACATTAAATAGTAGAATAAGAAACATTAAAGTAAAATAAGGTTCTAAACTGAGGCAATTTTTAATAAAATAGACATAACAACCTTGTGAAACTTGACAAATGGTGATTTACTTTTTCGCAAAAGTAAATCACCATTATTTCAACCAAGCCCCGAATGGGGTGACCGAACATAGCCCAACGGTGAAATGAATAGGTAGCGCAGATGCGTTACATAGAAATGAGCCTTGGGTACAATACCTCCACAAATACCAAGGGCTGAAAGTCTGACCCAACGACTCCGTTCACATCCAACACCACAGCACACAGCATGCCAATAAATTGACACGAGAGGGATACCTAAACCTAACGTCATCTGTCTGACAAAGAGGTGCCGAGTTGGATCACCCCGTTCCTAGCATTTGAATTAAAGGCGTGCCAATGAATTGGTCCAAACTTCCACATAATCTACATCGATAGAATGGTATCACGGAGTCGGACTTACAGCCCTCCTATTTATTTTCACATTCATGGAAAGATGAAGCATCATAGCAAATCAAACCCTAAGAGTACAAAAAAACAATCTAATACCTGGCATTAACGATCTTTTCAATCCGTATTATATTTTTTAATTATATTTACATCAATAGTTTAAATTATAATTAGATTCATATTAAAAATCAAATTAACATGCAGCATGGAGACATTTTAGAAAATAAAACGACTGACCACATAGTAACTCTCATAAAAAGCTTTGCGGGAATTATTCCTTCTGCAGGAACATTTATTGGAGAGCTTGTGACAAACCGTATTCCAAATCAAAGAATTGACAGAATTGCAAAGTTTGCAACTGAACTTGACAAACGATTGGATTCAAAGTTAAATCACTTAAATCACACCCCTGAAATGATTGATTTTTCAGAGGAAATACTAATAGCTGGATCTAAAGCTAAAGATAATGAACGACAAAAACACATTTTAAATCTTTTCGAGCACACTATCAAAGCTGATAAAATAGAGTTTATTGAATCAACATATTTACTTAATTTATTAAGTGAAATTAACGACATTGAAGTCATTATCTTAATAGACAAATACAACTCTGTCTATCGATTAAACACAAGAAATCATTTCCGCCAAAAACACGAAAAAATTTTCGAGCCAATTTTAACTTCAAAGGATAGTAATGGCACAGAAAAACGACGAATATCTTTTCAGAATAACTACAAAGTTCATCTTGAGAATCTAGGTCTATTAGAGAGTAAAAAAAAGATAGATCATCGAACGAATGAACCTAAAATAAATAAAAAAACTGGAAACCCTCAAATATCTAATTACGAAATAACTTCCATGGGCAAAATTCTAGTCGAAACAATTATAGATCAATAAACACAAACTATACCCACCAAACGAGCTTCCATAGAACCATATTTACACCCCATAAATCCATTAACAATGGAAAACTCTTCATTTGTCTATAACAACTCAAAGTTCATATTCTTGGCACCTTGCTTTACAATTTTTTTCAACTGCTCCTATTCGACTCATGTGAAATATAGTCTACTCTCTTACGAATTCTTTATGCAAATGAATTAATTTCCCATACAAACTTTGAATTGTATCTCTCTTTTCTTTCGTGATAATACCCTCATTCTCTTTATCTTCAAGAAAAGCAATAAATGATTGATCAATCTCCGAGAATATCTTCATACGAAAGAATCTTCCATAATTCAAAGTATTAAACCCATGAAAGTCCGTTAAACCATCCATAAAACTATAGAGTTTAGAGTCATTATTTATTTGCTCTTCTAACAAACCTAACATTGAAGTATAAAGATCTCTTCCTTCTCCATTATCGTCAAACAAGTTTGAATAACAATTTAAAAAGTTGTCTGAATAGTTGTTTAATTCTTTTTCATTCTTTAACAACAACAATAATATACCAGACATATTATCCCATAAATTTTTAAACTCTGGATTAATTAAATAATTACGAATATAATTCAATTGATCTGTTAAAAACTTGATCTTACAATCCAACCCAATAAAATCATATTTATCAATAAAAACACGTTCCAAATCTTCTACTGTAAATATAATTAAACTTTTACTTATGATATCTGAGACACCTCCTAATTGCACAGCCCCTTCCCTTTGAGTAAACCCATCTTCATCTCGACGAATCATCAA
>JAONJW010000031.1 GCA_028377305.1 Prolixibacteraceae bacterium | reverse complement strand
TTCATTTCAACTAAAAAAAATAGAGATATTTTTAGTCAACACTCTTTTCAACTTAAAATATATGACTTTTTTTTAGTTGAAAACGGTTTTGACTAAAAAATTAGCGTATTTTTGTACTACACATCACATGTAATACAAAGAATATGAAGAATTTTATCTCTGGAAAACCTCTCAACCAAGGAACATATAATAGTTTTCAGCCTGAGAAAATTGATAAAGAATGGTTATTGGATGACATGCAACTTATTCAGTTATTAAGCGAAGCAGATAGAGAACTTGGCAAACTAGATTCTTTTTCTGACTTTATTCCAGACATAAATCTTTTTATACGTATGTATGTTGTTAAAGAGGCAACTCAATCTAGTAAAATTGAAGGAACTAGAACGAATATTGAAGAAGCATTTAAAGAGATAGGTGAGATAAATGACGAGCGACGTCATGATTGGGAGGAAGTACAGAATTATGTAAAAGCACTAAATCAAGCAATCGAAAGATTGGATACACTTCCCTTCTCAACCCGATTAATAAAAGAAACTCATGAAACCTTATTACAAGGTGTTAGAGGAAAACATAAGTTGCCTGGGAAGTTTCGTACAAGTCAAAATTGGATTGGTGGTGCCTCTTTAAAAGATGCTACATTTATACCTCCATCATTTGATACAGTTAATGAATTAATGAGTGACATTGAAAAATTTGCTCATAACGATACGATACCGTGTCCAGATCTTATAAAGATCGCAATAATACATTATCAATTTGAAACAATCCATCCTTTCCTAGATGGAAATGGTAGAGTGGGAAGACTTTTGATTACACTTTACCTAGTTGAAAAAGGGCTTTTAAAAAGACCAGTACTTTATCTTTCAGATTATTTTGAAAAGCATCGTATGCTGTATTACGATAACTTAACTAGAGTTAGAAGAGATAATAATCTTAATCAATGGTTAAAATTCTTTTTGGTCGGAATTATTGAAACGGCAAAAAATAGTTCAGCTACATTCGATAAAATCATTAAGCTTAAAAATCGAATTGATGAGAAGGTCTTGTCATTACCAAGATCAAAAGTGATATATAAAATAACAAATAAGCTATTTAGTAACCCTGTAGTCAATTTCGAAATGATCTCAAAAATTAGTGAGGTTTCAGACCCTACAGCATACAAGATTATTAAAGATCTTGTAGGTGCTGGTATTATTAAAGATCTTGAGAATAATAGGAAAAGCAAATTATATCGATTCGATGAGTATTTATCTCTATTTGAATAATTACTGCTCAATTCAATAGTTATTAGTACCTTGAAACCACTAAACGAGTATTATTTTACTTTTTTGCAGAATGTTTGACCAATGTTGTACCCCAACTTAAAAGAATAACATCAAGATACTACATATCAACTATATACAAATATCACAAAAACACCTATAGTGCAATGAATACTTAATTAATGCTTACCCTGTTTGGTTTCCTACAAGACAACCAAAACAACAAGATAAACATCTAACATTAAAGTGATTAAGAAGCTAAAGCAGTTTACTTAATCGCTTTTTTTATGCTATTATAGAATATTTTACACCTTTGTTTAGGTAAAAACCAGAGGTTTTATTGCATATTTTAGGCAATTGTTTGACCCTTTTGTGAAACCTAAAGCATCGGTAAAATGGCAACCTGTAAGACGATCATCAGAGAGAAAGACAAGAAAGAAGATGGAACTTTCAATATAAAGATACGAATCACCCATAAAAGAAAGACATCTCTTATCGGAACTTCTCTATATTGCACCTCCAAAATCTAGTAGGTATCTGACAGGGGTCAGACAGGTATCAAACAGGGTGAAAAGTCATATATTCTTCGAGAATAGCTCATATATGAATCATGTTTTTGATAAAAAAGTCGAAGCAACTATGAACTAATGTCGAACAAAGTATGAAGCATCTCCCTGTTTGACACCTATCTGACACCTACTTGCTCCTTATGAGGTCACTTATAGTATATTTCAGAATTATTCATCTTGTGCCAGACTTTCAGACGAACTGGATGTGTTATAGAGTGAGCTCGCCTAAGAAGGTGTAGCATTATCGCTAGTTAGACATTATACGCTTATATCTAGGACTCACAGGAAATTATGATTTGGCAGAAAAGCAGTAATCAAGGAATATTGAAAATCAACACACCTATTTCAAATACCTATCCATGGGTATAAATACATGGAATGATCCAAGAGTTTGTTTGGAGCCAACGATAGAGTTTATTTGTCGACATGAAAATAAATGCACATCAAGCTACAAAGCAATAGAAGTAGGCACTTAGATGATTATTTTAATTCAGAACCTCAAGGTAGAATATCGTGATAATAGATCGCAACTTCTTTCAGAACTATCACCTATGCTTGGATGATAGCAATGAAAGAAGAGGCAAAACAGTTTGTATCTGAACTTGGGTTTATCTTATTATTGGTCTTGATTATCTCTCCATTCTGGCGAGGTAGCCACCATTAACTTATTCCTATATACATATAAGATGGCTGGTTTGTGATTTTGCAGAAAGTAGTGGGGATGTATTGCATCATGCTCTGGTACTATCTTTTCTACTTCCTCAGTATCTATATTGACCTGCCAAATACATGCTAACTCTCTGTTTGAATTACAAAAATAGAACTCATCCCCTTGAGCATTCCAAGTGATTCGTCCAATAGCAAAAGCACTAAGGTTTGGTGCGACCAAAGTAGATTTGACAGTAAAACAATACTCTACACCTAATTCTTTCAGAGAGTTAAAAATATTTGTTTTATTACGAAGATACTTTTGCTCATCTTGATCACTATAAGGTTTAGCAAAAGCAGACATCCAACGGTAATGGTGATCGATGTCTTTAAAAGAATCTAATATCTCACTCTTACTTTTCGAATTGTTAATCTTCATGATATATATATATCCACCATCATAAATATGCCAAGCACATGTTCTAGTATCTCTAGTAAAATAACAGTCATGAATGTTTCCATTGACATTTTTGATCTCTTTAAATATTTTGCTCTCGGAGTTGTGTTTATTGCTCCCAATAGAGTAACTGCGATAAAGATCAAAATCATACACTTCATAACGAAATTGTGCTTCATTCGGTTTTTTGAGATAATAGAGCATGTCATCCGTCAATATTAAAGCATCCTTCATAAAACGATAGAAGTCATCAACCTCTCCTTTACATCTAAACTTATCAATAACTATCACCCGATTATTATCTTCCGGAATAAGTTGGTATAAGGTGACCATTATTGACTCATCTGTATCAGGAGTCTGCCCATAAAAGAAATATCTTAAAGTATCATTTACGATAGCACACTTAGGATTAAAGAGCATCTCCCGACTATCTGTCGATTCATAAATGCTTCTTCTGTTCCAATATTCATCCTCGGGTATAACGCCCACATTCTCTGGATAGCTGGCATGTACCGATTCTGTATTCATTATAGAATCAACCTTTAAATCGTCATTCTGATAAATACAATAGACAGTATATCCTTTACTAAAAGTGACATAATCCACCCCATGAAAAGTAAATGCAAAGAGGTTATTCACTTCTTGGTTATAGATTTGAGACAACTCCTTTGTTTGCATATCACACATCCATAAACCTTTTAATAATAAGGTATTTATAGTGAAAAACAGTTTTTTTGATTGTCCACCCCATGCAATTTCCCCATAATATGGATCAATAATATTACTGTTATCAGCAAATAAAGCCTGATTCATAGAGAACCCATTTGCGTATTGAGGATTCTTCGGTTGAAAGTTCTCCATTTGCATCACCTTCACATTATCAATAGAAGGACTATTCACATCAGACACCTGTAATTCAAATCCATTGGTATACGCTGATTTTACTGAATCATTAGAATATGCAACCCTCTCAACCGAATTAAATGAAATACGATTCATGATTGCTATTTCTGCTAGAGAGGTAATTTCTTCAGGCTCCTCTTGACTGCCTATTTTATACTTATAATATAAACGATTTTTCTTTTGATCTCTTAAATACTCTTTTGTTATGGATTTCTGTTTGTAGTAATAGAGAAATCCTTCTCTTTCCATTAAGTTATCAAACTGTACTTGAACAAAATCGTCAATATCATTTTGTTCTTCATTAGGCGTATGGATATCTATTGTATCCACGATAAACTCTTCTCCCCATGAACTCTTTTCAATGATCTTCATGGTTGGTTCACTATCATGGGTGAGATAATAAAAAAATAGATTCTTATTATGGATGTATGCTCTAAATTGATATATTATTCCATGCTTAGAGCCAAGTAACCGACCCTCTTGCCAAAGGTATTTATTCTCTGAACAATTGATTTTTGGAATAGAGTCAATTCCTATTTTAAACTCCTCATCTTTCACCTGAACTCTTGATATTGTGTCGTAATTTTCTGATCCAACTTTCTGATCCGAACGACTCTTCGTATTACAGCTAATCGCAGATAATACCCATAATAGGATGATAGCGTAATTTATATATTTCATGGAAATAGACTTTATTCTTGTGGACGTTTCTTAAAATATAGATTGTTCGCTTTTAAATCACGTTTTAGTACATAACCCGAGACATTCTGCAACGTGGTAACCTTAACCCAATTAACATCGACCTCTCGAACGACCATAACTGGCTGATTTTCTAACAAGTAATCACTCATCCTACTCTGAACAGATGGAGACCCTCTCAATGGGGTTCCTTTGAAGTTATTTATTAATTGTATACTCTCGGCTAGCTCGGATCTAATGGTAAAATATTCAACATATATATCCCCGTACTCTAAAATACACTCTCCTGCAAGCTCATCATGATGCGAATCTGGTCTATAGGTGAAAACACAGTTGGCAGAATCTAACATATCACTGCCAATATAAAGATCTGTACCATCTGGGAATAGTTTCATATTTTTGATTCTTAGAAGACCATCTACACTAAATGACAGCGTATAGCTATTTTTCCCACTACCTCTTTCAGTTGTTATCACTTCAATCTCATAAGCTTTACATTCAATTTTTTCAATATAAATCATATCCCCTTCAACCTCTCGCTTCGTCCATATGCTATCATTATAAAACTTAATATAACAATTCGCACCACTCTCATAATGGTCAATAAAGCTTAAGTTGTAATTATTACAATATTTAAAAGGGAAAAAGAGCTGCTGTTTGATCTGGTTATAATCAATCTTCAGGCAGTCCTTTTTCGACACTGCTTCTGACTGAGTCATTATAATCTTGTGATCCGTACCTACTAAACAATCTTGTGATTGTGAAGTCTGGGTCATACCGGACTCCAAACGAGGGGGAGGACAAGTTGTATTACACCAGCCATATTCTACTCCAGTATACAGGAAGAAGAGCATTAAGATGAAATAAGGTATCTTTCTCATGCATTAAAAATTGTTTATCGTTAAAGGTTACTTCTTATTCCCAAAGTAGCATTCGGCAATTGAGTAATACCAAACACATTTGTTATAGATCTATTGGATTAACCATTTCCCATTATATCTTAATTTAGATAATTGACCGCAAGAAATAAAAACCATAAAAGATATCAGTTAAAAGTCATTTAAGAAACTAGGATCAATATATCTATGATATATTTAATTATTGTTTTTATAAAAGTAAGACAATAATTTTACTTAACAATAAATTGTCAATCACGATTTTCAACAAAAAACCTATTGGTGAAATCATAATATACATCTATAATCGACTAGACGATGGTACTCTACGCTTTTCAGTCAATTATTTTCCATAAGTAGGATCTCAAAAAGGTGAATGATGTGGTCTACAGTAGTCGGGGTGTATTACTTCTTTTTATATTTAATCCAAACACGATAATATTCTAGGTAATACTTGCATTCAAATCATAAATACAAAGAGAAGTTGTAGTTCAACATCAGCGTATTGTTAGAACAAATGATGGGTATCGTATGTTTTTTTATATAGTCCAACGATTTAGCCATTCTAATATAAGATAATACTATTTCGATTTGGCGAAATAACCACCTTGAGGATTCCAATGTATGAATATAGACCTATAATAATATGAGTGAACTTATTAATAATTCGAAATACAGAAAAGAACAACTTAAGAAGTTGATTCTTAAACTACATCAAGGGGAATCCCAACAGACTGTACGCCACCAGCTGATGGATACATTAAAGAATATTCCTTATGGTGAAGTGGTTGAAGTGGAGCAGGAGTTAATGCAAGAAGGGCTTCCTGAAGAAGAGGTTCTTCAGTTGTGTGATATCCATGGCTCTGTTTTAGAGGGAAATGTTGACCTTTCGGGGATGAAAGATATTCCTGATGGTCATCCAGTTGATGTGTTTAGAAAAGAGAATATCGAAATAGCTCAAATTGCAGAAAAAGCCTATCAAGTTTTAAATGCATTAGAGCATGTGGACGATTCGGAGTTTACTCCTTTTATCTACGGATTACAAGGTATGTTTCACCAGCTTATGGATGTAGATAAGCACTATCTACGTAAGGAATATCTTATTTTTCCGTATTTAGAGAAGAACGAGATCACAGGTCCCCCTAAAATCATGTGGGGGAAACAGGATGAAATTAGAGACCAACTCAAGGGTTGTATTGAACTTCTTCATACCAAAGGTTTACAGAAAAAGGATTTGGAGGATTCCGTTGAACTTCTATTTCTTCCTACATTACAATCTATTATGGATATGGTTCAGAAAGAGGAAGAGATTTTGTTTCCGATGAGTCTTGATGTTCTTACCACAGAAGATTGGTGGGCTATTCACCAACAGACTCTAGAATTTGGCTATTGTCTATATGATCCAGAAATAGAGTGGAAACCTGAGGGACTTATAGAGATTGAAGAGGAGACAAAACTCTCTTCTGATGGTAACATACAGCTACCATCTGGTAGCTTCTCAGCAAAAGAGATCTTAGCTATTTTAAATACTGTTCCTCTTGATATGACATTTGTCGATAAACATGACAAGGTCAAATATTTCACCCAAGGGAAGGAGCGTATATTTGCAAGGAATCGTTCAATTATCAATAGGGATGTAAGACTTTGTCATCCACCAGGAAGCACCCATATTGTAGATAAAATATTAGAAGATTTTAAGTCTGGGCAAGCATCTCATGCTCCTTTTTGGATTCAGATGAAAGGACAATTTATTAAGATTGAATATTTCGCGTTACGTGATGAAGATGGAGTATATTTAGGAACATTAGAAGTATCTCAGAATCTTACAGAAAATAGGTCACTCAAAGGAGAACGTCGAATTCTAGATTATACTAATGATAAGGAGATAGGTGATGCATAAACTGATTATTACACCTAAGACCAAAGTGTTGGATCTTATTAACACCTATCCAGATTTAGAAGATGTTCTAATCGAAGTTGCTCCGCCATTTAAGAAGTTAAAGAACCCAGTGTTAAGAAAGGTTATAGCTAAAGTTACAACACTTTCGCAAGCGGCAGTAATTGGAGGTTTAAAAGTTGAAGAGTTAATCTTACGGCTTAGAAAAGAGGTTGGACAAGAACAAGTTGTAACAGTCGACATGGTAACCTCTAATTTACATACTCAAAGACCTGAATGGTATGATTCTTCGGCCGTTAAAATCACAATTAATATCCGAGAAAGCCTAAACCAAGGAGAACAACCGATGCACGATATATTATCTCTTGTCCGACAACTAAATGAGGGGGAAATAGTTAAAGTTATTAGTCCGTTTGTTCCTGCGCCTATTATAGATAAGACTTTGAGTTTAGGGTATAAACACTGGTTAGATACAAAGGGAGAAGAAGAATATTGGATATTTATTACGAAATAACCTTGTACCCTTCTTCTACACATTATGGGTATCAATTAAGAGGAGTATATTCTCTTAGTCCCTATCTCTGTTTTTAGGGTTGTAGAGGTATCCCATATAATATAAACCAATCATCTGTATTAGGATAAAACCTATCATTGCCATTTGGATGTCTTGTGTGACACGAATTAGCTTGAAAACAGAAAGAATAAATAATAGCAACAAAACAATGATGAGCTTCACTGCAAGATGATACACCTTATTGGCAAACTTTAGACCTTCGTCTTGGCTATGTTTTTTCCCACTAGTAATAGGGTTTTCTTTGTGATCTTCCATGTCTTTGTTTTTATATTAGACTCTATCTAAACATACAATTACGAGCCCTTGATTGTTCTGTTGCTGGTTACAAAAATCCGTTCTCTGAAAAGATTTTAGGATATAAATGGTCTATAGATGGTATACGATGAAGAAGGGAAAGAAGCCGACATACAGCTCTTCATGGTTGGAGAATAGTTTACCTAAAGGCAAGAGAGCTTAGTAGATTGTGGAGATAAGGGAATAGATACAGTTTAATAAACAAGCTCTGGGTGGTCCATACCTTGAATTGTAATCCTCAGAGGAAACAAAAAAAACTCTTCAAATATTAAGTATAATCACAGGTAATATAAACTTAAAACAAACAATATTTTTTAATGGCAACATTAAGAATTATGTCATATATTTGCGCCACTCTATTATTTTCTATAGCAACTGAAAACATCTAATGGACTGGCTATTGAAACCCTCTTTCGACAAAAAGTATTGACCTACTCGTTACCATGATACGGTAACATTACTAGGGATCAATATGTTTACATGCTACGATATCACAAAACAAACATTAAAATTAATATTATGAGAATCTTGTTATTGATTGTGTCCCTATGTATTGGCTCTTTGTCTTTTGCGCAAAATAGGATGCAATTTGAGTTAAGTCTTACAGGAGGGGTCTCTTCTTCTACGGTGAAAGAATACGAATACTATATGGGAGACCAATACTATGGGAACCTACCTCTTGGAAAAGCAGAGCTGACCTTCTATAATGACCCGAAGGTTACGAATAGACTTTCATTAACCTATAGTAAGGGAGAGTTGATGTGTCCTGATCCATTTTCAGATATGCGTTATATTCTACCATCACACTTTTTAATTGATTACTTCTTACACGTAGAGATGTGTGAACTTCAATATAAGCGAGTGTATGATGTTTTTCAAAAAAACAGCATTTCCATATCTGCTGGTGGAGCAGTAAATTTAGGATACCAATATACGACTACCCAATTTTACGAAAAGGGGAATGTTCTATCTCAATATCAAAACTTCAATAGCTATTTTTTCACTTCTCAAATGACATATAAAGCTAGCAAATCACTAAGTCTTATTACTAATATCTACCTTCCATTGATAACAATATCTTCTTTGGATAGTGAAATAATCCGATCTAAAAAAGAGAATAAGGTGTCGGAATTCACGATATATGGTCCCAATTATATTGATCTTAGATGTGACCTAGGTTTAGCATACAGCCTCAACAAACAAGTGAAATTTATTGCCAATTATAAGTTACGCTATCAAAACCATGATCTAGTCCACAATATAGAGTTAAAAGAAACAAGCCATATGTTTACTATTGGAATTCAGGTTCAACTGTCGTAAGGCTTCGTTCAACCTCACATGTTGGCTATCACATCCCATGTATGATTGTATAAATGGATTGCATATCAGATAATCATCATGGGATACTGTTGGACTCTTAATTCCCTATCATCTTAAATTGTCTTCTTAGAGTACGTTCTAATATATTACACAATAAGTGAAAATAATAGTGTTTTGAATATTTACTAGGTAGACCCCTTAAGCCGCATCAAATAATATATATATCCTTTTATCATTCCGCAGAGTAAATTAATGATTTTATACGCGATACTTTAACATCCCCAATCTTTTCATTAATCAGTTAACTAATCCTCTACCGTCACAGCATTATAAAAAGATACGACGGCCCCCTAAAGATTATGAAACACTATTGTTCTTTCGAAATAGTGCAGACCTATATGCCAATAAATAATATTTTGTATTTCGAAAAGAAAACGTAGTCTATTAATTGTAATCCTAAACAATTACAATGTTTAATTTCATACTATAGATTTCTAATATTTGTTTCAAAATATCCAAAAATTGCCAAATTTTACTTTTTTTGGCAAATATCAGACTATCTAAACAAAAACATACTACCAAAGATTTTTATATCGACAACTCACCTAATACTGCCTACTCAGCACTGTTCAATAAGATTGTGTTCAAAGAAAAAACTTAATTTCATCAAGCAATTATTGATGTTTATATTCATCCACAGCTAGACAATTCCAAACACTTTAAGTGCTTTTGTATAGAAGCAAACATTCATACCCCGTAAGACCCTTAACTTTAAGTTAAGATCTTATCTCTTTATATCCGTTAAAATAAAAATACATTTCCAAACATGGTATTATGTAGAGAGATCAGTCAAATAATTAATCAGAGAGGAGTTTTTGATGAATTATTTACTAACTAAATTAAATCCGAATATGAAGTATTTTCTTACAGTGTTGATTATCCTGACACTTATTTCTTGTGAAAGGGAGTTTGATGAGCGATTCGATCGCCCGTCCTATCTCAATGGGAATATAGGGACCGTTTTACAAAAAAAGGGTAACTGTTCCATTTTTTTGAAAGCCGTAGAACTTGCAGGCTATCAAAATATGGTCTTTGGACGAGGCTTTATGACCGCTTTTGTTCCAAATGATGATGCGATGAAACATTTCTTAGAGAAGAGGCAGTTAGCATCCATTGAAGATTATTATCACAGCGAAGATGGAAAAAACAAACTAATTAGACTTGTTTCTTACCACCTTGTAAAAAATAGTTATAACCTTGAGAGGTTAAGATTTCTTTTTGAAGGAGTCCCCGTCTATAAACTTCCTACCTATTGTAATAATGATTTATTTACGGTGAAAGATATCGTTTCTAAGACCGACAAACGAGTCTACATAGAAAATAAGTGGGCCCCTGTTTTCTACAAAGAGGTATTTGAAGAGCCCCAAGCGATAGACTGGATGTATGACATCAATAAATTATTTGGATACAATTACACCGAAATTAAAGATCGTGAAAAGGTGTATTATTACTCTGGAGCCGAAGTAACAGAAGCTGAAGTGCCAGCGGACAATGGTTATATCTATATTATTTCGGAGGTTGCTGAACCTCTAGATAATATATATCAAGAGATTCAAAAGACACCAGAATTATCACATATCTATGATGCATTAGCCTCTTTCTCCTTCTTTATTTATAACCCTAAAATATCAGAGATTGACATACGCGCTAAAGGTGACAGTATCTTTCATCTGTTTACATACCTAGGCGCTCAATCAGATCTGCAAATGGCTAAAGAAGAACGAAATAGCTATGGAGACTCTCATTCATATTTTATCAATGCATTCTTCCCTTATAATCAAACCCTTGATGATTATATTCTAAAGGTATCGAAAGGCACAAAAGATTTTTCTTCTCTATCCTTGCTAACAAAGAAGATCTTGATCACCTCCTTAATGGATGATAAGAAGATGGCTCTTCCTGAATTGGTCAGAGACGATAAGCTGAAGGCCTTCGATGAAGGAGGAACGATACATTTGGATATCGATGATACCGATATAAAAATGTGTACCAATGGGTTTATGTATGGTTTAAAACAATGTCCTGAGTTAAGTTTCCTACAGAGCTCATTCGCCAAAATATTCTATAACGATGATTACTATACTTTCATGGCTTGTTTTGATCTATCAAGAGTCCTTGGAACACTGCTTAATTCAGAGAAGAAAGGGGTGACCTTTATCCCGAATAATGAGTCGATGAAAGAGTCTTTTACCATAGATATGAAAAACAAAAATATTCTTACGGATGATATCATATATGGATACAACAGCAAGGGAAGTTCGATAAGATTGAATTCAACTAGTGTTAAATCACAACTACTACTTCACTTTATTGCCACAGAGGTGGATATCGAAAGTAGCACTGTCAAAGCATATCCAAGTATGAAACCTTTTTCTATTGTATATGTACAAGATGGGAAAGTATGGTCTAATTCTGAAGTGGATAAAGCAGTTATTGATATCAATTCTAAGGAAGTTGGAAATGATGGTATTTCATATAATATTACAGGATTAATACATCCTGAAACAAAGAATTTTCTTTCTTTTTTAAAAAATGATGAATCTTGTAGCGAATTTCTAAAATTAGCACAAAATATCCCAGATAAGTTTATTCCTAAAGGAGTATCTGGCAATATGTTCTTTATTCCTAGTAACGAAGCAATTCAAGCAGCCATAGCCAATGGACAAATCCCAGACGAAATCACACAACACACTTATGCGGATAAAGCAAAAAAAGTAATTATCCTATCAAACGATCAGTTGCAACTACTAAACTGGCTAAACCAGTATGTGGTGAAATCTGATGTGACATACAAAGCAAGCTTTGTATTTCCTGCGGATGGCTCAATACATGAATACTTCAACTATTCGGAACAGATAGATCCGAACACAGAGGTGGTGAGTATGGGAACTGTTACCATTAATGCGAAATCTAATCAAATAACAATTAGTCACAAAGGCAATGTAGCCAATGTGATATCTGATTTCCCTGCATCGATTAATGGAGGTGCTGTATATAGAATTGATAATATCCTAACAGACTTAAAACTTTAACCCAATGATGTTAAAAAAATACTTATCCTTTATTCTGTTACTGTTTTTCTTACCTCCCGTCTTTGCACAAAATCGTTCTATCTCGGGAAAAGTAATAGATGAATCAGGGACCCCCATGCCTGGAGTATATGTGGTGGTTAGTTCTAATAATAACCGTTTTGAAAATGGTACGGTCACCGATTTTGATGGTAGTTATAAGATAAAAGTCGCAAATCAATTTAATTATTTGAATTTCTCCTTCATCGGATATAAATCACAAAGGATTAAGATTGATAAGAAAGTCAAGATTAATGTCACATTAAAAACCGAAGCGCATGTTGTTGGTCAAATCACCATTAAGGCTAAAAACAAACGAGGTAGTGGATTATTAAATATTTCCGAAAGAGATAGAGCCACGGCAGTAAAAACCCTTGATATGAAAGATGCTAATATTGAGTCGGCATCTTCTCTTGGAGATGCACTGGAAGGGCAACTTTCGGGAGTAACCTTTATGGAGAGTGCTGGAGGTCCAGGGTCTGGAATGAATATTAAAATCCGTGGTGCATCAAGTTTAAATGGATCTTCTAAACCTCTTATCGTTTTGGATGGGATTATCTATCCTACGAATATAGATGATGGATTCGATTTTGGAGCAGCCAATGCAGATGATGTGGGCGCGTTGGTAGACATCCCAACTTCTGACATTGCAGATATTCAAGTTCTAGTGGACGGTGCTGCTGCGGCACAGTATGGTTCGAGGGGTGCTAATGGAGTTATTCTAATTACCACTAAACGTGGAGTTAGTGGTCCCAATAGAATTAGTTATGGATATAAGTACCAGAGAGACTCGAAGCCATCTCATCTGCCATTGCTAAATGGAGATGAATATGTTTCGTTAATGAATGAAGCAAGATGGAACCAATACCTAAGACGTAATGGAAGAGGATCTTTTGATATGTCATCCACCAATATTCCAGAGCTTCGCGAAAACCGATTTTATCGTTATTACGATGAGTTCCATGCTGAAACGGACTGGATTGATGAAATTACACAATCCCCATACCTGCATGAACATAATGTATCGATGAGTGGCGGTGGAGAAAAAGCAAAGTATCGATTTAGCACTAGTTATAAAGATGACCATGGAGTACTAAAGAAGTCCTCTTTCGAGAATTTTACCACAAAAATGAATATTGACTATAATCTATCAAAGAAATTAACCTTCTCTGCTGACCTTAGTTATACTCGAAGCAACAAGCATAGTTTCGGTATTAAAGATAACGATTTAAGGCAGGCTACAAACTTTAGGATGCCTAACATGAGCCCTTTTTATATCGATGATCAAGGCGTTGCTACCGATCGATATTTTAGTCCCTCTAAGTTATTCCAAGGCAATAAAACTAATCCTTTAGCAACAATCATAAATAGTAACAACGATCTGTTAACGACGAGAGTTCGCTCTATTTTTAAAATGGATTATAGAATTGTGAAAGGATTACGTTATACAGGGTATGTTAGTTACGACAAGACCCTAAAGAATAATGAGATATTCTTCCCATCAATCGCCAGTGGACAAAAGCCAATGAGCTCAAAAGCGAACAAATCTATTGAATCATACGCTAGTGCATTAAATATCTCTACAAGGCACTCTTTAGGTTACAATCGTAATATAAATGAAATTCATAATTTATATGCACAAATGGTGTTTACGGCCAATCAGTCAGAAACACGTAACATGGGTGTCTCATTATCAAATACTGGTAGTAGTAAGATTTCAAACATTGTAGATGGTGGGCTAATTGCCAGTTTTGCGAACAATACCTTAAAAAGAAGAGACTACTCGATTCTAACCTCATTACAATACAAACTGCTGGATCGTTATATTCTATCAGGTTTCGTAAGTAGAGAGGTAAACAACAATTTCAGTAAGGAGAATCGTGTAGGATATTTCCCTTCATTAAGTTTAGCCTACATCCTTAGTGATGAGCCATTTTTAAGGGAACAGAAGCAGTGGTTAAGTAGACTAAAATTAAAAGCAAGTTATGGCGTAACTGGACGAGATCCGAATGAGCCAAACGTATTCTATGGTTTATATAACCGAGGGTGGTCGTATATGGATTATAATGGTGTGGCACTAAAAAGGATGACCTTAGAGAATCTAGTGTGGGAGAAGAAAACCAGTAAGAACGTAGGATTTGAACTGATGTTATTCAAAAACAGATTTATGATTAAAACAGATCTATTTGAAGAGATCAACTCAAATATTCTTCAAAAAGATGTAAAAGTCCCTTCTACCGTAGGTTTCTCTATCGTTCCATATATGAACCAGGGTAAGATAAAGACCACTGGATTTGAAATTGATACAGACATAAAGTTGATTCAAGCCAGAAAATTAAAATGGTCTCTACGTTGGAATATTTCACAATATAATAGTGTACGTCAAACGATGCCAAGTGGAGCTTCCTATGGTATTCCAATATATCAAAATGGGAAATACCCACAGATTGTTGAAATCAACAAACCTCTTGGAGCAATTTATGGATATCAATACCTTGGAGTATATAAGGATGATGAAAGTGCAAGAGCCGTAGGAAAGTCTGGTTCCCCTCTATTCTCTCCCGAAGGAAAAGAAGTGTATATGAAAGATGCTTACGGTAATCGTTTCTTAGCAGGGGATGCAAAATACCAAGATACGAATCATGATGGGGTGATTGATGATAAAGATGTGATCTATCTAGGAAATCAAGATCCTCTCTTTTCTGGCGGTCTATTCACCAAATTATCATATGGTAAGCTGACCTTAGATATTGCGTTCGTCTATCGTTATGGTGCAAAGATCATCAACAGAACAGCAATCACAACAGAAGGTATGACAAACTCCAACAACCAGAGTACAGCCGTACTATCCCGATGGAGAAAACCGGGAGATGTTTCACAAATCCCCATCGCAATTAGTGGCACCAACTTTAATTCCTTGGGAAGTAGTCGATTCATTGACAATGGAGACTATATAACCCTTAAAAACATCTCCTTACGATATGAATTCCCAAAAGATATTGTAGAGAAACTTACCCTTTCAAGACTATCAATGTTTATAGGAGTCAAAAATGTGTACACATGGACCAAATACAAAGGATTAAATCCAGTGGGTAAAGTTGAGAAAAATAAAACACTTATCGATAATGCGTTTAATTATAACCCTATTCGATATAATCTTGGATTCAACCTAACATTTTAATTTTATGATACGATATATAAAACACTTCATTTGGGTAGTATTGATGATAGTACTTTCCGGTTGTGACTCATGGGTGGATTGTCCCCCAGAAAATGGACTCATTAAAGAGAAATTTTGGCAGAGCGAACAAGACGTCGAATCGGTGTTAATAGATTGCTATGCTACCTATCAAAAGAATATTAAAAAACTTTTGTTGTTTGGGGAAGTTCGTTCTGATCAGTTGGCTTTTTACCGTGAACCTTCAAATTATAGACAAATACGTGGAGGGAGTATCATTGATAATAACAAACTATGTGATTGGGCCTTTATTTATAAAATTATCAATCAATCTAGTGCCGTGATCGAAAATGCATCTTCAGCCGCAGAAATAGACAAAAACTTTTTGGATGTTGAGAGAGATGCCATCATTGCAGAAGCAAGATTTATAAGGTCCTTGGCTTACTTTTATTTGGTAAGGATATGGAAGGATGTCCCAATTCTACCTTACTCGTATGAAACCGATAAAAATGGATTCGAGATAAAAAAGAGTAGTGAAAAAGAAGTGCTAGATTATATTATCTCGGACCTAAAAAAAGCATTACCAAATATTAAGCAGGCATATGAGGAGAGCTGGGAAAACCATGGTAGAGCAACAAAATATGCGGTTCATGCACTTCTTGCAGACGCCTACCTTTGGAGAAGTGCTGCTGGAGACATTGACCTGTCGTTAGAACATTGTCAATCGATTTTTAAAGATTCGCAGAGAGGTATGTTGGCATCTGATCAGTGGTTTACCATTTTCTCAGAAGGGAACACTGCTGAGGGGATATTTGAGATAGAGTGTGACGAAGCTCTCGGACAGAATGGCCCATGGAATAGTCTATTCTATAACTACAACAGACCAGTGTTTCTGTTTGATAAAAAACTTGAAACAGAAGAGTTTAATCTATATGATGAGACGGATATCCGAGGAGCCAACGGTACCTATAACAAAGAGACTGGACTCATACTTAAATATATTACAGCAACCCCCAAGGTTACTCCATTAAAAATATATCCCGGAGGTCAATTCACTTCAAATTTCATTGTCTATAGAGCCGCAGATATCGTCTTAATGATGGCAGAGATCTATGCAGAGAAGGGAATGTTCAGAGAGTCCTTAGAGCAAATCAATAGAGTCCGACGTAGAGCAAACGCAATAGAACTCGTAGGGCTTCAAGAAGATATTGAAACCTTCGAAGATTATATTCTAGAGGAGAGAGCAAGAGAGTTGTATGCCGAAGGAAAATCTTGGTTTGACTTATTACGTATTGCAAAACGAAACAATTACGCTCGAAAGCAGATGGTTATCGATAAGGTCCTTACTTCGGTAAGTCCCATCGATCAATCTTCAGTAGAAAGTGCATTTCAAAATGAATATGCATTCTACTTCCCAATCTACCGTAACGAGCTAATAAACAATAGCTTACTAGTACAAAACAAATTTTATCAGTCAAAATAAGAAATATGAAGAAGCAATTAATTGTCTCAATGATAACGGTTCTCTTTCTTCTATTTGGTTGTAAAGAAACATTTGAAGATGCCATAGTCTTAACTGAAGACCAGATATCTATCACAGAATATTTAGAACTGCATCCAAATCAATGTAGTTCATGGCTGGATATCTTAGAGAGATCGGGGCTTGCGGACTCCTATAGAGCATCGGGACTGTATACAGTCTATATCCCAAGTAATGATGGGATTGCAGCATGGTTAGAAGGGAAGAATATTGACTCCTTAGAAAAAGATTACCTACAGCTATTGGTAAAAAACCATACCCTTGGCTTTAAGCAGTTGAAAGATGAATATCGACAAGGAACCACTAAGGACACCAATCTTATTGGGAGAAACATGTCTATCGACTTTAAATTAGGAAACCAAAGGAGTATCCTTCTAAACAAAAAATCTTTAATTACCGAATATGATATTAAGGTATCCAATGGATATATTAATATCATTGATCAAGTTTTAGAGCTAAAATCCTCTCTTTCGGAAGAGGTTGGAGCAATATCGGACTGTTCAATATTTACAGATGCCTTAAAACGGTCTGGGTTTGATCAAAAAATGGGTGATCAAACCCAGAGCAAACGTAAGTATTATACCATGTTAGTGGAAACAAATGAACTCTTAAAAGGTTATACCCCATCCATCAATTCAGTAGATGATCTTATTGACCGTTTCTCAGATAGTGATGATCTAACCAGTTCCCATAATGGTTTTAACAGATGGGTGGCCTACCATATTATCAACGGGACCCAATACACCAATAACTTGTTAACACAAGATGCGGTACGTTTATGGACAAATCTTGAGACCCAGTATAAGAATCATGCAGTAGAGGTACTGATTGAGGATCGAAAGATGTTTTTTAATAAACGAGAAGAAGAACAATTTACTCAGTTGGACGATAATCAGATTAATATCCCTGCAGCTAATGGTTGTATTCATCTATTAAAACAACCGCTTCATATCACCAAATGTCGTCCCACTCCTATTGAACAGGATATTTGGGATGTGCTAAACTTAAACGCTATTGAGGATCATGATGGAAATCATAATAGAATCAATACGCTCCCGAAGAATGACCATACCGTTGCCATTTTGGAAGATGTTTTCGACGAGATTGACTGGGGTTCTTCACCAAAGAAACTTCCAATATATTTTGAAAATCGCATGACCCCAGGAAGGCCAGGAACAGACCGACTATGTTATACAGGAGGTCATGGACTTAATTTAAGATTGGGTGATTCTAATGAAGGTTGGGTTCGTTTTAAAACACCATATTTAGCTGAAGGTACCTACAGGATTAATTGCTATGGTACCAAAGGGCCTGATTGTGGTTCATGGGATGTATATGTAAATGGGAAGCATCAAATAACAAATTCTCGAGTCTATACTAATTATGGTAATGGATATGGGTTTGAAATAGCTTATGGTATTTTTCTTACCGAGGGAGTACATACAATCACAATCAAGAAAAATAGTGGGAATGGTGATTTTACATTCGGTGGTATAACTTATAATCCTTTAAACAATGAATAAACGAGCATTAAAACCATATATCTATTTCATACTGCTCTTGGCTAGTATCGGAATGATTAATAGCAGTTGTACTGTCAATGATCAGTGGGACAGTTACTACTCTGACCAAAGAGAATTATCTGCAAAAAACATATGGAATTATTTACAATCCAATGGAGACTACAGTAAATTCTCTGCATTACTGAAAAAAACAGGTTTAGATAAAGAACTTTCGGGTTCCACCAACTTAACACTTGTTGCGGTTAAAGATGAAAATCTTAGTCCAAAGTATCTAGAAATGGATCTGAATTCCCTTACCGAAGAGGAGGTAAATCAACTGCGCGATAAGCTAAGAATTCAACTATTATTTGGCGAAGAGTTTAAGTATTTGTTAGATCATAATCAACGTATCTCCACTTACAGAGGGAAATATATTGATTTTAGAACCAATACTAATCCAACGATGAATGCGCAAGAGGTAGAGCTAACCAATATATATACTGGAAATGGCGTAATTCACCATAGTAAAGGAATTATTCCAACCTATGATAACATCTATGAAAAAATCTTCAACCTAGGTTCTGAATATTCGATGGTGCAAGAGTATATCAAGTCATTCGACGAGAAGATTTTTGATAAGGATAACAGTACGCCAAAATTCCTAAATGAGGATGGTAATATGGTCTATGATACCGTTTGGATTGAGAAAAATACATTCTTAGAGAAGTTTGATCCAAGGGATGAAGAACGCTCTATAACTGCTATTATCCCATCGGATCAGGTTATTCAAGTCGCTCTAGATGAGGTTGCAAAAAAAGTGGTTGCATCGGGAGGAGAGATGACAGAGAAACTTTCAGAGAAGATGACAAAGTGGTGTTTAAAAAGTATCTTTTATGAAGGAGAGCCTTTGGCTGAAGCACAAGACAGCTATGATCTAAACTCATCTGCAGATACTAGATTCTGGATAGAAGATGGGAAGCAAGAAGTGGATAGATTTAATCAAGTGCAAACAAGTAACGGGCTATTATACTTATCTTCTAAGCTTTATATTCCCAAAAGTATGTTTATGAACACATTTCATTTCAACCCTAAAGAGTTAGGGCGATTTCATAAGGAGGGAAATAATGAGATTATTCAGGAGTATTGTCATGTAAAAGCTCCAGCTCAAATAAAATGGAAGTACAATGTCAAATATGGATTCGGATTTCATGGAACATTCTGTACATTAAACCGTCAAGAAGAGCACTATTCTATCACCTTCCCAAAATCATTTACTGTAATCGTAGATGAAGAAGGCAAACCAGCAATTGAAGACATCTCATTGATTCCAGGAATGTATGAAATTAAGGTCGTGGCTTCTACATGGCCTCTTGTTGGGAAAAGAGCAGGAACCGTCAAAATGTTTTTTAATGGCGTTCAGGTAGGAAATGTATGGAACCAAAATCTACCTAAATATAACAAGGCTAAACTAACTCCAATAAGCTATAGCAATTTTGAGGTGCCAGAAGAGTGGGGAACCAACCCAATTGAGATCAAATTTGAACATATTAAAGTATCTCCCAAGTTTCCACACAAGGTTAATGGTATTTGTGTCCGTCAGATATCGTTTATTCCATCTAAATCCAACTATTAAAGAGTTAAGTATATGAATAATATATATAAAATTGTCTTGGTTTTTGCCTGCTTCTTATATGCATTTGGAGCAAAGGCACAACGTATAGAAGTATACGATGGAGTGAAACATCTTCCTATACCAAACGTTGACATTAAATCTGTTAATGAAGAGGTGATTACCACAAATGACGAAGGAGTTGCAGATATATCTTCCATCACCAATAGTAAGTTTATCTATTTTCGTAAAGAGGGATATCAAGGCATTGACTATCCTGTTAAGAATGGATTAAAAAAGCGCTATTATCTTTATGTTGAAGAGTGTTCTCGTATTAATGACAAATTTGAAGACCTTTGGAATATTGAGAAGAATATAGACATCGATCATTCAGAGTATAGCTTTGACAGAGATGTAAGAGGCCAACATGCAGGGGTTCGAGCAAAAGCAATTAGTGGATTACCAGGAATGGGTTATGAGCTAAAGATACACGGGGTTCGATCGATCAACCTTTCCAGCACACCTCTTTTGGTGATTGATGGTATTATCTATCCTGATAACAACTATACAAACGATGTTTTTAATGAGTATGTAGACAATATTTATGCCAATGTGAATCCTAGTGATATTAAGTCTATTCGTTATTTAAAAGGGGCTGCGGCAGCAATATATGGAAGCTCGGGAGTGAATGGAGCCATTGTGATTGAAACCTATCGCACCAAATCACTAAAGACAGCGATCAATGTTGAAGCAAACTATGGGGTGAGTGATGACCCTACGACGCTCCCACTCCTCACATCAGGACAGTGGCGAAATAAAGTCTACGAAGTATTACGCACCAGTTTTTCTGATAAGGAAATTCAGACTCAATATAGAGGATTAAACAATGATGAAAATAATTTAGATTACCACACATATAATAACAATACAAATTGGCAAGAGGAGATCGCTCAGAAATCTGTTTTCCAAAAGTATCAAGTAAATGTGATGGGAGGGGATGCGATTGCTCGTTACTACCTAAGCATTGGACTAAACAACGAAAAGGGAATGATTGAAAACACGGACAATCAATTATATACAGCACGACTAAACACTGACATCAATATTTCAGAAAAATCATCTATTGCTGTTAATATTGGCTATAACTATAAGTCAGGACACTTGATTGACCAGAGTTATTCAAATAACAACCCTTTTCAGGCAGCACTCTTTAAAAGTCCAATATTAATGCCATATAAACGTAATTATATGGGAGAGACATTGCAAGATTGGGATCCTTACCACTCTTTTAATGTAAGTAACCCCAAAGCAATTACGAACGATAATATTGCAGAATATAATGGATTTAGTACCATTATGAATGTTCGCTTCAAGACAGAAATATGGAAGAACATTGTTTTTGGGGCCAATGTAGGGATAGTTAATTGGGAGGACAGACAGAAAGCATTTTTCTCTGGAAAAACATCTAAGGCCATTGTTCCTGAAACCATTAATGACTTTATTGCACTGAATCAAGTAAAGGACTTGGTTGCAAAAGGGATGAGTTTTGAAGGAGGAGCCAATCTAGGATATGAGAGGATTAAAAATAAATCCCATTTTATATTTAACTTATCTGCCAACTATCGCTCTTCAAATTTTTCTAAACTGTTCGCGGGTGGGATGAATACCGCCAATGATAAAATGACTCTACTTAATGCTGTGTCGCCAGAAAACACCCGTACCATCTCTAGTTATTACAGCGATTATCGAGTATTGAACAATCTTGCAAGACTTCGTTATACACTTAATGACAAGTATGGTGTTGAACTATTTGCCAATTATGAGTTGAACTCTATTACCGGTGTAGATATGGATAGTGGCAATCTCTATTATGGAGGAGCTATTTCTTATGATATTGCCAATGAGCGCTGGTTTCCTCTCAAGAATATAATCTCCAACCTTCGTATTAAAGGAGATTTTGCGACTTCAGGAAACACCAATATTCCGTTCTATATGAATAACAAGCAGTATGCTGCAAGACGTTTTGGAACCAATTCGGTTGGATTCACAAGAGCCAATATCTTCAACAAAGATCTATCATTAGAAGAGGTCGTCCAGTCAGGTTGGGGAGCTGAATTGATTACTATGAAGGATATGCTAATGATCAGTGCATACCAATGGGAATCACAGACAGACAATATGGTCATTATTGACAAAGTACCACTGGAAACAGGTTATAAAGAGGGTTTTTCCAACAGTGGTGCCATGTCCTCTTCGGGTTTGGATCTGGCAGCACAATTGATGCTGGGGAAAAGATCTTTCCGATTTACTATTGGAGGGAACCTATCCTTTATAGATTATAACTATGAGAGTCTTGGGAACAACAGTGAACTTATCACGCCAATTAGAGGTGGGAATATCATCACTGCTAAAGGCGGTGATGGACCTAAGTTCTATGGATTAAAGATGCTAGGAGTCTACAAGAATCAAGAAGAGGTAGACAAGCACGATCTTATCACCTCATCTGGATTGCAATATCAACCAGGAGATGTACTGTTCTTAGATAAGAATAATGATCATATTATCAATGAGAAAGATGCAACTGAAATCGGAAAATTACTTCCTGATTTCACAGGCGGATTATATGGTTCAGTACAGTATAAGAGTATTAAACTGTCGGCGTCCTTAAGTTTTGTCGAAGGTGGAGATATCTTCAACCATATTCGTTCTTCTTTGGAGTCACAGTCTACAACAAACAACCAATCGCAAAGTACACTTAATGCTTGGAAATACCCAGAACAGCAGACTAATATACCCAAAGCGGCATGGGGAGATCCTCGTAAAAACAATCAGTTTAGCAGTCGCTGGATTGAAGATGGGTCATTTTGGAGACTTGACGATATTACCCTATCCTACCAACTTCCTTTTGGGAAGGCCAAAGGACGTACAAGTGTTATCTATGTTAAGGGTAAAAACTTATTGACTAACACCAATTACCTAGGTCTTGATCCAGACGTAGTATATCGTATGGGCGCACGCTCTTTCTCTGGTGATTACGGTAAGATCCCTACCCTTCCAACTGTTTTAGTAGGTATCAATTTAAGCTTATAAAAATATTTGAGTATGAAAAAGTTATATGTATATCCACTATTTTGTCTCTTACTTGTAATGTTTTCCTGCCAAGATATGTTGGAGGTAGAGAACAAAAATGGAATTAACAGACACAATAATTTTCAGACGCCAACAGATCTTGCAGTGAATATTGTAGGAATATATTCTGAGATTCAAGATATTATGCCTAGTGTCATATTATTTAATGGTCTGAGAAGTGATGAGATGGCAGTTGGAGAGACTGCCTCTCCAGAAGTTCGTTCTATCTATAACTATTTAGAATTAGAATCGAATCCCTTTGTAGACCCAACGAAGTTCTATAAAATCATAGTGAATTGTAATGACTTTCTTTTAAATGCAAAGGTTTTTGAGGAAAGAAGCGATGAGATAAGTCTAAAAAACTACCAAGCGTGTGTAGCAGAGGTAAATAAAATCAAATATTGGTGCTATTGGACCATTGCTAAAATTTATGGTGAAGTATACATGTTTGATGAGGCATTTGAGAGTGACTCTGAAATTGAGAAGTTGAAGGAGATGAAACCTTATGCTCTTACTGAAGTGATTCCTTTGCTTATTAAAGAATTAGATGATCCTGCATATCATTGGAATATAAAAATCAATTGGCAATTATTAGTTGATGAACCAAAGACAATCTATAACTATTATGGGATTGAACATGATATTCTGTTGGGAGATCTGCTTCTATGGAATAAAGAGTATCAAAGGGCAGCTAGCATATTCTATAATTACCTTACTGTAAACTCATTAACGAATGGAGACCTTATTGGAAAAGATGAGGACTTATATGGTAATGAAAACTATATTAAGCTATATCTGAACTCCGTAACCACATGTTCAAAAAAACTGATTAGCATTGTTGAGTACAACCACAAATTTGAGCAGTATAATTCTCTTTTTGGTTTTTTCAATAGAGGGGAAGTGATTGCAGGAGATGGCTACCTAAATATTTCTGGAGAGCAATATAATACAGAGAATTCGAAAGGAGATCTTTACCGACAGTTCACCGACGAACAGAATATGATCTGGAAATATAACTTTGAGAAGAAGTTATTACAAAAACCCATACAAAATCGTATTATCCTCTATAAGGACTCTGAACTATACATGAAGCTTATTGAGTGTTTGAATGAAATAGGAGAGTATAGCACTGCTCTAGCATTACTTAACTCAGGGGCTCGAAATTTCTATGAGGCAGAGACAGAAGTCTTCTCCCCTCCTTTTGATCAAAATAAGATATCTAATGATGGGGTATGGAACCCTATTTGGGGGAAAAATTATGGTCTAAGACAGCGTGTAAGTCTTGTTCTAAGAAAATTCCCAGATGGGATTAGCGATGAGGAGAAGAAAGAACTTCTTCGACAATGGATTCTTGAAGAAAACGCTCTCGAATTCTCTTTTGAAGGAAAAAGATTTGAAGACCTTATGCGTTTCTCTTTCCGAGATGGAAGTGCTATTCGACTTGCACAAGCCGTTGCAAAGAAATACCCCGAAGGAGAAAGAGCTTCTATCATAGCAAAACTGTCAGATCAGAATAACTGGTTTTGGCTAAATAAATAAATCTGTTAGTAATTTTGATAAAAGACGCTCGGACTTGTTTAAACAAGTTCGAGCGACTTGTTTTGGTTAAACATATCAAGAATATGTAAACGTCTTTAATTCATGATAAAATGAAATTGTATAATTGTTAACTTAAATCCCAATAGGTGTCTAAGCTATATGAGTTCAAACATCACTAACTGAATCATGGATAATCATTAGTAAAAGAGGTCACCTTCTATAAGATAACCTCCTTTGTTATGATTCTATTAGAACTTCTTTCCTATAGAAAAACCATACGAGTAGGCACTAAATTTTAGATCTTTGCTATATTTATAGTCATATATTAGAGATGGCGCAATAGCCCAGCCATTCTTGATATGCACCTCATACTCTACACCGATCTTCGCAACAAATAGCGTTTCCGTTTCAATATTTTTTTTAAATTCAAACTCAACTCCAGGTCCGAAAATTATTCCCAATCCTTCAATAGGTTTGTATTTTCCAACAGCAATAAATGCAACAGCATTCGTACGTTCATACTCACGCTCATGGTGCTCTCCATTTACATAATACTCCTCCAATTCAAGATCTGCAATGGTACCAATATCCCATTTGTGATTCATCGTATAGAAATAGTCGAGACCAACAGTAGGAACCCATCTACCTGTACTCTTTTCCTTTGTCTCTTTAGAGAAATATGCCCCTGCATTATGTGTAAAACCAGTATAAAGAGAAAGAGAGTGTCGTCCTTCTACTTCGTGTGGATGACCATGATCTCCTTCTGCTTTTCCAACCAATGACATCACTAGACATACCAATAGAGTCAAAACCTTATTTTTCATAATTCTTAAATATAACAACTTAACATTTTTCTTAACACTCCTAAACCTTCATTCAATTCAAGCAGACATTAAAAATCGACGCAAAACTAATGATCAATCATTTATTTAAAAACAATTGATCATTAAAATGCATCTACCATAAGCTATTTATAATTGTAATACTTTAAGCTCGGTTCGTCGATTTCGCTTACGCCCTTCAATGGTATTATTGGGAGCAATCGGAAGACTATACCCATAGCCTTGGTAAGTTATTCTAAGCGAATCGACTCCGGCCTGAGTAAGATAGTCTTTGACCACTTTCGCTCTATCCACCGATAGCTTGGCATTTAAGTCTACAGAGCCTATCGTGTCGGTATGACCACCTATTTCAACTTTCAGCGATGGATTTTTCTGAAGATATTGACATACATAATCCAACTCATTATGACTCAATTGAGTTAATGCATAAGAGTTCGTATCAAAGAAGATATTATTTAAAATCGTAGTCACTCCCACTGCTAATCGCTTCATCTCAATCAACACCTCATAGGGATTTCCAACAGAATACTGTTTGGTCAGATTAAAATTCTTAGAATAAAAAATATATCCTTTGGCTTGAGAGGTAAACCGATAGTTCTTTTGTAGCGGAAGACTCACTGTAAACTCACCATTATCTTCCCAAGAAGCCAACATCGCCTCGGTGTCCCCTTCATTCAATTCTGTAAGTACAATATCGGCTCTGATTGGCCTTCTTGTTTTTGCGTCTACAACCCTACCGTGGACAAATGATACTGGATCAGGTTTATTCTCTTTCAAAGGGAAAGCATAAATGTCCTTTCCCATTTTGCGATCTCTATCACTTACGAAATAGGCAAAGTTTCCCGATGCCCCTACAACAAAAGCCTCATCATTATCATAAGTATTTATCGGATACCCAATATTCTTTCGTGAAACGACTTTCTTTCTTTTATCTAATCGTGAAATATAGATATCGCTTTTCCCGATGCTAGGCCATCCATTAGAGGAGAAATAAAGTGTTCGGCCATCAGGATGAATAAATGGAGACGTTTCACTGTATACTGTATTAACCATGTTATTAAGAGGGGCAACTACTCCAAATATAGGAGCTCCATTCATATCATATGCTGTGCGCTCAGCACGATAGATATCTGTTTTTCCCTTCGATCCTTTTCTATTACTAACAAAAAATAAATATCTACCATCAGCGCTCACAGAAGGCTGTGATTCCCATCCAGAAGTGTTTACAGGCTTCCCTAGGTTTTTAGGTGAAGACCAACTATTGTTGGACTGTTTCATGGAGACATAGATATCGCAACTCCCTTTCCCTCCAACTCGATTACAAGCAGTTAAAAACAGCAAACGTCCATCAGCAGAAATACATTGTGCACCTTCATTCTCAGGTGTATTGATTGGGTACCCCATATTCTTAGAATTAGACCACACCTTATCTACTTTCTTAGACTCATAGAAGTCCTCTTGCGGGAAAGGGTAATTAACGCCAGTAATAGGGTTCTCTCTTAACAAGCGTGTAAATACCAGAGTGGACTCATCAATGCTTAAGCTAGGCCAATATTCGTCCTCTTTAGTATTGATATTATCACCCAAAGAAAAAGGGGAGAATGATACAGGAGAAGCAACGGCATTTTTTGCAAATTCAGATGAAGCCAACCGTAGTTTTACATCCGCAATAAAAATAGAGTCGATCTCCTTCGTATGCGATAAGAAAGACTTATAATAACGAATTGCAGAATCAAAATGATGATATTTTTTTTCAATATTTGCCATATTAAGCAAACTCTTTGGATACCGAATCTCAACATCCAATTCAATGACTTTTTTTAAGGATTCGAACTGTAGTGAATCTTGTTCAGTATAGTAATACACTTCAGATGCCAATAAATAGGGCGGAATCCAATGAGGAGTCGCTTTTATTGTTTTCTTTAAATAGAATAGTGAGCGTTTATAATTTTTACCATAAAAACTTTGTAAAGCTTGTTTGTAGTGCTTTTTGGGAGCAGTTTTGGAGACAGAGTACTGTGCCCAAAGTGGTAGTGAAATAATAAAAAAGGCTACAAATATTCCTATTCGCAGCCGTATATTTTGGTGTATATCCATAAAATTTTTGATTTATATCCTATTTATTCCAAAACTCCCATGCTTTCTCTGCTTGGAGATGTAGCATTTCTAAGCCGTTCTTCACGACAGCTCCTTGTTCTTTCCCTTTTTTCATAAATAGGGTCTGTGCTGGATTATAAACCAAATCATATAATAAATGATCTTTGGATAAATAATCATACGGGATACTCGGACAGTTATCCATATTAGGATAGGTCCCGAGAGGTGTCGCATTTACAATCACGGTATAATCAGACATTACCTCCTCTGTTAGACCATCATAATCTAATATCCCTTCAGAAGACTTTCGAGATACATAAGTTGGTTCTAACCCTAATTTTTTCAATCCACAAAACACTGCTTTAGAAGCACCACCAGTGCCCAGAACAAGAGCCTTTTTGTGACTCGAACTAATTAACGGTCTAATGGATTCCGAAAACCCGTAAACATCTGAATTAAAACCATACAAATAAGGAGATCCACACTCATCGAAGGTTACCTTGACCACATTCACTGCACCGATCTCTCTCGCTTCATTTGAAATATTATCTAGATGTGGAATGATCTTTTCTTTATGAGGGATTGTAACGTTAAGACCTGCAATAGATTGATCCTCTTTCAACACTTCAATAATATTTTCGACTTGAGAGAGCTCAAAGTTTTGATACACCGCATCTATCTCTTCTTTAGTGAATTTTTCTGTAAAATACCCTTTTGAAAAAGAGTGAGATAAAGGGTAACCTAGTAATCCATATTTTTTCATCTCTCGCACTATTTATTATTACTATTACCGGCGAATTTCTCTAAAGCGACAATTGACACAACTCCTATCACCATACATAAGGTCGCAATCATAAATTCAGTCGACATCATATCAGGCATTAACCACTGATATCCTTCTACCACTTTCTCTCCACTTTTCTTTATCAATACCTCTCCACTGGCACCTAATTTATATAGTTCTTGCTTCCAAGGCCAAAGAATACACAGTGAGCCAAGAATGAAGCCAGATAGTAGGGAAATTGTCTGATCATGAAATTTTTTAAAAACCCACGATAATAGATGCGAAAAAGCTACCAGTCCAATAACAGCACCTACTGCTACAGGTGCAAGTATCTCCCAGTTTAAATTACTCACGGATCGAATCATCACCAGCTCATAGTTTCCAAGAAGAATCAATACAAAAGATCCTGATAGTCCTGGTAGAATCATACTACAGGCTGCAACTACCCCACAGAGCATTAGATATAACATAGAGCTGTTCTCACTGGCTGGTGTCATAAATGAAATAGACAATGCCATAGCTGTTCCTATCAAAAAAGTTACAACCGTAGATGAGTTACAACGATGAATTTGTTTGGCCACAAAATATACCGATGCCAAGATAAGTCCAAAAAAGAAAGACCATATAAAGATCGGATAGGCAGCAAAGAGAAATTTAAACAGCTTTGCTAACGAGATAAGACTCACAAACACACCTAAAAATACTGGGATCAACAGCTTTAAATTCACTTGCTCTGCCACTCCTTTAAAATCTCCTTTGAAGAACATTTTTATGGTTCTGGCATTGACATTCTTTATCGCATCGATAATAGGATTAAATATCCCTGTCAATAATGCAATAGTTCCACCACTTACACCAGGAATTACATTCGCTGCTCCCATTGCAACACCTTTAAAAAATAGCAATATCGAATCTTTCATGTATAATAGTTTGTATTCAATAATATATCTTGTTCAATAATACATTATAATAATCATATTATTAACAAATCTACGGATTACAATATAGAACAAGAAAAAAAGTTGACAGATTATCCACTTTTTTCACAAAAATATCGACCAATTATTTTATTATAATCTTTTGACCTACATTCGTAAGCATAGATTATATATGATCAATTTAAAAACATATCTTAAAATATTATATAATGTTTATAAGTCAAGTTCTTTCATTTATATCAACAGCATTTTTACTGGCAATCATGCCTGGCCCAGATAACATATTCGTACTTACAGAGAGTATCTCAAAAGGGAGCAAAAATGGAATACAAATATCCCTAGGACTTTCCTTAGGCGTACTCATTCATACCACCGCCGTTGCTACGGGCTTATCTTTAATCCTGACGGAATCAGAAATCGCATCCCAAATAGTGAAGTATCTTGGAGCTAGTTATCTTATATTTCTCACTTATCAAGCCTTAAATGAGCAGCCCCTAAATTTTGAGATTAAAGATAAGCCCTCCAATATTACAGGAATTAAAAGAGTAAGCAAAGGTTTCTTAATGAATGTCCTAAACCCGAAGGTCTCTCTTTTCTTTATTAGTTTTCTACCTCAATTTGTTCGTACAAGTTCATTAAGCCCAATGATACAAATGATGATACTTGGAGTTATCTTCATGATCATATCCTTTATCACTTTTAGTGGTTTTTCCATTCTTTCAGGCAAACTGACCAAAGTGTTTGAGCAATCTGCATTTTGGAAAATCACCAAATGGATCAAATGTATCATTTTTATAATGCTAGCTTTGGCATTGATTTTCCAATAACACAACACAAACAATTCAGACAGCCTATATCCACATCTTATTTATTCACAATCACGATAGTTCTTTTTAACTTTAAATCATCTTGCAGATTACGAATAGACAACTGCTTTTATTTTTGTACAAAAGAAGATCATTCCTAAGCTTATGGGGTGTTGTTTGTCTTTTCAAGGACAGGACAGGATATAATTTATAAAGGATGGGAGTTCGATGTCACTGTATCTTTTCCATTTGTCATTAGATATAAACAACACGTAATAACCTCTTGAAGAAGTTACTATGTAGTTTCCTCATTATCCTGAAGTTATGGGGTATACTTTTCCCCTTCCACTTTAGTAAATTTGATTGATTCATTTTCTTTATCAATGGCAATCCACAAATGTTCGATTCTCATTTGTGGTAAAACCTCATAAGCAAGTTTCTTGATATGAAAATGATCTATGACCATGCTTGCCTAAGGAAAGCACTTATTTACAATCTTCCCCATAGCACCTGTCTCATCTAGAGTAACCTCGTTCACTCCTTGCCTTGCATCCAAAGGTATCTATCTGATAACCTTTATGATATCATCCTCTTTAATTCCTCCAACTTTGGCAACAATACTTTCATCTTGTCTTTTAGCCTCTTTATTGGTCAAAATTGCATCTAATTCTCCATTAGTAAGAGTTGTTTTACCCAGGATTAAATCTTCACCATAATAATGAATAAAGTGAAGCCACTTATCTGCATAATCC
>JAONJW010000030.1 GCA_028377305.1 Prolixibacteraceae bacterium | reverse complement strand
ACAATCCCCATTCGGTGCCGTCATCTCAATATCCAAACGACTCTCCGAGAAGATTCGATGAAGCAACGATTCGAACTTCTGTACATTCATATTAAAACACTTCCACTCCCCAACGATACTTACAGGACCATAGAGATAAGTGCTCTCTCTCTCCGCATTACGAATTCGGTCTTGGGTAGGCTTGGTAGAAAAACCAATCTTAAACAGATTCTTTATCCTCTGCACCGAAGGCTCCTGCTTGAGACTTCTTAGAACATAAATATAGCCAGTAGCTTCGTCATCCACTCCCACAGCCGAACCTCTGATATTCATATATTGATCTTGATGTTCCGAGATCCGAAACCCATCTTTATACAACGAGCTCGACAACGACCGCAACATCATATCCGATTCTGTCCCATTCTCAAAGACACAAAGCAGACGGGCATTCTTCTTCCCATCTTCGCTCTTCTCTAACTTACCAACATGAGCCACATATAGCAACACCCCTTTCAACACAAAGAAATTACCTTTGCGTATCTGGCTCTCCTTACGAAACTTACGTATCTGTCGTTTACCCAATTTCAGATCCACCTGACACTGACGTAGAATATCTTCAAAAGCATCGAAATGATCACACGCTTTACGTCTGGCCACATAATCGGGTCTCTCTATCTCTTTCGGCGTATGGTTAAAATCGAAGATATCGCTGGTATCCTCCGAATCTTCAAAGAATCCAAAGTCATCATCCCCAAAAATATCATCCAAGTCTTCAATCTCTTTCTGTCCCTTCAACACCCTATGACGATCATACGCTTGCAAAAAAGCCACCTGTTCAGGATTACTATTGAATGCTTCAATATGGTTTGCCAAACGACGCTCCTGCATATTCTTCCCCTTTTCAGGAATCCTGCCATGGGTATCTACAAAACCCAATACCTCTTCAAAAGAACTCAAGAGCCTATCTTGCTCTGTCGTGCGTTGCGTCTCTGTGATCTTCACTGCCAAAATATCATCTGGATCATCTCCAAAAATCTCTGACAACACCTCTCGCTTATCTAATACCATCGTTATCCTCTCTGTTCTTGTGCCATACGTTTCTTCTCTGCCTTCAAATAGACGATACATTCCGCCATACGCTTCTCCAGGACATCCACAGCATCCATACGTGGCTCTCTACCATGCGTGGCTCTAAAACTCTTTATCTTTGGCCACAACAGTCGTGCCTCCTCAAAATCCATACGTATACGCTTGGCCTGTATCGTCTCGTGAATCGTCTTCAACATCGGAGCCGAAACACTCTTCGACAACACCTCGAAAGCTTTCTGGAAAGGATTCACCTGATCGATCAAATCAATATGTAGATCCTCTATATCCACAAATCGATCGCCCATCTTCACAAACTCCCTTCCCCCTTTGGTCTCAAAATCACCATAACGCACCAAATTATCTGCCACCACATGCTGACGTACCTCCTCCACTTCCTCTTCGCTCAACTCAGGATACTTGGTACGTATAATCTTAGGGATCGTCACCTTATTCACCACCTCTGGATCAATATCTCCCGACATCGAGGCTTGTATATTGCCATCTTGAACCAACACCGCTTTCAAATCATTCAGATCATTCTCTAAGATCTGCGACACTTTAGCGGTAGAAGGCTCCTTAAAACCTTTTATCTTTATCGTTCCTGCTTCACTGCTATCGTGTTCACTCTTCTTGGTCTTAAACTTAAAGTTAGGAGCCAAAACCTGCTCCATCAATAGAGAGACATTGATGGCCTTCAACATATTATTGACCGAATACTTCACCTCGTCATCGTCCGCTTCAGGCTGTGCGATAAGGTTGGTAAACTGTGCATGTATTTTACCTTCACAATCTCGCGTAGCCCTTCCAATAATCTGCACCACCTCCGTCAGCGATCCTCTGTAGCCCACCGTTAAAGCATGCTCACAATAAGGCCAGTCAAAACCCTCTTTGGCCATCCCTAAAGCAATAATAATATCTACATCCTCCGCTCTACTGACTTTGCGTAGCGTATCCTGTACTTTGGTTCGTCGCTTCTCATCTTGATCGTTAACCAAATCGGCCACACGAACCACACGGCCATCGGCTGTAGTCACCAAGTGCAACCCCGTCTCTTCATCCAGCGTACACTCCGACCCAATCAAATCATATATCGTATCCACCTCATGATACTTTCTCTTGGTCGACTCCGAAGAGTTGACATTCGGAATATGGATAATCGTCTTCTTGTTCAAATCCAAAACCTCCCCAATCGCATCCGTATAACGTCCCGAATAGAAGTGGTAGCCTATTCCCAACGTTTTCAGATAGTCGTAGCCATTCAACTGCTCATAGTAACTATAGGTCACCTTCTCAAATTTCGCCTCATCCGAAGCCCCCATCACAGGCACTGCATCTCCACGAAAATAAGAACCCGTCATCGCCACAATATGCGCACTGCTATCATCCATCAACGATTTCAACACCTCCCCCAATCGATTGTCTGCATCTTGTGACACATGGTGAAACTCATCGATAGCCACCAACGTATCATTAAAATCTTGGGGCGTCAACTTATCATACGCAAAACGTAGGGTCGCATGGGTACAGATTAAAATCTCCGAAGTCTCTTCTTTCATAAAACGTACCATCGCATTGGTCTTACTACTCTCTGCCCCTGGAGTACATAAGTTATGACGATCTTCGGGACTCCAATCCGCAAAAAATCCATACTTCATCAACGCAGTAGGCGCAAAAGAGCCACCAATAGACTTTTCAGGAACCGCAACCACCACCTTCTTCACCCCTTGGCGACGCAATTTATCTAGCCCCAAAAACATCAAAGCCCTAGACTTCCCCGAAGCAGGAGGCGATTTAATTAAAAGGTACTGTGCTGCTCTTTTTGCATAAGCTCTCGCTTGCATCTCTCGCATCCCAAGAGCATTATTGCTTTTACTCTTTCCTGTCTGCTGATAGCTTACTTCAACTAAGTTTGGCATAGGTATATTGTTGTTTGTTGGTTTTTAGTAATTCATAAAATAAAACACGTCCTCTCTTCTACGAAGTCATCTTTTCGTACATACGAAAAAGAAAAGCCAGTCGCTCTTCGTCGTGATCAAAGGCTGTTTTACGATAGAGCATATCGATCATCTCATCATTTTTAGCATGTACGGCCCTTAGATCGTCAGGCATCTTATCGGGATCATACAACTCCGCCATCGTTTTGCTCGGATAACGATCTCTCACATCCAAAATCTCCATCGCCATCTCATTCAGCATCTCTTTCCTAGCAACTCCAATCGACGGAAAGGGAAATGTATTATAGGACAAGGAGTTCGAATATCGTATACTCGTTCCCAAATACCCCGAAACGGCTCGAACCCATACCATATGCATCCGCGACATCAATACACTTAACATCCACGGCGCCGCATCGTAGATGGCAAAAGCAAGATTAGAAACAACCGTATCATCCCCTAAAAAACCCATGGGAATATAATCCCTGCGTTCACTTGATACAGAAGGAATAATAATCGACTCGGTAGGGTGTGATTGTATCTGAATAAATCGATGTGCTCCTTTACAAAACTCTCTCGTACTTTTCGCTCTACTTTCTGATCTAAATTGAAGAACTTGATCAACTCGATCCTTTATGGGGGCAATATTCAAGGCATTATCCACTTCATGATCTCTAATCCATAAGCAATACCTATTTTCTCCTCGAATAAACTCCTGAGATCCTATATATTGATAGATATATTTCTCAATTTCTGGATACTCTTTAATCAATCCTACACGTTCTTCTGATGAAAGGATTAAGTTGCCTCCATCGGTAGGTTGATTTCCCTTTACCATCTTGAGTAGATCCGATATAGGCTTGCCTACTTTCTGTAACACAATATTATCTGAGGCAATCAAATAGCCATTGATATTCTCTACTTTTTGCTTTACCCCTCGTGTAAATAGAAACTTAAAGTTCTTAGAGACATTTCGCACTCCTATAATAGCCACCGTGACTCCTGCTTGGGCTTTGGCATTGTTCTGCCACTTAAACGATTGGTAAGCAAACCCTATCTCACACTGGTGTGCAAAAACATAAGGCCAAAAGTAGCCTACCTGCTCTCCTTGACATATCGAATTGGTGGTTACAAAAGCAAACGAAATAGGATACCCTTCAATATAATCGACTCCCTTCTTAAACCAACAGGCGATATAATCCAAGTTTTTATAATTCTTAAACTCGTGAAAAACATCTGCTAATTCAGCTTTCTGATCTGTTGTCTGCATACTACTACCAAGATAAGGAGGGTTCCCGATCATATAGATCTCCTCATCCGATTTCCTTGGACAAACCTCATCCCAATCCAACAAAAGGGCATTGCCATGTCTCACTTGCCCCGCTTCGCTCAAAGGAAGGGTCGCAATATGTCGACCAATAGCTTTGTAGAACTCCACATTCATCTGGTGTTCCGCCAACCACAAAGCCAATACCGCCACCTCATGGGCAAAATCATCTAGTTCGATACCATAGAAGTGGGAGAGTTCAATGCCAGAGAACGCCAAACTCTTATTTTGTGGATCAAGCAGTGCCAACGCCTGAAGCATCTCCATCTCCAAGCGACGTAGCTCTTTATAGGCAATAATCAGAAAGTTACCCGAACCACAAGCAGGATCAAATATCTTGATACGATGAATGCGATAGAGCAACTTATTCAGTTTGCTTTTATCTTCACGTACCGAAACAAACTCAGCTCGCAAAGCATCCAGAAAGAGTGGTTCGATCAATTTCATGATATTAGGAACCGAAGTATAGTGCATTCCCAAATGACCACGATGATCGTCGGTCACCACCGCTTGGATCATCGAACCAAAAATATCAGGATTAATATCCGACCAATTCAGTGCCCCCGTATCGGTCAGAATCAAACGGGCACGTTTCGTAAACTTAGGGATTGCCATACGTTGACGAAACAGTCCACCATTCACATAGGGAAAGTCACACAGATAAGAGGGTAGCCCCTCTCTCTTTCCTTCCGAGGTATCCAACACATCAAACAGACGTCCCAGATAAGCCTGCATATCCGAACCATCGCGTTGGGTATGTTCCTTGATATTGTTGGTAAAAAGATCTTTCTTAAAGATCTCCGTATCTTCAGCAAAGAAACAGAAAAGAAGACGCGAAAGAAAAACATTCATCGAATGGATATCCTCCTCGCTCTCAATATGGTTATACTGACACAGCTCATCATAGAGCTTCGCCATCTTCTCGGCAGCCCTCACATCCGCATCGGTCTCCTCATAAACCGCAATCTGCTCCATGCCAGCCAACGCCCAGAAGAACGCAAAATCTTTAAGCAGATCTTTCGCTTCGATATCCAAACTATCCAATTTCAACGTATCGAAAGCCAATATATGGGTTCCATCAAAAAGCACAATAAAACGCTCCGTACCATCCCATGCCGAACGTATCTGTTCCATCTGGGCAACCATATCTCCAGCATCGACAAAACGATAGAACATCTTATCTTGCCATCTTATCTCCCCATCCGCTTTCGAACGATTATACTCCCCACTCTTAATCTTCGAAATCGTGGCTTTGGGCGTCCCATAAGCCAACAAAAGATCATAAATAAAATGATCTCTGTCTATATTCTTAACCAAGGCCTTTACATTCGCCTCTACCGTTGTGATCGTTATTGCCATATCCTTGTTTCACTAACCATATTATAGTAAGGCTAAAAATAATCAAAATATAATAGAGTCACCCAAAATCATTACCTTTATACCTATCTACAAGACCAAAAATCCAAAAACGTAGACGCTTATGAATATCCTTTATATCTTAGGAAACGGCTTTGACCTCCAGTTAGGACTCAAAACCTCTTATTACGATTTCTATCAATACTACACCAACCTTAACGACGATCCCTCCGAACCTGTCAAACAAGTTCGAAAGAGTATCGAAGATCACATATCTAATAAAGGGATCTATTCCAACTGGTCCGATATGGAACTAGCTCTTGGAGAATATGCAAAAAAGATTAAGCCATACAATAAGGAACAGTACATAGAGGTTATAGTGGATATCCTTAACCATCTGGCAGAATACCTAAGTGGGCAAGAGGAATCATTAAAAAAGACTCCTCTTGCAGAAAGCACTCTGAGAAAATTTTTATATAATCAGGAGTTCTTATTTGAAGGTCGAGAGAAATCAAAAAACATCATTATCGATTTTAAAAAAAGGTCTAAAGACAAATCACACATTATCGATGTAATAACATTTAATTACACCAAGAGTTTTGAAAAACTCTTGCCCATTACCCCAAAGTCTAATTTTATAAAACAGAGAGATATAAACTACATCTACAACCAAACGCTACATGTCCATGGGACAATCGATTCAAATATGGTTCTAGGAGTCGACAATGTCAATCAAATTGCAAATAATGATTTTGCATATGATCAGGAGATATCAGACTATATTGTAAAGAAAACACAAAATGAAAACACGGAGAGTCTCATTGATCAAGCGGTAGAAGAAAGTTTCCTTCGATCCAATATGATCTGTATCTACGGAACCTCTATGGGAGAAACAGATAAAAGATGGTGGGAATTAATCGGGCAACACCTACACAATAACAAAGAGTGTATTGTTATTATATGCGCATATATAGAGGATACTGAAAGACAAAAGATAAATCGAAGATCTGCATATTATCGAAAAAAGAAAACAGAACTTATAACGGAATTTATGAATAAGATCAATAACCAAGAAATCAATGATAGAATATTAGTCAGCTTTAGCAAAGATCCCTTCAAAATAAAATAATCATATCATAAAAGGGATTAAAAAAATTATCAGCGAATACACAAGGTACTCGCTGATAATGCTAAATTAGCGATGGTGGCACGCATTACAACAGTGATAACAACCATCGGCTGTACGGTAACCTTTTGCCTTCGCCGCACTCACTGCACTCGAACAAGTAGCATGTTCACCTAAACTCTCAAGATTCCAAGAGTTAGGCATATAAGAGCATCCTTCTTTATGCACCTCATGATCACCATTAGTCTGTGCATTTTTATTCACATAGTACTTAGCCATATGTATAAATGATTTAGTTAATAAAAGTCAAATTAACCATTATTGCATTTATTATCAATGATATAAATCACACTCTGAAGAAAAATCTAATATAAATTGAAAGTGTCTCACGCAACAAAAACACACCTAATCTTTACATTGCATCAATCAATATTAGTTTTGATGGTACTATATTTTCCTCAAACACGCTTGTATCTACAACTTTTTTCATCGATAAAGGATCGACAAGAACGAAAAGAACATATTGTTTTATAAGATTTACATTTACAAAATATTCAGGCTTTTTAGGTCTCCCTTTAACGAATAAATATGCTCCATCTTTTTGCTCGCCAAGTGGAAAGTACCTCTCCAACATCGCGTTAGAAAGATTAGGGAAAGAAGTTAGTTTAAAATTGTAGCCGTAACTAGTCAGTTTATCTTTATTGTCGAAAATATATACCACCGAATTTACACCACTGGTTTTTGCAGAATATACCAGTGCATTACTTGTCTGAGTGGTAGGTTCTCCCAATTCATCTTTAACCTCCTGCTTTGTAGTTCCATAACCATATTTAGGAGCATCCCAACATCGATACAAAGGAATTATATGACACGCCACCTCTTTGGTTTGACTACCATCTGTTACAGTAATATTGGTAACTCCAACTTTTACACCTGTAACCACTCCCTTATCATCCACAGTGGCAACATACTTGTTTTGACTCTCAAAGGTTACAGGATCGCTCGAATGAACAACAATCTCTTGGCTCGTATTAGAGTAAATCTCAATACGCTCGGTGGACACTGATAGGTTTTCATCTTTCGAACAAGAATAAATGGTTAAAAACAATACATTGATTAATACAAATCTTACAAATTTCATATCTATTAGGTTCTAATATATTTTATAGCACACAAAGGTATAATAAACCTATGCAATCTATCTGCAAACCTATATAAATAATTAAAGGGTATTATCCCTGCGAACCACCACCTCTTCCAATACGACATAGTTTGTGCCAATTTATTGGCACAAACTATGTCGTATTGGATGTAGAAAGGATGAAAACGGATTTGGTTGAATCGCATGAGATGGGACAGGCCTTCAGCCCTTATAGATTGGAGGTGGATTGGACCCAAGGTTCATTCTTATGTAGCGCTACTGCGCAACATAAGAATGTCACCATTGGGCTAGATTCGGTCACCCCGTTCGGGGCTTGGTTGAAATAATGAGGATTTATTTTTACGAAAAATTGATGACTGCCAAATTGCTATTTACAACTCCCTACTTTCTCTTTATTAAACTCGTATTTACCCCCTACCTTCCCCTGACTTAATCCGTCTCAGATCCGTCCTTAATATATCCTTAATCCGTCCTTTGTCCATGGTTCAGCCATGGTTCGTCCATGGTTTGTCCATCGATTTCGGGGTTTTCGATGGCTGAACCATGGACGAATGTCGGACAAATCATGGACAAAGGACGGATTAAGGACGGATTAAGGATGGGTTAGGGATGGTTTAAGGATAGATTAAGTTGGGGGTTAGTACGGGGTTGTTCTCTGTTATACCATGGAGATGTCTTTTGAGAAGATGAGAGGTTCACTATGGCTGTTTTATTTGAATATGGAGAATCCATGGGGTTCTTTGTTTAGATTGATGGTTTTTTTTGTTCAGATTGATGGTTTTTTTTGTTTAGGTTGATGTGCTTTGGGGGTGTGGATGTGCTGTTGGGGGCTTAATATTCACGAATAAATTTATAGAGATTCTGCGCATGTTCTAGGTTTAATTTTTTGCGTAGACGATAGCGAGCGGTGTCAACGCTATTGGGTGATATGTTTAAGAATTGTGCGATTTCATTGGTGTTGGCGTTGATTCGAATAAAAAGGATCAAACGGATGTCGTAGGGGGTGAGGTTGGTAAATTCGGAAGAGATGCGTTGAATGAAGTCGTGGTGGCCGTCGGCGAATATTTTATGAAATGCAAACTCCTTTTTTTCTCTGTTTATCTCTGTATCAATTTTATTGGCCCACTGTGTTGCACTACTGTTCTTCATCTTGATTAGTGCATTTCGTAGGTCGACCATGAAGGTGTTTTTATTTTTGATCACTTCGGTGAACTCTAATAGCTGCTCTTTTTGTGTGACAACCTGAGCCTCTGTTGTTCTCTTTTTATACTCTTGATGTTGTCGTGTTAATCTTTTGTGTTTGATGTACTGTAATGAGATGAGGGTGATAAATATTAGTAGAACCAATATCATGACAATACGGATGTAGTAGAAGTCGAAGCCGTCGATAACAATTGGAAGGGTCGTCTCTTTTTCAATTGTTCCATTGTATCTACATTGAAGCTCAAAGTTGTAGTTGTTTGGTTTTAGATTACCGTATGCCACATGTTTCTGTGTGGTAGACCATTCTGACCACTTTTTTGTATATGGAAGTAGTCGAAAACGATACTCTACGTGATGGTCTTTAGAACTGGAGAAGGTGAGGGTGATGTTTCTAAAACTACCTGAGTTTAGTTGCAGCGTTTTGTTGGTGTAGGGGTAGTAGTAGGCTCTGTTCTTTTTGCTATCGGTATGGTCAATTTCAATTTTTGCTATGACAGGATTTTTTATCAGCTGGTGACGGTTTTTTTGGTCTAGAGGGAAAATTTTCACGCCTCTTTGGGTTGCAATAAAGAGTTTGTTATGGTCTATCTTTAGACATTCAAATTGGGTTAAGATATCGTTGTTTACTTCACTCAGTAGCTTGTCATGGACGACTGTTGAACCATCGGCTAGCTCTTCTACCATCTTTAACTCTCTGTTCTGTACATAGACTGCAATATCATTGTTCGGAGAGGAGGCTATCGTGGTTATGTTGCTTCCTGTGATGTTCTTTATGATTCTTTTGTCTGTAGGAATGAATGAGGATTGATGGTATTCAAAGAGTGATTTGCCATCATAAAAGAGTATTCCGCGTTGGGTGGGGAAAACACTGCGCATTGGGGTTTTTATCACCTTGCATTCGTTATTGTTGATCTCTACACGGTAGACCTGTTTGTCGGAGCTTCCATCATGTATCCATATGCAGTGGTTGATGCTGTCGTAGTCTAGTTTAGGGTTACCCCAAAGACCTAGGTTTTGACGGAAGTGGAATTTATCGCCTCTCTTTTCAACCCATAGCGTTCCTGTGTATGCCGAAAGGATGTAGTGTGGTGTGTTTCCGAGCTGTTCCAGATCCATTATTCCCGCTTCATCGTAGATGAGTTCGGACTTGTCCCCATGAATTTTCATGAGTCCTTTATTATGACATGCATAGATGCCAGAGCTGGTGTTTTTTAGTGCCCACACTTGTCCTTCGGTGTTGTTGATGGGCTTAAAATTATTTGACTGGGTGTTGGTGAAGAGACCTTTGTTGGTTGCGATGTAGGTGGCATCTTTGTGGATAAGAATGTCATATGTTGCCCCTTTATTAATGATGGTTTTCAGTAAACTTCCATGGTCAATTTTGGCGATACCGTAATCTAATCCAGCCCATAGGTTTCCGTTTTGATCGATCGCCATGGCCAATACGGTATTGTCTAACAGCCCGTCTTGTTGTTGTATCTTCCTCTGTATTTTCAGGTGGTTGTTCTGTTCAACGACAGGTACAACCCCTTCTAATATGGAGCCTAAATAGATATGTTTGTTATCGAGACTTATTGCGGAGAAACAGTCGATCATCTGTGGGAGCGCTAGTTTTTGAAACACCTTTTGATCGTAGGTGAATATCTCTCCTTCGAGGGTGACGATATAGAGTTTCTGTTGATGTTCAAAGATCACACGTACCTCTTTGTCTTTTGCAAGGGGGAAGGGGGCAACCAAACTAAAGCCGTCGCTGTTCACGGAGCCTAGACCTTTTTCTGTGTTTATTGTCCATATCTTCCCTCTCCACTTGGTTAATACAGAAACCGAGCGGTTGAAGGTGTAGTTTAATATGCTTTTGGTTTGGGTGTTATATATGGTGATGGTGTTGTTGGACTGAAAATAGATATGGTTATCCAAGGCCTCGATGCTCCATACATTGCCGTTGATATCTGCTAGATGATGGTAGTGTAACTCTCCATCTTTATCCGATTCGAAATAACCAATCTCGTTGCCACCACACCATATTTTATCTTGATAAAGACAGATTGCCTTTAGTGGTTTTTGGGATGGGAGTTGATTCAATATCCAATGCCCGTAGATGTTACGGAGAAGCCCACTATTATTGGCAAAATAGATGACGTTGTTTTTATCTACTTTAATATCCCAATTCTGTCTGCCTGCTTGATAATCATTTTTATCGTATGACGTAACTTTTGGGATATAGTTGTAGCTATTCGAATATACCGTATGAACAACAAATAGAAGTAATACAAGAGAGACGTATTTTCTGAGATTCATAAATATAGTGCGTTGGATTATTGAGATGTCGTTTTGTTGGTCAAGATCATTTGATCTTCTCAAAAATAAAAATATATTCTCTTCTTATCGACACTATTAACGAAATAGATGTAAAATAAACCCATCTTTAATTAATATCTGCTTTCTTGATAAATGGTTTTAATCGTCGTAGGTATGTCATCTGTCGTGATCGAAATCTCTCTTGATATACACTCTAATCTTCATTATTCATCTCCCATGATTTATAGGCTAAATATCCGACAATCAGTGCTGCTCCTCCGACCAGATAGCCTGTTCCTTCGATTTGTGCTCCCCTGATCTTATCGCGTGTACGTTTATTATATGCCATACGATATAGTGGGTCATCGAGAAGGTCGTTATTCTTACCAAAGCGTTGTAGGTTGATGTTATCACGAGGATCGGCGTGTTTGAATATGGTGGTCCAAAGTGTGGATACTCCAGGAAGGATAAAACCTGCGAATCCTGGTTTTCCCATATCCGTAAAGGTAGATGCATCTTTATAGCCCTTATAGTATACTTCGCAATAGCGACGTACTTTAATCGTATCGATTTTACCCTCTTGGCTCACTTCCCTTTTGGGTATTCTCAAAACAATGCCATTGTAGTGCACTTTCACTTTTTTGTGGGTTACTTTAAGTAGATGGATATGGTTGGTGATAAAAATGTTTTTTTTCGCAAAAGATATGGATGGGATAAGAGATATCGTGAAAATAAGTATAAAAGAGTAGAGTAACTTCATTGTATTTTGTTCGGTTTGTTATGTGTGTGTTTTAATGTAAATAATGTACAAATAAAGTAAAATAATATAAAACATAATAGTTCAAGGGTCAAAACTGGGGTTGGATTGATGTTTTGTTCACGTAATGGATTCAAATGGTTCTTATTGAAATGAATTATTCCAAGATATTTGAGAGGGATAAATAGAATGCGTAGATTTGTGACGTTGAATGAATTTGGGAAAATAGAAATTACATACGATATATGAAGCTTAAGAAATTAATACCAGAACTTGTAAACAATATTATTGATTTAGGTTATGACAAAGAACCTAGAGAGGTAGAGGGACTTGCGATGTCAGTCATCAAGTCTGGTGCAGATGCTCTTATACGATCAGGAGAGGGAACAGGAAAATCGACGGCTCTTGTGATGGGTGCAATACAACGATTGAAAAACCCAGTAGAGGAGGCTCCGAGAGCTATTATCGTGGTTTCTTCAAGAGAGAAAGCATTCGAAATGGAAGAGCTATTCAAGAAACTTTCATTTAGAACGAATCTAAGAGTTTTTCCTGCCTTTGATCAGGGTATTCTTCAATATCAGAAGGATATGATCTATGAGGGGCTTGATTTGCTTATTGTAACACCAAAGCGTTTGATGGAGCTTATTAGCTGTACAGGTATTCCAATGACAAAGATCCAGACCATATTTGTGGATGATTTTGACAAGATGGATAAGGCGACAGAGGTTCCTGTGTTGTATCATCTAGAGAATATGTTGGAGAAAGTACAGCATATTGTTACTTATACGAATTGGCATGAATCTTTAGAGATTTTCGAGGAGAGGGTGATGAAAGGACCACGAATCATTGAAGTGGAGGAGCCTATTGATTAGATTATAAGGAGCTATTTTATGAGCTTTAGATATGAAATGCGGATAAATTCAATTTATCCGCATTTTAATTTGTATCCTATTCCATAGGTTTTATCCTTGCACTATTTATCCTCCACACATCGTATATAGATCTCTTTTCGAGTTGATGAGTAGTAGCGCGCGATTCTTCGATTTTTTAATGTGCTTTTTATAATAGCCAGGAATAAGTTTGGTGATAAAATCATTGTCTAGCGATAGTGCCATAATGATGAGTCCGTGGTCGCTCTTTTGTGCTCTCTTATAAGTTGCGCTTGTAAGGCTCCATGAAGCGTGAGGAAAAGGTTCTATCTCGTATGGGAATTTGAATTTATCAAATAGGTTCTCAATGGAGTAGAGGTGTGCATCAATTAATTTCTTGTCTTTTTCGTCACTGTCGTTGGCTCTAAGTATGGTGACGTTCGTTTGGTTATATCTTGCGATATATGAGGCCCAAAGTGCAGAATCTTTTGCTCTTTTCATGTAGCCTATAGGGAAGATAATATCTTTAAAGATGGTGTGGATATCTACCTGTTCGTCTGTGAAAAGATATGGTATGGCACTCTCTCCGAGTGACTGTAATTTTTTATGATCTCTCTGTTTGTCAAAGATAAATAGAAGGAGATCTAGCGCCTCGATCTTTTCGATCAACATCTTATCGTATTCACCACAAGATACATCAATGGTGACCCGTTGTATTGGATCTTTATCTAAGATGAGTGCTTTTTGCTTCTCCATCTCTTTCTCAATAGATGGGTGGTTGGTGTTGTTGGGTGAGATATGATAAAAACAGAGCTCTTTCTGCATTACTTCTGCCAATAATGTAGCATGAGTGATCTGTGTTAGTGGGGCCTGTTCGTTTTCAAACCATACGCATATTCTCTGTTCTTGATATGACATGTGTTTATATTCTTTGATTGTATTCTGTGGTTAATGTTTCAGCTATAGATGGGCATCATATTCAATCAATATCATCTTAAATACTTATTCCGATAGCCTATATAATACCAATTAAATCGTGAGATGAGATGTATCCTTAAATCATGAAATGGGCTATATACTTATATTGCTAATGTATCAAAAAAAAGGATTCACCGTAGCGAACCCTCTTTTTCTTTTACAATAAGATCTATTTTTTCACAATGACTTTGTACACATGTTGATCATTGATCTGAATAAGATATAGACCATCTTCTAAGTCGTGTACCGGTAGAGTGGTACGCTTCTCTTTGACAACTATTGTCTTGATCTTTGTTCCATTCGGTGCAATCACTACAATCTTATCCTTTATTTCTAGTCCTGTGATATAAACAAATTCACTTGCTGGGTTCGGATAGATTGTAATTTTATCTGTCGTATCCCATATACCTGTGCTTTCTGATACCGTGATCTCATTCTGAATATACTGTGCTTCGTGGTTTGTATCCTCTGCAATAACAATGTTTAGCATAGACATTCCTGCCGCTTTCGCTTCGAGATGTTTTCCATCAGCAAGTAGTATTTGAGGATGACTTGTGGATGTTCTGAAGTTTTCCTCACTGGATAACAAGATGTCGAGTGTTTCACCCACCTTGAATTGAAGCTTCTCATTAATCCATGTTATACCCCATTGTGCTTTGGTAATTGTTAACACCCCATTTTTATAGGTAGGGGTATAGTTTGCACAAATACCGCCGCTAATCTCTATCGGATAGGCACCACAGTCGCTTTCTGTTGTGGTGGCGCTTGTGATCATTGGTTCGACTTCAAATACGAGTTCATCCTCCTCTCTAGCACCTGTCACGTTATAGTCCCATACTGGGTTCTCTTCCATATAAACTCTAGAATAACTTGAGGCTTCTACAATAATTGGTGCTTTTTCTACGGTGAATATAAACTGCTCGTGAAGAGGTTGAACTTGATTGTCTCCTTCTTGATCTACATATATGGTGGATGTTCCAACCTGATGTATGGTGAGTGTGTTTTGTGACACTGTTACGACCGCTTCGTTTGAACTTCTATAGCTAAGCGTTTTGCCCATATTTGTTATAGATGCTTGTACCACTTCCGTTTCCGTAAATGTAACACTGTTAATATATTCTTCGGTTACGTTCTGGATGTCACGATTCTCAATAATACGTATTTGAAGAGGAGTCCATTCACAGTATTGCCCATCATAAGCTGCTCTTACTTCGGTGTTGTATACTCTAGAATCTCCTTTCATTAGCTCATCGATATCTGTAATGGATACTATCCCCGTGTTTCCAATAGCGAATGCCTTTTCTCCATTTTGGTCATAATCGACTACATTTCGTAGTTCCCAAGCGTCGACAATAGCGTTATCCACATTTGGTACTGTTGCGGTCATCTGGAATGTGAACGAGGCAACGAGACCTTTCAGATAGATATCTTGTTCTCTTTTCAACACAATTGGTTTGCTACCGTCTACAACAATAGTTCTTTTTATTGCCTGTTGTGTATGGTTAACATCCTCAGGTATAAGAACTGTAATCTCTGCCGATCCTGGCAATAGTGCTTCCACTGTTTTGCCCACGACTTTCAGTATAGAGCTATTATCACTTGAAAGTGTAAATACGATATCTTCCGAAAGGATAACGGTTACTATATCTCCTACATTCATTGTAGATGGGGCGTTGGTCCACGAAACATCTCTTACAGCTTTGGTTATCGACAACAATCCCGATGCATAAGTAGGTGAGTAGTGTTCTGATACTCCTCCTGTGATGACTATATCATAGTCACCCACATCACTTGTCTCATTTGCTATACTACTCATCGTTGGGGCGGTAGAGAATATGTTATTATCTCCTGTTCTTTGTCCTGAGACAGAATAGGTGAATTCAGGATTCTCTTGTCCATAAAGACGGCTTTTGTCTTCCGCAGTCACAGTTATTGGTGCTTTGGTTACCGTGAGAGTAAAAGTGTGGTTATAAGGCTTGTATTGATTGTCACCATCGTTGTATACCGTAATGGTAGAAGATCCAACGCCTATCACATTCAGTTTATCGCCGTTGACGATAGAGACCGATGGATTGCTACTTTCATATGCTAAGGCTACATCTTGATCTGTTTTTGTGACCTCTTGTATTGTAGCTGTTGCATAAGTAGCTCCTTTGATATATGTTCCCGTAACGGTTTGGGTATCTCTGTTGTCGTCAATATTTATCGCGATATCTTTCCATTCGCTATACATATTCCCGTCATATACTCTTGCTTGTAATATATAGGTATGTGTTCCGAACTTAAACAACTCATTATAGTCAGAGATAGATAATATTCCATTGGTGCTATTAATAGTAAATGGAGGGGTTCCATTATTGTCTTTATCACTCAAATATCTCATCCCCCAAGTTATGATTGGAATATCTGAATCAGCCTCTAATTGGATAATATCACTCTCTACCAAATCTTTTAGATTGATTGTTTTAGATGAGGTTATTACCGATGGTTTGTTATTCACCACTACGATATTCTGTAATATCGTCTTGTTCATATGGTTTTGATCCTCAATGACACTCACCGTTATGATAGCATTTCCTGCTTTAATGGCTGTAATTCTCGAATTATCCACACTGAGAACCTCTTCATTGCTACTTCTTACCGTAAAGGTTCTTATCTCAGAAATAGCGATATCAATAAAGTCACCCACTGACAACTCATCCGTTTGATTGGACCATGTAATGTCAGATACTGCTTTTTCAATAGACAACCTTCCATCAGTATATACTGCACTATAGTTTTCGTTTTCTATTCCCGTGATTTCAATAGCGTAAGCCCCCACATCACTTGTCTCATTTGCTATACTACTCACCGTTGGGACGAAAGTGAATATATTATTATCCCCTGTTCTCTGCCCTGTAACCGTATATGTAAATGTTGGATTCTCTTGCCCATAAACGCGTCTCTTATCTTCCGCTTTCACAGCTATTGGTGCTTTGGTTACCGTGAGGGTAAAAGTGTGGTTATAAGGCTTGTATTGATTGTCTCCATCGTTGTATACAGTAATGGTCGAGGATCCAACACCTATCACATTCAGTTTATCGCCGTTGACGATAGAGACCGATGGATTGCTACTTTCATATGCTAAGGCTACATCTTGATCTGTTTTTGTGACCTCTTGTATTGTAGCCGTTGCATAAGTAGCTCCTTTGATATATGTTCCTGTAACGGTTTGGGTATCTCGATTATCTTTGATGTGAATCACAAGATCTTTCCAATCACTATAACTATCTCCATCACTTACTCTGACTTGCATATTGTAATCGTGTGATTCAAATTCGAATAGTTCATCGTAATCAGAGATACTTAACTTACCTGTATTACTATTGATAGCAAAGGCTAAAGTGCCATCACCGTCTTTGTCATTGAGGTATCTTAACACCCAACCTTGAAGGTTACTAGGATCGGTGTCAGGGTCCACAGCACTTAAGGTGATCGTTTGAGTGCTTGTGAGGTTCTTTAAGTTCATCGTTTCGGAACTTGTGGATACCGTTGGCCCATTGTTAACAGGCGTTCGAACAGTAACCGCTTCCATGATTGTTTGAGCAGTATGGTTCAAATCTGATGGAATATGTATCGAAATCACCGATGTCCCATTTGCTTTGGCAATGAGTTGATGTGTTGAGACTTCAATTATTCCTGGCAGAGATGATTCCATGCTAAAGTTTGTATTCTTTGTTAGAAGGACTTCGATCTGTTCACCAATAGTAAGTTCATTCTTCTTGTTCGCCCATGAGTCATTCCATGGCGCTTTGTTAATGGTTAAAGTACCTGATACATAAGTTGGATTATAATTTGGTGTGGTGGCATTCATCACATCTATGTTATAAATTCCAGCATTACTCTCACTAGTGGCTGTCGTTGTGAAGGTTGGTTCAGACATAAATACCTCCGTATCACCACTCTTTACACCAGTCAGTTCATATGTGAATTCTGGATTTTCCACACCATATACTCTACTTACATCTTTGGCTGTAATGGTAAGAGGTGCTTTGGAAACAACAAATTCGAATGTTTCATTGTACGGTTTATAACTGTTATCACCCGCCTGGGTGACAGTTATATTTGTACTCCCTGCTTTATGGATCTTCACTTGGTAGCTATTTATTATGCTTGCTACATCAGGTGTTTCACTGCTATAGATCAGATATTTTCCTTCAGTTGTTAATTGTGGTTGATTTATTTTATCTGTCGTAAACGGTGTATTGTTGATCAAACCACTCACGTTCTGTTCGTCTCTATTGTCTTGAATATCGATGGTAATTGCTGTTGATTCGCTTGTATTTAGTCCATCACTTACTGTTGCAAAAAAAGCATATTGGAAATTACCATATTTAAATAGCTCATCATAATCATTAATAGAGAGGACACCCGTGGATGGGTTAATATTAAATGGGAGTGTGCCATCGCTATCTTTATCCTCTAATCCTGTAATAGTCCAGTCACTAAACGTAGTACTTCCATAATCTGCATCTGTTGCAGTGAAGGATATAGTATAACTTGTCCCTAATCCTTTAATAGGTAATGTAAACGAAGTTGTGTTAATCACAGGTTTCTTATTATTTACATTCTGGATTTGGATTGATGCATTCAGCGTCACACTCTCTCTTCCATCCGAAATGGTAATTTTAATGCCTGTAACTTCATTGCTTTCCATGTTGACATCCCATGATACTACACCTTGACTATTGACAGTCATTCCAGCTGGTCCCGATACTAAAGTGTAGGTTAATGGATCTTGATCATAATCTTCTACATCAATTGTATGCGTAAAGGCACTTCCTTCTGTAGCACTCCACGCACCACCATCATTCACTACAGGAGCATCGTTAACAGCATATATGTCTGCCAAACATTGCCCCGTATTATCACTTTCAAGACCTTGGTCGTTGATTAAACTAAAGGTAAAGAGAGTTTTTCCTTGTCCATTGTCATTGTCCGCAGGATGGAAGCTTAATCTATTTATATCTGTAATATTGATTATTGTTTCAGATGTAATAACTGTCCCATCATATACTAATGTACCTTGCGTTGGTAGTGTCTTAATCTTTACTTTTTGTAGTAATTGATTATCATTATCGGTAAAGACCTGTTCAAATAGTGAGCTGTTGAATATATACGATTGATCTTCATTTAGTGTGATTTGTATGTTACTATCTACTGATGGAAGATCTTGTATTTCATTGACACTAACCACTATTGTATATGCACCATTGATTCCTTCATTCACATCTGTCATCTTATATTGGAAAGATGCATAAGGAGTACCAAAACCATTAGGTGTCGGGATGAATCTAAGTTTTGTTATATCACTGGACATGATCTCAAAAGGAAGTATCATGGATGTGACGGTCTGGTCATCATATGTAAGTGTTCCTAAAAGAGGTAGTGTAACAATGGATATCGACTTTAGTGCATCTCCTTCGACATCTGAATAGATCGTTTGGAATGACATTGGATCAAATGTGTATATCTGATCTTCATCAAAGGTAATGGATAGATCGTTACCTAGGGGAGGATCGTTTACGGCTTTGATATCGATCACTAGATTTGCGAGGTTACTCTGAGATAAATGAGTGTCTTCCACAGTAAATTTAATTGTATCATTAATTGTTATGTTTTGGTTTGGTTGATAAACTAATTCTTCTGTTTGCAGCACTTCAATTCTAAGAGGAAGATCATTGTCCTTTATTGCAACATTATGGTAATATAGTTCTCCACGAAGAGGTAGAGTCTCTATGTTAACAAATTTAGCATCATCATTCTCGATATCGACGTATTCAATCTTAAAGATATGGGTGTGGAGAATCAGTGTTTCATCCTCCGTTGTTTCGAGTATAAAATCAGTAATGATTGGTGCGTCATTTATTGGTATCACCGTTACTATAGTTGAGGCCGATCCGTCTGTGTATCCGGCATGATCTTTGACATCCCAATGGAAGCTATCGTTTCCATTCCAATTGTTGTTGAAATGGATAGAGATGTTCTGTGTGTCTAATGTGGTGTAATCAAGCTCCACTGGAGTATTTAATACACTACCATCTTTGGTAAAATAACCATTTTCAGGAGAAGATAAGAGTGCAATGTGGGTAATGTTCTCTCCATTGGCTATGGCACTGGTAAAGACATTCTGGGTTAAAGGGGAAGGTTCGTCTTCACGTATTTCTAATGTATTGTTTATTATGACTAGAGTTGATATTTGAGGATTCACTTTTAGATTAACATATGCAGGAGTTTGAGATATGTTGCCATTTGCTTCAGCATTCCAGTTAAAGATCGCAGTGCCTTCAAACCCGTCGACTTTTGTGAATAACAGCCCATGAGTGGTTAGGTCATCTATTGTAATCTGTTGATTGGCTGTAACGGCTACTGAATTATGTGTTAGTGTTCCGTGAGTTGGATCAGGTATTGAGGTGATAATAATCTTTTCCAAATTATCGCTATCGGCATCCGAGTAGTTGTCGGTAAATCTATCCACTGTGATGTTTGCCATACCATCATTCTCGACATGAATGCTCTGAGGTATTGCAACGGGTGCATCATCCACATTGTTCACATGGATATAGTGGGTTGCCTTCTGGTTAGAGGAGCCAGTCAGTTGATATGTGATCTCTGCTACGCCTGTAAAATTGGTTGTAGGGGTGAAATTTAGTTGATAGGATGCCCCAGTAGTCGTTGTTCCTCCTTGGGTTGAAACGACTTCAATTGGTGTTGCTAAGTTATCCCAGTCGGTTACTTTGATTGACACAGTTTTCAAAGTCTCTTCTTGTCCCTGATTAAACACAACCTCACCTGTGCTTTCAAAGTATAAGTTGCCCTGGATGTATCCATTATGTGTACCTATCTGATCTTTTACGATGGTTGATTCTATGGCATTGAAATTCCAATATCCGAGGATATTAGGAGTGGTGTATTTTATCTCTGCATATATATCTTTGGCTTGATCTACGGTTCGTATATCATTCCATATGACCATCTCATCTATAGCTCCTTGGAAGTAGTTGTTTGCAGTATTGTTGCGTCCGATAATCATGGTTGGACTACTGCTTTTGATAATAGATCCAATACTTTCTGTATGGATGTTTTCCATATCTTCGATGATTGCAATTTGTGCATTGGTTCCGGTTACAATCATGATTTTAACCCATTGGTTTAAGGTTGTTATAGGTGTTAATGTTTGTGTTGTTGTTGTGGTTCCATTTCCTGTTTTAATAACCCACTGGTTACTTGCATTAATACCAAATTCAAGTCCTGTATGGTCGTCCAGTGAACTGATGATGACTTGTTCGCTATTTTCACCAATTGGCTTGACCATAAATTCGAGTGTGCAGTTCGTAGGTATGTTCTGGAAATATGGTACCTCTACATGACCACTCCCCGTAAAACGAAGCGCATGAATAAACCCGAGCTCTACGCCGTCTAAAACAGATGTAACATCTATCGAGACGTCATAAGATGGGCTGTAGTTCACACCATCGTTTGATTGGAAAGAGAATAGATCAAAATTACTTCCTGATTGATTTGGCATAGGGGTGTAGAAGAGTTGTGATATTTTTTCTCTATCAATTTCTTGGTTTAATATGACAGGAACCTGATTTAGTAGTAGTTTACCATTACTAGGTAATTGAGTGATTTTAATTTTACTTTGAATGGCTTGTTCTATATCATTATAGTTTTGGTTGAACTGAGAGAAAGTGAAAGAAAAAACATCATCTTCTCTGAGTGAGATGTTAAATGGTTGATTTGTAGGAGGGTCATCGACTTCTGAAAGAGTGATATAGATAGGGTAGTTATCGAAACTCTCACCATTAATATTCATAACTTTATAGTGAATAGAATCGATTTCTGTTCCATACATGTTTGGAGCAGGTGTGTAGATTAACTGGTCGAGGTCTGTTACCGAGATAGGTGTAGTGGCAACATCTATTCCATTTAATGTCAGCGTGCCACTGGAGTTGGTTAGATCAAATAAAACGTGGGTTAACCCATCAGAATCGACATCGTCATATATGGAGCCTAGTGTGATGCTTTCGATAGCTATTTCAGTGTCTTCTGTACCATATAGATTAATGGTTCCAGCCGTTGGAAGATCATCTACTGGAGCTATTGTAATCGTCCATTGTTGATCTCCATCGGTGTATAGGTTGCCATCTGAAGCATCCCAGCGGTTGGTTACGACACCGTTAAAATTTGGATCTGGAATAACCTGAAGGTTCTCGAGATCGGACGCTAATACTTCTACTGGAGCGGTTAAGTCTTGTCCACTGAGTTGAATGGTAATGCCATCTTCTATTGTGATGATCGCGATCTTTGTTAGTGGAATCGCATCGGAGTAGTTTTCTGTCCAAATGTTGCTAGGAATAGCAGTTGTTTCATCCTCTGTTATATTTAGATTCCATGCGGTAATTATGGGAGGAGTGGCATCTGCACTTATGGTCATCGTTACAGGTGTACTTTGGGCTGCATAGGCATTGGTAAAAGCAGTCCACTGGAAGCTATTGGTTCCTTCTATGCTATTTAAATAGGTGATATTAGCAGTCTCCGCAATAGGGATTTCTTGGTTTAGTGTGATATCGTCATCACCTAATTGAAATGATCCTGAGGTTGGGAGTGTCGTAATCTTTATCTTCAGTAATGCATCTTGCTCCTCGTCAAAGGTATTGTCTGTGAAATGGTTTGTCGTAAAAGTAATTGGGAGGCCCTCTTCACCAATCCGAGATTGTGGTATTCCTATAGGAAGGTCATTGACTGTGTTTATTGCGAATAATATTGTGGTAGGATCTAGTGTGACACTATTGTTGCTTATCTCCACGATAATACTATCTTCAGATGTGTGTGTTCCATCATGGACATAGGATACCACACCTAGGTTGATTTCAGATTGTGTGAAATATTCGTTGATCGCTAGCGACTCTCCATTTCTAGAAATATCTCCATGGTTTGGTTCCGATAGCAATGTGAATTTAACCTCTTGACCGTTCGGGTCTATTAACAATAACTCTGTATTGCTGATTACTTTTGTAGCACCTTCATCCAATGTGATCGTTTGGTTGGTGGTAATCACAGGGTCTAATGTAGGGGTGGAAAGGAAGTAGAGGGAGGATACTGTTTCTCCACCATCGTTTGTAGCTGTTAGCTTATAATAGTGGTTGGTCCCCCATGAAAGAATTGGAAATCGCATCACAAAGGTATTGGAGTTACTTTCTGAAAAGAGTGTTCCGCTGAGCTGTTTGTTTTGTTGTGTACTCATGGTGACGCCATAGTTCAGCTGGATTGAGGTAGGAGAGAAATTAGGTTTCACTGTGACTGTTATCTCTACACTATCTTCTACATAACTATAGAAGGTGTACCCAGAGAATGTTGGTTTATCGTAAAAGGTGGCTTTTATAGGAAAAGTATAGTCAGTATTCGTTCCGTTTATTGCTTTAATATTATTGGTAAATATACCAATAGAAGAGCTTGATGCTGAGATTGTAAAATCTTCAGATTCAGAGGCATTTATTGAATTAAAGATTATCGGTTCCGTAATATCAAAAACGTCATCTAATATTTCTCTATTCATTAAGGGACGACTTGTTATGTCATAGGTTTCATTTCCAATATTTGAGATGGTATAGGAGTGGCTGATACTTCCTCCAACCAGTGCAGATCCCATGTCTGTATTATTAGTTGTTGAAGTCGTTGTTGAATTATTAAAAATATCTTCACCGTTAGAGCTTAGTCTCATTACTGATGATGCCCCTGACATTGTTGAGATTGGAAATGAGTATCTTGTTCCATCATCTGTTTTTACGTATGCACTAACATAGTAGGTTGCATCTACATCCATATTTACTAAAGTTGCTGTAAATGCTTCAAAAATATTACCTTCAGTAACAGGAATTATAGTACCGCCTTCATCTTGAGTAGGTGTCTCATCAGTAGTCGAATATACAAAACCACGCTCATTAAATGGTTTCGCTACAATAAATTCACTCGATACATCGACGCTGTTTGTTTGTACATTTGAAACTTCTGGCATTTGCATAAGAGGAAAAACTTCGTCATTATAACTTTGTGCGGTATAAACTACGTCATCTATGTATATATATGCTGTTTTGGTTTGATCTTCAAATATAATTTCATCAAGAATTGTATTATCAAGATTCAGTCCAGCAATAGTAGAAAGATCAATTAATGTGTAGCCGTTATTGACATTGAGGTCTGTATTATAAGCGGATTTAGGTATTTTATATTTAAAAACAATGTTAGAGAAGTGATATCCATTTAAATAGATATCCTTGGTGTTGTCAATGGAGGTTCTATCTTGGTTGGTGACTTTGATATAGAATCTCTTAAGATAGAAGTTGGTATAATACATATAGAATCCACCAATCTTACTGGATATAGGTGACATTCCATCATTGCCCACAGCATGGTAACTTGAGACACCAATTTGATCTAGAATACTCCCATGTATTTCAAAGTGATTCTGGAAACTGATTTCTCTTTCATTCTCAAAATAAGATGCAAAAGCATTATTGTTTTCTTCAAATGTAAATGTTTCTTCGGTTTGTGCTAAAGAAGTGAATACTGTAATGAGTAAAGCAATTAGGAATAGAGTTTTTTTCATAATGGATCTGTGTTTCTGTCATATCTTAAAATAGAACAATCGATCATTATGATTTGTTTATCTATTATCTCATATCCCAACCACTTATTTTGTTCGCTTTTGGGTATTGGTCAAGAGTATAGTTTGAAGCCTCCCATATACGACCATTATATCGAACAATATCTCCTTTTGAATAGTAACGATTGCGATCCCATAGTGGAATCGCTTTTTTCTGTTTTAACTTTTGTATGGATATAAAAGGATCTTTATGATAATACCTTGCATCTTTTAGTACTTCAGCCTCTTCTTTGCCTTTGAATATTTGGTCTGCAATATTTAGAAATTCGTAACCACAAGTAGATCCTCCACCAGAGATTTTCCATTTTAGGTCTCTCCATATTTGAGACATCTTTAGGTTACTTTTAAACGATTCCTCACGAAGTAGATGCCATACCATTACTCCATCTAAAGGGCGTTTGGATCTATAGCGCATGATATGAGAAGAGAGGTGTGCCACATTCTTTCTTCCGTAGTGGAAAAAAGGACCCCAACCCTCTAGTGGGACATGTACTCCTGCTGCAACCTTAAATCCATAAGAGTGTCCATAATAGGCATATGAGTTATAGAGAATAGTTCGATCATTTGCCGTGCCAATATTGTATCCTTGATATGCCACAATATCGATTAATTTACCTACACTCTTAAATACTGGGATCATATGGCCTGTGGATCGGAATCCATATAGAGAGATCCATTTGTTTGCTTGATGTTTTGAGGTATTCTTTCTTAAGAAATAGTCCGATTCTTTGGTTAGATTGTTCCTATTTTGATATGAGAATGGGCTTTGTGTATCGTTATGTACTCTTCCACCCAACGCGCCCACACCAGACGGAGCACATGCCAAAATATATTTCCCTCTAGGAAATATACGTCTACTTTTGAGGATCACATCCTTATAGAATTTTACATATTTCTTGTTTCCAATACTATAAAAGCTCCCATTTGGTTCAATATCCCAATCTATACCATCAAACCCCATATCATCTACTAGTGCTTTAATCTCATTCCAGTGAATATTATAGTAATTAAGGTGGTTGCAGTAAGTCCCTCCTCCCATGGATAACAGCACCTTAATTCCTTTTGCATGAAGGATCTTGATCGTGTTTCGAAGTAGTTTACCATTTATTTTTGAGGGATAGTGAAACTGAAGTCCTGTATTTCTCAAAGAGAAACTACCTTTTCTATATCGCATCTCCGGTTTGGCGAAGGCAATAAAGAGGTGGTTTATCCAACTAGGAACTTCTCTTAAAGCTGAATTTGGAGTAGGGTTATATTCTTTCCATGAAGGGAAGTAGCCGATAATCAGAGGTTGAGCCGAAATAGTCTTTGATTCTTTACTACGCTTATTTGATCTTTTTCTTATCTTAGGAGAGGAGATATATTTAAATCTATAGTGATTAAAAATGGCTTTGTCAATGTGGTTGGTATCCGAGATTATAGTGATGTCAATATCTTTATGAAGATTAAATAGAGTTGATGGGCTTGGAGACATGGTGTCTCCATTGAACTGGAACGATATCTTCACATCTTTTGCTAAAAGATTTTTATCTAAAGACCAAACGATTTGATCCTTTTCAATTCTCGCTTGGTAATCTTTTGTTAGATGTGGATTATTTTTCTTTAGTACCTGAACAGTTGTAACTTTTGCAGTTGTTTTAACGTCTCTATTACAGGATAGAAATAATAAGATAAATATCCCAAAGAGTAAGCATGATAGCGATCTAATCAAAATAACATTTTTTGTAATTGGACGACAAATATAATTCATCTATGAGAATTCGGAATATAACGATCTATTTTTCGTTTAAGGATTCTTATTTTTTCAAACCAAAACAATACGTCTTATGATACGTAGATTATTTTTACTGTCGATGATGGTGGGAGCGATGATTCTGCAAATGCAAGCTAAAGAGGCAAGACTGATGCGTTTCCCGGACATCTCAGGAGATCATGTTGTATTTAGCTATGCTGGAAACCTATATACTGTAGAAAGTAGTGGGGGAACTGCACGACAATTAACTTCGGATATAGGATATGAGCTGTTTGCACGCTTCTCTCCTAAAGGAACACATATTGCATTTACTGGACAATATGATGGAAACACAGAGGTATATCTTATTGATTCCAATGGTGGTGTCCCACAACGATTGACTTTTACGCCAACCCTGAAACGTGATGATGTAGGAGATCGTATGGGACCTAATAATATTGTGATGGGCTGGACTCCTAATGGTGAAGAGGTGGTCTTTCGTTCTCGTTGGCAAACAGGGGGTAGTTTTACTGGACAGTTATACACAGTAAACATCAAAACCAAAGAGGTTAAACAACTTCCTTTAGAGTCGGGTGGATTCTGTTCTTATAATTCCACTGGAGATAAACTTGCCATGAATAAAGTTTTTCGAGAGTTCCGTACATGGAAGTATTACGAAGGTGGAATGGCTGATGATATCTGGATTTATGACACTAAAAAAGGTGAAGTGAATCGAATTATTAAGAATAACCACCAAGATATTATTCCGATGTGGATTGGGAATACAATCTACTATATCTCTGATCGAGATCGTACCACCAATCTATTTGCATATAATACACAGACTAAAGAAGATAAGAAATTAACCAATTTTACTGATTACGATATTCGTTTTCCTGGGTTTGATAATCAGAATATTGTGTTCACTAAAGGGGGATACTTGATGCGTTATGATATCAAAACAGGCAAAACAGTAAAGATTAATGTCGATATCCATAATGACCAAGTTTATGCCCGTAGCAGTTGGTACAACTATAGCAAAGAAATTCAAGAGGTAAGTCTAGCCAATAAAGGGCAACGTCTGTTGGTTAATGCTCGTGGAGAGCTATTCTCGGTTCCAGTGAAAGAGGGTGTTACTTATAATTTAACAAATAATTCTGGTGCCAATGATCGTTCTGCAGAGTGGGCTCCTGATGGTCACGCTTATGCATACCTTTCGGATAAAGATGGAGAGTTTCGCATTTGGTATTTTGACATAAAAACCAATAAAGAGCGCTGTTTAACACCAAAGATTAAGAGCTATCTATATAACCTACAGTGGTCGCCAGATAGTAAAAAGATCTCTTTTGGTGATAAAAATAATAACCTACACTATATTGATGTTGAACGCAATAAAATAGTAAAAGTAGCGCATTCGGGTCAGCAAGTATATCAACGTGTATCGTGGTCTCCTGACAGTCGTTGGATCTCTTTTGTAGAACCACACAAACCGATGGATCGGATGGCTATTTATAGTTTAGAAGGCAATAAAGTTCAGTATATCACTGATGGATGGAGCGATATTGGAACCCCTTCGTTTAGTTTGGATGGCAAATATCTGATCTTCCCAACCCGTCAGAATTTCCAACCTACTTACAGTAATACAGAGTGGAATCATGCGTATAGCAATATGTATAATCTATGTCTCTTTATGCTGAATAAAGATGTTGCATCTCCTTTTGAGCTGAAGAATGATCCAATCACAACAGCGTTGGTCAAGCAAAATAAAAAGAGTGAAGTAGACAAGAAATCGAATAAGAAAACAGATAAGAATAACAAAGATAAATTTGTCTCGATCGATTTTACCAATCCAAGTGATCGTATGGTGATACTTTCGGTAAAAGCAGGTAATTTCTGGAACATCTATTCCGATGGTAAATTGATCTACTATAATCGTTATAGAAATGATGATTCGTGGAGTGTTTATTCTTACAATCTTGCAGATAAGCAAGAGAAAAAGATAGGTCAGTTTTCATGGAGTCCAACCAGTGACATGAAGCAGTTCGTTACTTTAAACAAAGGACGTATAAATGTGCTTAATTCATTAAAGCAACCTGGTAAAGCGGATAAGGTTGTAGATACATCTCAAATGCAAGGAGAACTAGATCTTCGTCAGGAGTGGATGCAAATCTACAACGAATGTTGGAGACAGATGCGTGATTATTTCTATGCCAAAAACATGCATGGAGTGGATTGGCAAAAGGTACATGACAAGTATCAGCAGTTGGTCCCTTATGTAAATCATCGTTCCGATCTAACGTTTGTGATTGGAGAGATGATCGGGGAACTCAATGTTGGTCATGCTTACTCTGCCAATGGGAAACATCCAGAGCCTAAACGTATTTATGGTGGTTATCTTGGGGCACAGATAGAGAAGTCTACGCAAGGCTATTTTCTAATTAAAGAAATACTTAAAGCACCTAAATGGAATCAGAAATTACGTTCACCGTTAACTACTCCGGGATTAGAGGTAAAAGATGGAGACTATATCATTGCGATAAACCATAAAGAGGTGAAAGAATTAGGTTCAATCTATGAGGGGCTAATTGGTAAGGCAAATAAAACAGTCGCTTTGACTGTCAATAAAAAACCTACGACAATAGGTGCTAGAACCATATATGTGAAGCCTTTGGCAAGTGAAGATGAGTTGTATTACTATAATTGGGTGCAACAAAACATCGATAAGGTAAACAGAGCGACCAAAGGAAAAGTGGGGTATATCCATATTCCTGATATGGGAGTCAATGGTCTAAATATGTTTGCACGCCTTTATTATCCTCAGTTGAAGAAAGAGGGTTTGATCATTGACGATCGTTTTAATGGTGGTGGCAATGTCTCACCAATGATTACAGAAAGATTGAAGCGTACTCCTACTTTTTACACGATGCATACCAATCAAATAGAGGGAGACGTAAGCCCTGTAGGAACACATGTAGGACCGAAGGTGCTGTTGTGTAATGGGTATTCTGCTTCTGATGGAGACCTCTTCCCTTATCGTTTCAAGAAGAATAAATTAGGAACCATTATTGGTACACGCACATGGGGTGGTGTTGTGGGCTACTCTGGATATATTCGTTGTGTTGACGGAGGTCACATTGTAACTCCTTCTTATGCGCCTTATGCATCCGACGGTTCGGAATTTATTATTGAAGGCCGTGGTGTTACACCAGATATCATTGTTGAGAATGATCCGCATAAAGAGTATAATGGTGAAGACGCACAGCTCAACAAAGCCATTGAGGTGGTATTAGATCAGATTAAAAATAATCCACCAAAGCATCCAGCAATCCCTGTATTTCCTGATAAAACGAAATAATTCATATACAACTTAGTTTTATCCTACCTTAGGAATTATTACAAAAAGGACTCTCTATCTAATACGAGAGTCCTTTTTGTGTCTAAGCATAAAAAGCTTGCAAGGAATACATTGATTAATAAAAGACCTTTATGTGTTATGACCTAATTTATTATCTTGCAATGGGCAACTTGACTGTCAAAGAAGCAAAGCGCAATATTGCATTGAACAGAGGTTGTTGAGGTGAACCGAAGATTGATTAATATATGAGAGAGATGACAACTATGCCTGTAACGATTATTACAGGTTTTCTTGGAGCAGGGAAAACAACACTTCTGAATGAAATTCTTTGTCAAAACAGAAAGAAGAATTTCTTGATCATAGAAAATGAAGTAGGGGATATCAATATTGATAGAGACCTCGTTAAAACCAGTTCTAAGAATAGCGTCTTTGAGTTAACCGGAGGATGTATTTGCTGTTCTCTTAATACAGAGCTTGGCACCATGCTCAATAGTATAATCCTTTCTAGAGTAACATACGATCATGTATTAATTGAAGCAACGGGAATGGCAGATATCGGTCAAGTCATTAATATGTTCTCAGGGGCTCGTGTACAACGCTATTTTCATCTTGATGGTGTGGTTGGTTTAGTGGATGCAACAACTTTTATGAAGCGTCTTCCCAACTTTGAAGAGGTCCGTGTGCAGATCTCAAAGTCAGATATGATCTTTATAAACAAGTGTGACCTTGTAAATGAATGTGATCTCAAAGCGATTGCTGAACAGCTTCAGAATATTAACCCATTGGCTAGATTTGAACATACAACCTATGGTAAGTTCGAAGAGTCTGAGATGCTAAATATTGGCAGCTATGATCCAAGCAGAGTGGAGAAGGATATTGTTGATTTCTCATCCATTTCATTCACCCCATTGACTCCGTCCAACACTCATCAAATCCAAACCATTAGTTATACGATACCTGGACAATTTGATGTCGAAAAGATCTCTCGTTGGTTCGATAATCTTTTGAAGCGCAATAAGGGCAATATTCTAAGAATAAAGTCAATTTTGAGTATTCATGATATGAATAATAAATTGATACTTCAGTCGGTAGGAGATGATTTTCATACATCCTTAGGGAACATTTGGGACACCAATGAAATAAGAGAGAGTAAAATAGTAATTATAGGTGCAAAAATCGATAATAGCCCTATAGTTGAGGAACTTAAATTACTGCTGTCATAATACAACTGTTATCCGGCAAAAGAGGCATACCAGTGTATTCTTTAAATTTGATATCCCATTATTAATAATTGTTATCATGAAATAAGGTTAAATTATAAGGAGAAAAGATTTAAAGAATTAAAAAAGACTATTGATTATATAAAAAAATAGACATTGTATCGTGCAGAGTGAAACGCATAGTTGAGATCAGTCACTTATGTATTGTTAAAATGATATTGAAAGGTGTTAATGTTTGAAAATATATTCTCATGTGAAATCAATAATTCATCTCAATTGAAGATAATCCTCCCCCTATTAACCATGTCAAAATAACCTTATATGGGATACTGTTTATTTTTGATAAGATTGTTCCTCTTCTATTTTGAGGTATCTGTTAAATCGATTTCGCATATTGTTTGATTAAAATTACAATAGTCTAAAATGTTTAAATTCTGAAAAAGAGTAAAGATTGTAAATGTTTGTGTTTCAGTCATTAGTGGGCGATTAATTTGGGGGTATATCATGTAGAATAGCTATTATATAACATAAAATAGATGCCACTGTTAATAATCCACACTCTAAAATAAATGACATCTGTCATGTTTTGATGTTTGGGTCCTAGTTAGTTTTAATCAGTGTTTTGGATACTCTAATAACGCTAAAATCAATAAACCAACTAATTCGTCAATACATGAAAGTAACTAACATTGGTTATTTTTATAATAGGACAGCTACCTACGTTGTGCCTGTTATAAAAAGAATAACTTACGCTTCATTTGCATTAATCTTAGGAGTCAATGCATCTTATGCTGAAACAAAACAAAATAGCAATTCATTGAACTTACAGAATCAAGTTCAATCTACCCAACAAAAACAGAAGGTCATAAAAGGTATTGTAACCGATGAAACGGGAGAAACGCTACCTGGTGTTTCTGTTGCAGTTGTTGGAGAAACATCAGGGACCATCACTGATGTGGATGGTAAATTCACTATCAAGGTAAATGATAAAACCAAACAATTGAGTTTTTCCTATATAGGGATGAAAACCAAGGTGGTTGATGTGAATAACAAA
>JAONJW010000003.1 GCA_028377305.1 Prolixibacteraceae bacterium | reverse complement strand
GCTGCACTTTCAATATACGACCAGACTCCTTCATGTCTTTAGAGGATATCTTGATTTTATTCTTTTTGCAATAAGAGATAAAATCACCAAACTCATTGTGATCGATAAAGTATTTTCTCATCTCTTGTGCTGATTTTACTTTTTTCAACTGATCACGATGTTTATCGGCATAGTCGAATGCAAATTTAAACAGCAGTCCTTTAGATATTACGTCTGCATATAGATTAGAGAACCCTGTTGTATCAGCAGGGACAAAAATATCAGGCATAATTCCTCCACCACCATGAACGATACGACCACTTTTTGTGAAGTAGTTTATAGTATCAGCCACAGCAATACTATCTTTTACTTCTAGCTCTCCATGTTTAATTCTGTTATATATATCCTTATTATACTCATCTACCCCTTTGTCATAAGATTTTTGGATACAACGGCCAGAAGGAGTATAGTATCTTGCGACAGTTAATCGAAGAGCAGAGCCGTCATTGAATGGGATCTGTTCTTGGACAAGACCTTTACCAAATGAGCGACGCCCAATGATTGTCCCTCTGTCGTTGTCTTGCATTGCTCCAGCAAAGATCTCACTAGCAGAAGCAGAGTATTCATCGATAAGCACAATTAATTTTTCGTCGGTGTAGCTACCATCTCTTTGAGCGATGAATTCTTGACTTGGTTGTGTACGGCCTTTGGTGTATACAATCATATCCCCTTTTTTCAAGAATTCATTGGACATCTCTGCTACAATTCCAAGTATACCTCCTGGATTTCCCCGAAGATCGACAACAAATTGTTTCGCTCCATTGTCATGTAGATCTTCTAATCCTTTCACGAATTCCTTATAGGTGGTCACTGCAAAACGTCCCACTTTGATGTATCCGGTAGTATCGTTTAGCATATAAGATACATCTACACTATATAGAGGTATTTCACCACGAGAGATATCGAATTGAAGGAGTTTAGGCAAACCTTTGCGCTGCACGCCTACTTTGACCTTGGTACCAATCTCTCCTTTCAAGAGTTTCATTACTTTTTCATTGTCAACCCCATTACCGGCAATCACAGAGTCGTTTACTGTTACAATACGGTCGCCACCAAGTATTCCGAGTTTCTGAGAAGGTCCACCAGATACGACATCTACAATCATAACCGTGTCATTTTCGATACGGAATTGGACACCAATTCCACCGAAATTACCTTTCATTTCTTCATTCACGTTTTTAAAGTCCTCTTTAGCAAAGTATGCGCTATGTGGATCGAGTTCTTCAAGGATATGAGGTATTACGTCATTTTCCAGGCTCTTATTGTCTACGGTGTCGACATATCGGAGTTGAATCATATTCATGATTAAGCCGACCTTATTGGGTTGAAGTAGCGGAGACTTCGCTGATGTCGTAGGAATTGCTAGTTGAGAATTGCTATACTTATACTTGTAGTATATGTTAAAGAATTCCGCCATTACAAATATCCCTAAGAGAATAAGAAACAGATGTATTTTTTTCATATGGTTATTTTGTATAAAGTACAGATCAAAGATTTATAGAGACCAACATATTGAGTTCTAAGCCTCTTTGGTCACATCAAATTGCTCGACAATGATACCGGCTTTTTCGAGTAGTTCTACCCCATCATTCACTCGGTAAGATTCAGAGAAGACGACACGAACGATGCCAGCTTGTATAATCAATTTTGCACATTCAATACAAGGAGAAGATGTAACATACATGGTTGCTCCTTCACTGCTGTTACTTGTACGTGCTATTTTAGTAATTGCATTGGCTTCGGCATGAAGAACATAAGGTTTAGATTTATTAAATTCATCTTCACAATTGTTTTCGAAACCAGAAGGGGTTCCATTATATCCATCAGAAATAATCATCTTATTTTTGATTAATAATGCACCTACCTGCCTACGCTTACAATAAGAATTCTCAGCCCAAATGTGCGCCATTCGTAAATATCTACGATCTAACAGTTGTTGCTTTTTTACATTATCCATACTCTAGTATTTTGATAATAAACGCCCAAAAGGCTGAATTAAAATTGTCTCTATACAAGGATACTATATTTTCCTGAAAGGAGAACATGAATTAAACGTCAATTTAAATTGGCGTAATGTTAATATAACGCGAGATGACCTTATAGAAATGAGCAGGTCTAATAGGCTTTATAAGTACCTCACTCACGCCTGAATCAATAAGATTATGAATTCCGTTCTCTTGAGAGAATGCCGTTTGTATAATGATTGGAGTTTCGATCCCTAGGTCACGTATCTCTTTGGTTGCATCGATACCAGACATTTTTGGCATTTGAAGGTCCATTAAAATAAGATCTATTTCCAGCCCATTCTTCATCATGTCAACAGCTACTACTCCATTTTCAGCCCATACTACATCACAGGATACTTTTTTCAACAAAGCCTCTAGGTATATATAGTTTGACTCGACATCTTCAGCTACTAGAACACAAGGGTTATTCATAAAACTTGATTTTACACTTTAATGAAACAATGATTCCATGACCGATAAGTAAAGATTATGGAGTCCATTAAGACATTATGAAAGGGGGGTATCACTACAAAGTTGGAGTTTTTTTTTCTTAGATCAAAACAAGGGATAGACAAACCCACTTAAGATGGATGTTTCAGTGTTGGCATATTCTTATTGGATCACACGAGATTTAGATATTATACCTAGATATTATCACTATAAGGATGTTATCTCATCTACGTAAAACATTTATTGGCTCATTGCAATTAATATATATATATTCGTTATCGAGAATCGATCCAATAAGTCATCCCATTACGATAATCAGAAGAACGAATTGGTATAATCCATCATATACCCATTAAATTATGACATGAGCTATATCTTTTCATAATTATATGGGTGATTAAATAGGTATTTTATGAACCATTGGCATACAATTATCACCTTTGACCAGCCACTTGAAGCACATATGGCAAAGAACCTTTTAGAGTCGGAAGGTATTCTGACAATTATGAGAGATGAATTGACTGTGCAATCGCATAATTTTTACTCTAATGCTATTGGGGGAATAAAGCTCGATGTAAGAGAGGAGTGCATCGACGAAGCTCTTAATGTATTAGTGGATGGAGGGTATCTTCAACCGCCCGAAGAAGAGGAGGAGAAAAAGAGGCTTATTGTGGTGTCGAAAGAGAATACTAAAGATACGACCTTATGTCCTTTCTGTCAATCGAAAGAGATTCGACAAGAGGGCAATCAAAGGCAAATGATTATGTTCGTTCTTTTTCTATTTGGACTACTTATACCATTGTCTTTTGTTATGGGGAGTATAACTATGGGTGTGGTCACTACCGTTGTCGCAGCAGTGATACTTATCTATATGTTTAAGAGAAAGAGCTACAGTTGCTTTGATTGTGGTGGTCGATGGAGGTATAGGAGTTAATCTTAGATGATATACGGGCATAAAAAAAGCTTCTTCGAAAGATCGAAGAAGCTTTGTACCCGGGGCGGGAATCGAACCCGCACGATATTACTACCACTGGATTTTGAATCCAGCGCGTCTACCAATTCCGCCACCCGGGCGTATATTGCAGTCATGCTGTTATCATGTATGCGGTGCAAATATAATAGAATTAATAAGTTGTTTGCAACTTATTCTTCTAAAAAAAATAAGACAAAACGACCATTTAAACGTAACCATTTCATTTTCAACTGATGTAAACAAAGTATTTTATGCACTTCCAAGAGAGGTCATTCACGAGTTATTAAATTTCATGTTCTTTTGATCGCATCAAGTCAAAACAGGAAGTGGAGGCTCAATGTAATACTTTTTGAAAATCTGCAGCATATTTACGTGAAACAGGAATGGGATCACTGGATGCTTTTGAAATAAGTTGATAACCGTTGGTATTTCCTTTTGCTGAAACGATATGGTGTAAGTTAACGACAAAAGAGCGGTGACACTGGACAATATGGTTTTCATGAAATAGCATTAGAGTCGAGGATAGCGTATTTCTGATCCATTTTTGTTTTACCTCTTCATTATCGAAGTAGACCACTTTGACATTATTCTTTAGTGCTTCTAAGTAGATAAGACTATTCACATCAATAACTAGAGGTTTATCTTTCTTATTTAGAGAGATAAAAGTTATCGATCTACCGGCATAGGAGTCCTTGTTTACTTCTATTACAGAAGGGTTTATGTGATACTCCAACTCTCTTTTTAGTTGCTGGTTTTTTTCAATCATATTCAACACAAGCACAGGTATTAAACCGACACAGAATGTTATTCCGAACACATAGGCCACAATAGTAGCATCAAATACCACTGGAAAAACGAAGAGATAGAAACAGAGCCAGTTTAAGAAACTTATAATAAGTAACAACGACAAAATACTAATCACTTCATATATAAAGAGCCATTTCTTCACCCATCGTCTTAAGAAATACCCCTTTATAATGTAGATAGAGATTAGTTGTCCAATAGAAGTGGCAATTCCAAAGGCTAACGCTAACAGTATCTTGTTTCCAGTGAAATTACCAAAACCAAAAGGTTGAAATATGTATAAAAAAAGGGCGATAAAGGCACTGACAATCATGCAGCCCCTTATACTTAATAGCTTGTAAGGAAAAGGGCGAAGAAGATATGTAAGATAACGAGATATCATCGATATATTTTATTAAAATCGTTCTGTAATATAACCTTAACGAAGTTAATCAAAAAATGATATCTTTTTCTATCTTATCTTTACATCATCACAAGACGGAGGATATGCCCATTAAATAGTGTAATCCATTACATCTATAGATGAAGTAGAAACATAAAAACGCTGACTGAAGTCCTCTAGCTTTGTTTGTCTTGCTACCCATCTTTTGTTGTTGTAGTTATAGCCGAGCTGGAGCAACGCATTCCCAACTATTGGTTTCACGGGGTCTTAATAGCTTTTTGCTATTATATTTTATTATTTATCCTTCAGAGATTGTTGATCCTTGTAGGCTTATGCTTTAGCATAAATTAAAGATACAATTCAGTAATCTAAGAGAATCTCATGTCTGAAGTTTAGAAGATCGCTTTATTGTATTGGGTTATTTTACACCATTGCAAATTAGAGTAGAACTCTGGGTAATAGGTATTTGGATCTACAGGAATATAGCAGTTAATCCCATGTACACTTTCAAGTGAAAGATTCTCTTGAAACTTATCTGTATGGTTATGGAAGAGGATAAAGGAAGAGAGAGCAGAGTTCATTTGCGTTGCAGCATTTGATCCATAGTTCTTCTGTACCATATCGAATAGATCATAACAGTCGGCATCTTTGTGAAGCTTCTGCACCTTTGCCGCCTTGACTTTCATGTTTGGATCGTTGGTAATGATCTGTTGCATGACAGTTTGAACCATATTGATGTTATTAAGATTATATAGTGCAATGCTTGCTGATTGCATCTTTCCCTCTTTTTGTTTGTAGTGTTTAATGTAAGTTCTACAAACCTCTTTCAATCGTTTCTCTACTGTTTGTTGTGTGTTTAGAAGGATAGGCAATATTTTTTTGTAAGGCATACCTGTGGTTAATATATCTGTAGGAGAAGCGATGAGGTAATCGGTATTGTTTTGTAGTTCTGAAGCGACTTCTACACTTCCCATCAAACAGGCATCGAAAAGGATATATTTAAATTTTGTTGGCAATGCCGTTGCGAGATCATCGATCTCCATCGTAGATTGCTTGTCTACACCGAATGATTTGGTCTTCGGTTTCGGCGCAGGAAACCAAGAGGTGCCATGTGACCATAATATCAATCCATATTGCTGGGATGGATATCTCTCGATCACTGCTTTAAGTACCTGATGGAGGGTATGGCTATCCGCCGAGTTTTGATCGGGATATTGTTTAACCACTTGGCGGTGGATGGCCGTACCATTTTCTTTATTTAACTCCATAAGGTAAGAGCTTTTGTCTCCCTTATCCATAAAAACGACCACCTTCTGATCCTCCTTTATGCCTTCTACCATATCATATACGTTCAACAGCGCATTGCCTTTGAGGTCATTATCCGCTGCCATATAGATTACTAATGTCTCGCTGGACTGTGGTTTAAGGCTTTCTGTTGGCTTGCAGCTGAAACATATGGTAGCAATGAGGATAAATAAGAGGTGTTTCATTTTTGTATATGATTAATTAATTATTGAGGACTAGTCTATATCTCCAGGTTCCAGTTTAACTGTTTTAGCGACTTCTATTACTTTAGTGTAGTCGTCTCCCAAATCTTTGTAGATAAGTGTTATGGGTATCAGATCCGCTCTGTCTTTTTCTTGATTATAGTAGTAGGAGTAGATACTAATAAAAACTATACTATTTTTACAGGTAATCTCATAAATAGATCCATATTTGTTCTGACTTGCCTCTTTCTGACCAATGCGTTTAAAACTCAGTTTGGTTTTGTCAGCGTAGTCATGGTTAAGATCAGAACTTGCTGTGGTATACCACATTCTGAATACTGGGAGATATGAAGGACTCGATACTGGGTGTATATCTTCTAATTGCCCTGGAGATGTAAATGAGAAAGTGAAGTAGTCAGAGAATTTTGTCCCATCAGAACCTGTAGAGATAGTTAAAAAGTTTACATTCTCGTTTACGTCAAAATTTTGATTGAGATCTCCGGTTGTATATTCGGTATACATATCTTCGATCTTTCCATCTCGATTGTTGTCAGACATATAATGACCATGTTGTATTCCAACTAATTTGTATTTTCCAAGTACAGACAAAGGCATTTTAGGAGTTATAAACTCTTTTTCCTTAGAACAGGAGAATAGTGTGATAAATAGTATCAGTAGTACGTTTATTTTTTTCATAGTTTATTTATAGAATAGTCCAATAGTTTATTAAATATTCGGAATTGTGATTAGACTTACAATGAGTTATCACAAATAATATAGCGTTAATTCGTACCATTTTCTTTATTTAAAGCCATCATATAGGAGCTTTTGTCTCCCTTATCCATAAAAACGACCACCTTCTGATCCTCCTTTATGCCTTCTACCATATCATATACGTTCAACAGCGCATTGCCTTTGAGGTCATTATCTGCAGCCATATAGATTACTAATGTCTCGCTGGACTGTGGTTTAAGGCTTTCTGTTGGCTTGCAGCTGAAACATATGGTAGCAATGAGGATAAATAAGAGGTGTTTCATTTTTGTATATGATTAATTAATTATTGAGGACTAGTCTATATCTCCAGGTTCCAGTTTAACTGTTTTAGCGACTTCTATTACTTTAGTGTAGTCGTCTCCCAAATCTTTGTAGATAAGTGTTATGGGTATCAGATCCGCTCTGTCTTTTTCTTGATTATAGTAGTAGGAGTAGATACTAATAAAAACTATACTATTTTTACAGGTAATCTCATAAATAGATCCATATTTGTTCTGACTTGCCTCTTTCTGACCAATGCGTTTAAAACTCAGTTTGGTTTTGTCAGCGTAGTAATAGTTAAGATCAGAACTTGCTGTGGTATACCACATTCTGAATACTGGGTGATATGAAGGACTTGATACTGGGTGTATATCTTCTAATTGCCCTGGAGATGTAAATGAGAAAGTGAAGTAGTCAGAGAAGTTTGTCCCATCATAATCTCGAGAGATAGTCAAAAAGTTTACATTCTCGTTTACGTCAAAATTTTGATTGAGATCTCCGGTTGTATATTCGGTATACATATCTTCGATCTTTCCATCTCGATTGTTGTCAGACATATAATGACCATGTTGTATTCCAACTAATTTGTATTCCCCAAGTACAGACAAAGGCATTTTAGGAGTTATAAACTCTTTTTCCTTAGAACATGAGAATAGTGTGATAAATAGGATAAATAGTACGTTTGTTTTTTTCATAGTTTATTCTTTTAGAGAAGTCCGATTGTTTAAAAAACAATCGGACTTGTGATTAGACTTACAATGAGTTATCACAAATAGTATAGCGTTAATTCATTGTAAGTATGATTAATTATGGATTTATATTTAGATTCGAACAATTAATATCTATCATCGTCACGATCTCTTATCGACTCTCTTTCTCTTTCCCACTCTCTTTCTCTCTCTCTTTGTCTCTCTCTTTGTCTCTCTCTTTGTCTCTCTCTTTCTTTATCTCTCTTAGCTTCTCCACCTATTTGTGGGTTATTGGTGTCTCTGGGTTTTACAACTACTTCAATCTTACCTAAGTTAATAGCATTGATTGGATAGTATGTGTAGCCTCCTTTTTGTATTGGTTTGTGTTCTTGTTTAATACTTGAATGGATAATGTTATCTCCAAAAGGTAATTCTCCATCTCCTAAATGATCATCATTATCTTTGTGAACAAAAGAAATTGTTACATTGTGTTGCTTGGTTTGACTATTGGATATTTTGCTAGAAATAGATCCTTCTAAACCTATGTCTCCCACTTTTCCAGTTCCTTTGATGCCTATATTGAATTCGGAACTGTTTACTGTTGTAAAACTATATTGGTTGCTATAAGTTGTTTCAGTACCGCTGTCTTCCTCAAAAGCTATAACTTTCATTGTTGTTGCTTCATTTAATAGGTTCCAACGTGTTAGCTTAAATGGTGCTCCTGTTTTACCGGTCGGATATACCCACCTTGCTTTAATTGATTCTATGTTTGCAGTATAATATTCTCTAGAATGATACCAAAATGAGGGATCAAGTCCTTCAATTTTTACCGATCTAATGGCATATACTTCTTCTATGGGTTTTGCAAATACTATTCTCGTTGGGTTTGATCCAGTTGCTGTTGGTTTCGAAAATACAAAAAGAAATTCCAGATCTCCTCCAGCCCATAATTTACGAATTAATTTTCCCCTGCGATTAGATTTTACTCCACCACCTCTTTCTACCAGTCTCTCTTTAACAAGACGACCATCTTCTGGTTCATTGTCAAATTTTCTTTTTACATATTTTTTCTGATCTTCATTCCATTCTTGTTTATCTTTGTAATGTTCTTTGTCAAGTGTTTTATAGTCTAGTTTCATCCTGAATGCAACTAGCTCTTCTATAATGTGGTTGTTAATGGATTTGACATTACGATTATTTTTGTTTAGATCGTAATACAGATACTCTCTTTGATATAGCATCTTATCATGTTCATTATATCCATCAATAAGCCTTTGATCTATCTTATCTTCTCTAAGATAAAGAAATGGTTTATAAGAGAGATCATCTTCGATATCCTCATATGGGTTATGGTCTATTTCATAATCATTATATTTTGTATTAGACCTGTTGTAGGCAGGATTAAATGCATCAGAAATAAATTCATATATTCCTTCACTTGATTTTGTTGCTGGAGATCTTAGCACTACTCTTTCATTGTTCTTTACAACCAACATTGGAAAGCATGGCATTTCGGTTGGTTTGATCGCAAAAATAGAATCCCCATTACCGAAAACAGTATTATTTTCGTTGCCTAGATCTGGAACGACACCGATTTTATTATTTGAAAGTTCCCATTTTTCTGCACTCATTCCACCTGCAAATTCTAGGTTTGGAAGTAAAATATTGATAAGCGGAGCACTTTTTTCAATTTGATCCAATGTACTTGCATTCTCAGCATATACATCTAGAGCTTGTTTGAAGGTGAGTCCGTTTTTTACTTCTTGATTTTTGACTTTACCATAAAGAATATCATAGTCACAATCGAACTGCTTTAGTGCTTCTCTTTGAATAAAGCTTCGAACGGCTTCGTCGTTGTAGACTGCCTTAGAAAGAATCTTAGCAAATTTTGTTTGCGCTTCACTTTGAGAAATGGTAGGCAAGATTTCAAAAGCACTTGCATCTACTGACTGACTTGTTGTATCCAAGGCTTCCTGTTGGCATGACATCATACCCCCCCCCTAATACAATAAGTGAAATGATTAATTTTTTCATTATAAAAATAATTAAATTATGTTGATACAATTTTATGTTATTTATAAATATGAAATATTGTTTTTGCCTATCTTAACATTTGATAATTTAAGCACAAAACAATACCCCTTTGATCATATTTATTGATTTATGTAAATATTATTGGGCTATTGCTGTTGGCAACAAGTGAGATTCAAGAATATTGCCATGTCATTTTTTAAGCTTATCCTCTATTTGTGTTACACAATGAAACAAAAATCATTGATTTGCTTTTGTTTTGTACAAACACTTAAAGTGTACTATGTAATTCAAGAAGACTTAATGCATAGAATATGTTAAGAATTGTGTTGGCTATATCAAAATAAGAGTTGTATTAAGAAGGAATTCATATTTCTGGGAGGTGAGGACTTACAGCCCTCCAGTGTGTTTTTTATCTATACCCAGCGCTTCGCACTGGGATATAACGTGTAGCAATTACAGTGTATGTTGCAGCAATATTGGTTTAAAATAAAGGAGCTATCTCTTTAGACCAATAAACAGTGACTTTATTTTTTAGCGGTACAATTTTGTGTTTTCTCTCTCTTCAGGTCGTCCATTCCCCATGATGGATAATACTTTTTGGTTTTGGCATTTTGGAAGAGAGATTCCACTCGTTCTAATGTATGGCAATAATCCTCTTGTTTGCCACCTTGGAATGCGTTCATCTTATTTTTAAACATGGATAAGATGAGATGGGCTCTAGGATTTTGCTTATTATATCGAATTGCTTTATTACACTCCTCTATTACTTTGCGATAGTATATTGGTCCATTTACTTCTGGTTTTGAAGCAATCAACACATAATAGTAGTAAGCATTTAGGGCAGATAGTTCAGAACGATCGACTTGTCTATATGCTAAGAGTTTCGCTAGATACTTTTGTGCCTCGTCAAGCATACCTTTCTTCATTGAGCTATCGGCAAAGAGAGATAGCTTCATATTTAAGTATCCAATATAATAGGTTGTTAACCATTCATTGGGGAATCGGTCTTCTATCCTCTTCAAGAAATTACACGTCGCCACTCCACCTTGAAAAGTGTGGACATGGCTTAGGCTATCTATGGCTATTCCTAGATGATATTCAAAGTCATTAGATTCTTTTTCACTTTTCTCTTTCTCATTGGCCCAGGTGCCAGATATTCCTAATATAATGCATGCAATCAATAATAGATTTTTCATTGTCAAATATTTAAATTAGTAAATTGTCATTTTATCCATAATAGTAATTGTTCGATTCTAAGTGCTAGCTCATCAAATGATGTATCCCCTCTCATCATCCTGTAGGTCTAAAAAGTGGATACATCATATGCTGCTGATTTCCTCAACGAAAAGAATAGTCCAACAAAGAAGAATCGATCTCTGTTATTCACAATAGCTCTCCTCTCATATATCCCTACATTGTTAGGAGTTGCGGCATAATCGTACCCATAGACATGCTCTTTACCTAACACGTTGGTAGTGTAAGCATATAGGATAATACTTGGGCTTATTAATGCAGTGATATTTAAATCCAAATTATGAATTGGAGCTGTCGAAGCATTCATAAAACCACTTCGATTAGGGTTGTGATAAGTACGCCCACTGGTGTAAGCGTAACTAGCCCCTATATAGATCTTGAGCGGAGAGATAAAGTACTTTGCAGTTCCACTTATGTTGTGACGGGTTGCATAGGATGGGGTTGCCATTAATGGGTACTCCATCTCTTGTCGCTGGGCATCATTATATCCATATGCCAAAGTGTAATCGATCTTTCTACGAAAGATCTTTCCTTTCAAAAACAGATCAATACCTTGACTATAGCCGTATCCATTTGAGGTGTAGTTTAGTCCCTCTTTTAGCGAAAGTCCATCGTATACTTTTTTATACAACTCTAATTTGAATAGAAATGATCGCTTGTCATAAGTTGCACTCAGCTGATAATGTAAGGCAGTCTCTTGATCCACAACATTCTGAATGGTATAGTTTGGTAACTGAGAGTAACGACCTATTGTTGCCGACAATTGTAAGGGAGAAGCAACCCAATGTAGGGACACCTTTGGAAGGTGGCTGTAGCTATTAAATGAAGAGGTGTATTCCAGACGATAAGCAAGAGAGGTATAAAGACTCTTTACTATCCTGAACTTATTATCCCAAAAGAGTGCACTTAAGGTATTCGAATATTGATTATCCAGGGTTTGTATGTAGGATTTATCCACATACGTCTCTTGGTTATCAAAGAGGTAGGCCTCCGCACCTAATCGTATCGAATAACCTCGCCCCACCTTCTTTCTTAGCATTGCTTTCAGATGGAGCTCATCACCTTGCCTCGAATAGTTGTCTCCAGCCACTCTCGCATTTTTATATCTGAGATCTGAATGAGAATAGGCAGTACCTAAGAATAGCTTTGTTCCTTTGGATGAAACAGACTCAATTACTGAATTGATAAAATAGTTACTCCCATCCATGTCTATATTACGTAGAGAGTTTGTAGAGAAAGGCTCTTCTACCCCTCGTTGATAGGTGGTGTTATCATAACTGACAAACAGTTTGTGTATCGTTCTTGGAGAGAGCTGTGTCTTTAGCTCAAACTCTCCTGCCAAGGATTGATAATCCTTTTGCCAATCATAGTTGTCCGGAATCATAGTGTTGTATAAGGACATATTGGTGTAGTTTATATTGGAAGATAGAGAACCGTTGTTCCAAGCTACTGTTCCACCTCCGCCGACACTTAGAGGTGATATATTTAATCCGAGTTTATTGGTCGTAATATCCTTCGTCTCCATAGATAATACGGATGATAGAGCTTGTCCATATTCTGCACTATATGCCCCTAGAGACATATTCATCCCTTTGAATAGAAAAGGAGAGTAACGGGATCTTGAGGGTATATTATTGGCTGTAGTGGTATAAGGAGACAAGACATGCATGCCGTTTATAAATATTTGGGTCTCTCGGGTATCTCCTCCCCGAACATAGAGCTTACCATCATCCCCTCCTTTTTGTACTCCGGGAAGTATTTGGAATGCATTTAACACATCTCCCTGTGATCCTCCCTGTAAGACGACATCCAAGGCATCTACCCTCTTCAACGCCTTGTTTTCGCCATAGCTATAACTGTTTCCTGTGATCACGACCTCATCGATGGCAATCTTCATCGGCTCTAATATGACCATGATGATACTGGTTTGTTCTGGGTGTATGGCTAGCTCTTTCTGTTCATATCCCAAAGCACGAACAACCAAAGTCTGCTCTGTTGATATGTCGATCGTGAAATCGAACAGTCCATCGATATTAGTAGAGGTGCCAACAAGTGTCCCTTTGAGGTAGACATTTGCTCCCATAATCGGACCTGCCTTAATGTCTTTCACATGGCCTTTTATCTGCAACTGTGCAGTTGCATCATAGGTTATTAATAGCAGGATGATCATTATCAATAGTCTCATTGTGTCCACCTTATTATTCATAATATTTTTATCCATCTTGGTGAATTTGTGTATCCGAAGATCGAAGTCCACTCTCATCCACTCAATGCAATATTATGACTTACAACACATTAACGCAAAACATCAGGATATAACACTAGGAATTGGGACAGATAACCATTCTTTGTGACGAACGGTTATATTATGGGGTCAATAACTAACTATATAGAAAACGAAAGATCATTTTGCACCTTTCGTTGTTATATGGATAGAAAAGATCTTAAAATGAAAGGACGTTGATATGAAACATGTTATTCACAAAGCAGATACTAGAGGACATGCCAATAATGGGTGGCTAGATTCATATCACACATTTAGTTTTGCGAATTACTACCACCCCGAACGTATGCGGTTTGGAGTGCTTAGAGTACTAAATGATGACAGGGTCGCTCCAGGAAAAGGTTTTGATAAGCATCCTCATGACAATATGGAGATTATATCCATCCCCTTACATGGAGAGTTAGAGCATAAAGATAGTATGGGAAATGTAGCCGTCATTAGAGAGGGAGACATTCAAGTGATGAGTGCAGGTAGTGGGATACGACATAGCGAGAACAACAAGAATGATTCGTTTGATGTATCCTTTCTACAGATATGGATTATTCCCAATCAACACAGGGTAGCCCCTAGATATGATCAGCTATCCTTTCGAGAGTTGGAGGAAGAGAATCAATTGATTCAGATATTATCTCCTTCTGTGGAAGATCAGGGCGTATGGATATATCAAGATGCATGGTTTTATTGGGGATCATTTAATCAAACCTCAACCATTAATTATCGTATTCATAAAGAAGGGAATGGAGTTTATCTATTCGTCATAAAGGGTTCGGTTATTGTTCACCATGAGACATTAAACGATAGAGATGGAATGGGTATTTGGGATATTGAGAATCTCACTTTAGCGTATACTCCTAACACAGAAGTTCTATTGATGGAAGTTCCGATGAGATAAGTTAAATCTGAAACAATAGGCAATAAAAAAGCTTCTTCGAAAGATCGAAGAAGCTTTGTACCCGGGGCGGGAATCGAACCCGCACGATATTACTACCACTGGATTTTGAATCCAGCGCGTCTACCAATTCCGCCACCCGGGCGTACATCGCAACCATGCTATTTTTCATGAATGCGATGCAAATATAGGTGCTTTTTGTAAATAAGCAAACAAAGAATACAAAAAATATTCTTTTATTTATTTACAGACTTTCTTATGCTGTTTCTCTTTGACGATCTAGCTTTCTGGTAATCACCCCATAGATCACTAACATTACAGCGGATACAGCAGCAATCCCAACAAATACATACCAAATATAGTGAGCATGATCGTATGCTGTTAGTTTTTCTGTTTCAGACAAGAGAGCTGGGTCCGGACAAAATGTCTCCAATAAGTATCCCGAAAGACCAAAGCCTAAAATAGATGAGATAAACGAGTGCAGGTGACTAAATCCAAGGTACATTCCCTCTTCTCCCTTAGGTGCTTGAAAAGAGAAATACTCTAAGAAACGAGGAGAGATAAATGACTCCGCAAGCCCCTGAAATACGATACCTATAATCATCATGAATGCCACAGGATGCATACCAAGGATTAGTTCTCCTCCCAATAAGTTACCTGATGCCATACAGAATGCTGAAATAGGCATAATGAACATACCTATGGTCATTGAAGTTAGTGCTGACCTATTTTTCATCAATGCAGTCACAGCACCTACAGTTATGAATACCACTAATGGGTTTACGTTAGCATACCATGAAGGCGAGGCACCTTCACCAGCCATACGCAATACATATTTAGGCATGGTTGCATACAATTGGTGTTGCACCATCCAAAAGCCTGTAATAATCAATATCAGTATGATCAATCGAGCATTGGTTAAAACTTTTCCAAGCGCATTAATAATCTCATTAATCGATTTCCCTTCTCCCTCACGATGCGAGGTTTTAAAGAATAAATAAACCAAAACAATGGCTAACAAAGTAGCTGCTGCAGAGAAGAAGTTTAAGTATACTAATCCTTCATCCCCCATTGACTCACGCAAAGGTTTAACAATAGTTTTTCCAGAGAATGCTCCTACATTGACCATCGCATAAAAGATAGAGAATCCTTTTGCTCTATTTGCCACGGTTGTTTCTTTCGACACAGTAGCAGTAATCACCGATTTGATAAATGAACCACCAATAATGATTAGAGAGACGATAGGAATAATAGCCCATTTTAGTCCACTCTCTCGGAGTCCATTAAAATGGGTCTGTTGACCATATTCAACTAGTCCTGATGCCTCAAGTACAGTAGGCAATGCACCAAGTCCAAAATATCCCATTGTTAATAACGAGAAGGCTAGGATTAATGCTTTCTTAAATCCGATCTTATCCGCATATGCCCCACTAAACGTAGGCAGGAAGTAAAGTAGTCCAGAGAATACACCCGCAATAGAAGCAGCCTGCATATCCGTAAAACCAAGTATACGTGAAAGATATAAAGTAATAACAATAAAGACGCCATAGTAGGCTGCTCTCTCAAGCAACTCCACCGAATTGGCTACCCAAAAGGCTCTTGAAAAGGATGATTGTTGTTTCATAAAGAGTATAACATTGATTAATATTAATAATTAGTTGTGAACAAACATTTTTCAGATCATAGCACGAAAATAATAGAATTTGAAACACTTATACGTTTTCAACGATAAAAAAACATATAACATTCTGCCATTCATATGGTAAAAAGCACACTGTTAGGAATAAATACTGTAACTATTATCATATTCCCACTCTCAGATGGAAACTATACTGTATATTCTAATTAACACGTTTGGATGAAAATGCGGGTGTAACAATCATCATTTGCTCTAACATGATATCCGAATTCATAAAGACTCCTACAATTAGATGAATTCCTTTAAACCCAATTAGTGTTTAACCATGTTTGCAGCTCTCTAAATATGACATCAGTTGATCTCAAGATGTAGCATCGAAGAATATAATTATCTCCCAAGAATAGTATACAGAATCAAGTCTATCGATATATCAACTGATACTATGATTGGTTTTAATTGCACCATATATATAATTATTGTGGATTATAATTATATATCACTTGAATATTAACAAACACATAGGTTTGCGGGGGCATAATAAAAACAGACGAAACAATATGCCCACTTGTCTATTCTAGTGTATAATATTTGACAACTATAGATCCATTGTAAATTCATGCATATCAATATATAGTTCATATAGCTCAGACGATACCGCCCTCAACATAGAAGCCCTAAAAGATCACACTAACGACTAGGAGAATCAACCCCAGACTTAACATAAGCTCGTAAAAACATGATATTAACGCACATAGCCATACAATTAATATAAAATTTTCACATGTTTAATCTATTTTTTTCTATCTTTAAGATACGTTAATGCGTAACCTTTTATTTAACCCTTACATGAAAACAATGCTATACCGAATATTTAGACATAACCTAAAGCCTGAATTAAACGCGGCACAAGGGTCATTTGAAAAGTATTTTTCGATATACACAAACTTTGCATATGATATATGCTGTAATAAAAAAATAGTTGAATGTCTTATCGAGGATCTATTTATAGATATATGGTTTAACCATCCTAATCCTATTAACACTTGGGAAAATTCTAGTGAGATGTTTATAAAGATAAAAGTATATTTGTTAACACATATGGATCTTTCAACGTCTCTATATGAAGGGGTACGGCATTTATCATACTCAAGAATAAGCCTAGAAAGAGAAAACCAGCTTAATAATTTCATTTCCATATTATCGCCTCTCCAAAAGCAGATATTGGAATGTCACGAAGGGAATAAACTACTAAAGCCAACGGTCTTAAGAAGCCTAGGTATAAGTTCAAAGGAATATGAAAAAGAAGTAGGTAAGATATTGCAGTTATTATACTCACTTCCCAACCCGAACCAAAAGCTTCGTATGTCTGTAAACAAACATAGTAATCGTGTAAGCAATGAATAAGAATAATTCGACTTCTGATATAACATCGAACCATCGTTTATGGACCCATTGGGCTCGACATATACTTGGTACGAATCCAACGAAAGAGCACCTAGTATTGGAGCGCAATGGAGAAGATCTCACTCCTGCATATCGTAAAGTATTACAAGCATGGGACCAGTTAAACCAAGTGACAAGAAATGATCCAAAGAAAGGTCGCAAATCATGGAATACTGTTGTGCGAAAGATTAAACATAGAGAACGAAATAAGAAAGTCCATGACATAAAGAAATTCTGTGTCTATGGGATTTTATGGGCTATTATTTTAATCATTACCGTTTGGGCTGTTTTCAACTAAAACATGCTATATAACAACCCATTGTAGAAGAGATTTATATAAACATATTACAAGAATAGATGTTTTATCAGTAGCCATTTTATTCATTCTTATAATCCTGTTTATATGAAAATACATGAATACCAGGCGAAGGAGATATTTAGCAGATATCAAATTTGTACGCCTAAAGAGAAACTATGTATTGATACCAAAGAAGCTATCTTAGCTTTTAGAAAAATCAATAAAAAGGTTGTTGTGAAAGCACAAGTGCATACTGGAGGCCGAGGGAAAGCTGGTGGAATAAAACTTGCTTCAAATGAAAAGGAACTTCAGATGGCAACCAATACCATTCTCGGAATGGATATTAAAGGACATATTGTTGAGAAAGTACTTATCTCAGAGGCTGTAGATATTCAGAAAGAGTACTATGTAGGTCTTACTATCGATCGAAGCAATCATACTATTCTTCTCATGGTCAGCTCAGAAGGAGGCGTTGAGATTGAAGAAGTTGCAAGAGTAAGCCCCGAGAAGATTCAAAAATACGCTCTTCCTATAGGTTCTAGTTTAGCTCCTTTTCGAGCAAGAGAGGTCGCATTCGATTTTTTCAAGGATATTCATCTTGTTAGACAATTCGCAGATACCATTGAGAAGATGTACAAAGTTTTCGTGGATCAAGATGCATCCTTGGTTGAAATTAACCCACTAGTTATAACAAGTAAGGAAAAGATGATTGCGTTAGATGCGAAGATGACCATTGATGACAATGCAATGTACCGTCATCCCGACCTAGATAAACTTCGAGATGATGACGAAGATGAAAAGCTCGAACTAGAAGCAAAGCAACATGGTCTTAGCTATATTAAACTCGATGGCAATATTGGCTGCATGGTCAATGGAGCAGGTCTTGCCATGGCCACGATGGATATGATCAAGCTTTACGGAGGAACACCAGCCAACTTCCTTGATATTGGTGGAAGCTCTAATCCAAAGAAGGTGAAACAAGCGATGCATTACCTTACACAAGACCCCAATGTAAAAGCCATCATGATTAATATTTTTGGAGGAATCACTCGATGTGATGATGTAGCTCATGGACTTTTACAGGCTTTTGAAGAGATTAAAATCACCCTTCCTATAGTGATCAGACTATCGGGCACTAATGCAGAAGAGGGTCTTAAGATTCTAAGTACTTCAAGCAAAGTGAAGACCGTTTCATCCATGAGTGAGGCAGCTAAACTTGCTATTTCTACATTATCATAAACATTGCATTCATCAAAATTGAGTTATTATGAGCATTCTAATAGATAAAAAGAGTCGCGTCATCGTACAAGGCATTACAGGTAGAGATGGTGCATTCCACACAAAAAAGATGATAGAGTATGGCACTCATATAGTTGGAGGAATATCACCTGGAAAGGGAGGAACAACAGTAGAAGGTGTTCCAGTATATAACACGATGCAAGAGGCTGTTTTAAATACATGGGCAGACACATCCATCATATTTGTCCCTGCACGTTTTGCTCCTGATGCAATCATTGAAGCATCAGAGGCAGGGGTAAGACTTGTTATCGCTATATCAGAGGGTATCCCTGTGGTAGATATGCTAAGGGTAAAAGCGGTCTTAAATAAGAATGGCACGAGTATGATTGGACCAAACTGCCCTGGTCTAATATCACCCGGTAAAGCTATGATTGGAATCCTTCCAACTAATATATTTATGGAAGGAAATGTAGGGCTTATAAGTCGAAGTGGAACTCTGACTTATGAAATGGTAGACCAGCTTACACGTAATGGTATCGGTCAAAGCACATGTATTGGCATTGGTGGTGACCCAATTGCGGGATTGTATTATTTAGAATTACTAGAACAATTTGAAGCTGATCCAGAAACCAAAGCCGTCGTATTGATTGGTGAAATTGGTGGCGATGCTGAAGAGAGAGCTGCCGCATTTATCAAGAATCATATGACCAAACCAGTGGTTGCTTTCTTCGCAGGTCAAACTGCTCCTGCTGGAAAGCAGATGGGGCATGCCGGAGCGATTATCTCTAGTGGCAGTGGTACTGCACAAGACAAGATTGCATGTTATGAAGGATTAGGTATTCCTGTAGCTAGAGAACCTGAAGAGATTCCTGAACTGATTAAGAAGTTGTTGTCATAACCACCTAATAATTTAGAGAATTAAGGCGTCAATGTTAAATCCATTCGACGCCTTAATTGTCTAAACTAAAATTCGACCATAATACCTATGGTTGGAATCATGTTCCCAGAAGAGGTGTCTAGATATTTCAAATCGTACCTATTAGGATCGTTAGGGTCTGTCAAAGGAATACCACTTTCATCAAACTGTTGTACCAATACATCTGGAGTATCGGTAGCAGTAGCCAACACATTTTGGATATCAACATAAAACATCAGCGTCCACTTGTCATAATACCAAGCTTTATCCACCCGCAGGTCTAGCTGTGAAAAAGAGCCTAGTCGCTCCGTGTTAAATGCAGCATAATCGAGATACCCTTGTCCTTGTACATCCCAAGCCTCTTTTAGTGATGATTTCGGCTCGTTATATGGAGTATAGGGTGATCCACCCTGAAAACGATATCTTGCCCCAATTGACCAATTTTTAGGCAGATTCTTCAATACAGTCAAAGCCAATATGTGTCGTACATCCCATGATGAAGGGATATATACATGGCGATAGTCTTGGAACTCGGAGTAGAAGAAAGTATAAGATGCTGTCACATTAAACCCTTTCAAATCGCTATTACGATAAAGGGTCTCCATTCCATAGGCTCGCCCTTTAGAGGTGGATGTCACCTCTTCTGTACCTACCACACCAAAGTCGCCACCTTGGCTCGCAGTAGAGATTGAATCTTGAACAGAATAGGGATACTTATCATACTGCTTATAAAAACCTTCTACAGAGAAAACTGTATTCTCTCGCGGACGTAATACCAATCCTAGTCCCAACTGATCAGAGGATATAAAAGTAATTTCATTGTCTTTGTTTACGAGATTTCCTTCTAAATCTTTATATCCAAGAGTGGTGTTTACCGGCAATTGATAAAGTCTGGCACCATAACCATTTAAGCTTAACTTATCCGTGAAATTGTATTTTACAGACAGTCGTGGGGCAAATTGTTTAAAAGGATTATTCATATAAGAGGCATAGCTAGAACCATCAATTCGTAGACCTAGAGATAGGTCAAGTCTTTGATCAAAGAAAGCCTGTGTTAGCTGTGTGAACAGACCAAACTTCCAGTAGTCAAGATTAGTTTTATATTGATAATCAACAACCTCATCTCCAAGATATTCTCTTTGAAAGGTTTTATTATAGTATTGGACATTTTGAACACTAACCCCCGATACAGCCTTAAAGTTTTCATGGTAGAAGTGATTCTCATAACGAAAACGAGTGTTCATCTCGTAAGAGTTATAGTTAAGATTCAAGTTATCTACAGTCTCCACATTATCTTTATACTTCTCTGCACTATTATCGAGGCGGTCATTACTTAATATCAGTGTATGATATCCTTTGTCATAGAAATGTTTATATACTGCACCTAAAGTATAACTCCACTGATTGTTGGTCGGTATATTCCCTAGAATATATCTCTGTTCTTCTGTCTCGTTGGCATCCTCATTTAAAACAAGGTCGTCAAAAGCTCCAATACCTATAAAAGTCAATTCATTCTTACTATCAAACTTATGTTTAATCTTAAACTGAACATCATTATATGTTGGTAGAAAAGGTAGATCCAGTAACTGGAATAGAAACTGCAAATAGGATCTTCGGGCTGAAGCAACCATGGTGGTTTTCGCCCCTATTGGTCCATCAGCTGTTAATGCCAAGTCGGAGGCGCCAACGGTGGCCCTAAATTTCATCTTATCCGTATTTCCATCCTTCTGTTCGAAAGAGAGAACCGAACTTAATGGCATTCCGAAATTTGTAGGGTAAGATCCCGAATAAAAGTTTACCTCACGAATGAAATCAACATTTAAAATTCCTGTAGGACCTCCAGAAGCTCCTTGTGTTGTGAAGTGATTAATGGTGGGAATCTCTACACCGTCTAAAAAGAAACGGTTCTCCGAAGGGCCACCACCTCGGACAATTAGATCGTTACGGAAGGAGACAGAAGATCCCACTCCTGGATAGGATTGAATCACTTTAGATATATCTCTATTTCCTCCAGGATTACGCTCAATCTCTTCAATAGGGATTGAACGGAAGGCAATAGGGGCTTCCACCTTCTCTTTAAAAGCAGACGGTCTCACTTTGACTTCATCAATATCAACCACTGAAGGGGAAAGAGAGACTTGTAAATAAGTAGATCTGGCATTGGTTACAAGAAGGGCATCAGAAATAAACGTTTTGTAGCCTAGAAGCGTAACTTTGATGGCATGATAACCTGGTTTAATATTTTCGATAGTGAATAGACCTTCATCATCGGTTATTGCACCATCAGTAGTATCTGCAATTTGAACCGCAGCAAAGGGTAAGGGTTTATTGGTTTGGGCATCTACAACAATACCTTTAAATACTCCTTGGTTCTTTGTTTGTGCATATAGGCTTCCTGTTACTAGGAATAACATCAAAGCCCAAAGCATCACTATATTTTTCATTGTTGCTATTAGTTTGATTTACACTAATAGCAACAATGGTGAACATATAATGTTGTTAAGATTTGACTTTTTCTACTGGCCATTGAAGTAAGATCGATAAAATTGCAGCCATTCCCATTAAATATGGATAGTACAAGAACTGCATTAATTCTATTGGTGTCACCTTGTCTAGCCCAACTAATGTTACCGCAGCGAGAATCTGTGCTCCATATGGGATCATACCTTGTACGAAACAAGAGAAGGTATCCATAATAGAAGCAGCTCTTTTCGGTGAAATATTATAAGCAGAAGCAATATCTTTTACAATGGGCCCAGACATAACAATAGCAATGGTATTATTTGCAGTAAATACATTCACCAAACCAACCAGCATAGCTACACCAAACTCTGCTCCCTTTTTACCATTGGCACGCTTTCCAATGGTATTCAATAGAAATTGTATTCCACCATTAATTCGGATCAACTCCACAATACCACCTACAATCATAGAGATTATAATGATTTCCGACATCCCCATAGCTCCACCACTCATGGTCTTTAACCATTCCCAGGCAGCAAGTTTGCCAGTCAATAGGCCAATTGAGCCTGCAAATACAGTGCCGAGAAGTAAAACAAAAATTACATTCATACCAGCCAGTGCCGAGATTAACACAAAAAGATAAGGCAGTACCATAATCAACTCTTGTGTAGTAAAGCCTGTAGCTTCAACGCTGCTAGAAACATTGCATAGGGCATATATCACGATCGAAACGATGGCAGCAGGAACGACTATTTTGAAGTTCATCCTAAACTTATCTCTCATCGAACACCCTTGCGTTCTTGAGGCAGCGATAGTAGTATCAGAGATCAAAGATAAATTGTCTCCAAACATAGAACCACCAACAATAGCTCCAAGAGCCAATGCGATGCCTACACCTCCTCGTTCAGATAATGAAACCGCCATCGGAGCCAATGCAAGGATTGTCCCTAATGAAGTACCAATTGAAAGAGATATAAAACATGAAATGATAAACACTCCTGCGAGCATGATATTGGGAGGCAGAAAATGTAATCCTACATTAACCGTAGCGTCCACAGCTCCCACGGCCTTTGCTGTAGCAGCAAAACATCCTGCTAATAGAAAAATAAACACCATCATCATGATGTTCTTATCTCCCATTCCTTTTACAAAAGATTCGATTTTATCAGGAACAGATCTTTCCATATTCATCGCAATGGCACAAAATGCCGCCACAAGGAAAGAGATTATCAATGGCATCTTATAAAAGTCACCAGACCAAAGAGACGAAACCAGATATATTACTAAGAAAACAAGAATAGGCAAAAGTGCCCATTTGTTTGATTTTACGCTATTGTTCATTGTTATATTAGTTGCATTTTTCTGCAAATATGCCCCTCTTAGTTTAAGATATGAAATATTTCATGCGATTTTTAATTTATTTTCATATTTAATAGATAAATCATATGCCCTTATTATAAGTTCTTGATAAAATAAACCTTGTCAAGACAGTAGGGTCACTACGTTATCTACAACTTCAATAAACAAATTCATTGTATTCTAACTTAATCCGTAATTTTTCATCTAGTACAGTAATATAGTACTTAGGAAATGAAATACACATGGATTAAGAGTTAGGAGTTAGGACTTTGCACTATTTATTCAAAATAATTACTAAAAAATAACGCAGACCTCTGGTCCCAATAATTAAGGTAAAACATATGGTCTATTTTTCGTCACAAAGATGTTATCTTTGTCAGTATTCAGATAAACACTTAAATATCATACACATTTTGTATCTAAACATTAACCATAGAAACTATTGTGTTGAAGTATTTGGAGAAGGAGAAGTCCTTTTACTTCTACACGGTTATATGGAATCGAAAAAGGCGTTCGATCCAATAAAAGAGAAACTAGCACTCCAATATAAGGTCATCGCGGTAGACCTTCCAGGACATGGAGATGCTGGTGAGGTTACAACCCCTTTTAGCTTTGATGAGATTGCAGCAGATATGATGATGCTTCTTGACCATTTGGAAATTGAAGGACGTGTTCATTTCGCAGGGCACTCTATGGGAGGTTACGTGGGACAAGCCATGGCTGCTTTTTATCCCAATACACTAAAATCCCTAAACCTTATTCATAGTGCTACATGGGCAGCAAGCAAAGAGTATCAAAAACTTAAAGAGAGAGAGAAGAGCTTTGTTTTAAAGGGAAAAGCAGGGAGTATTGCCCGCATCTCTATTCCAGACAGTTTTGCGCCTAAAAACAGAGAGAGGATGCGTTCGGTAATGGATGAGATGATCGAGGATGCTCAAAAGATGACCCCCGCTTCATTGGTAAATATCATTGAAGCAATGAAAGGAAGACACTCTTGGCATCATCTTGTAAACTGCTACCCTATTCCCGTACATATCATTGCGGGAAAATATGACCAAGTAGCACCGTTAGAAAAATTACAAGCAGATTTTCCGAATTGGAGAAATGGACATTTGACTGTTTTAGAACATTCAGGGCATCATGGATTCATTGAAGAACCAGAGATTTTCTTATTTCAATTAAACCAATTTACCACTCAAATTGATGCTCATTGGCAGGAGAGACAAAAGGTAAAAGAATCGACAAAAACAGACACAAAAGAAGATCAATAGGTATGTAATACAACTTTTTTTAGTAGATGATTCGATCGTTCAATACACTTTTTATGTTTACGTATTAATAATGAACATTTTAGACTAACTGAATTGTATTTTTAGAAACATTTTAAATTGTCGAATTATAGTGCCGATCTATTGATCTATTTACGTATGGGTTCTACATTTGTGGAGATTTAAATAGAAATCAGTTATATAAAGATTCAAATATCTTAAATAGAGACTTATGAGCAGTTTTATGAAATCTTCCATCGGGAAGAAATTCTTTATGAGTGTTACTGGGTTATTCCTGATAACATTCATCTGTGTTCACCTGAGTTTGAACTTACTGTTGATCTTTGACGACAGTGGCGACTTGTTTAACATGGCAGCACACTTTATGGCTACCAATCCAGCAATCAAGATTATGGAGCCTGTATTGGCACTAGGTTTTTTGGTTCACATCATTTGGTCGTTCGTAATCACTTTGGAGAACAGAAAGGCACGTCCTATTTCTTACAATTCAGGAGATAAAGTGCTTAGTCCAATAGCTCCATCGAAGAACATGTTGATTCTTGGAGGTTTGGTGCTTGCATTCTTGGTAATGCACATCGCACAATTCTGGTGGAAATTCAAGATCACACACGAAGGTCTTACGGCAGTTCACGTAATGCAAAGTGGTGTAAGTGTTGAGATGGAAAATGCCTATGCTGTTGTTGCGGGTTTATTTAAATCATCAGCACTATACTGTATCATCTACATCGTTGCTTCCGGACTTTTAGGACTTCACATTTCTCACGGATTCTGGTCAGCGTTACATACTATTGGATGGAACAACCAGATTTGGAGAAAGCGATTAGAAGTGGCTGCACGCATCTTAGCATGGGTAATTGCAGTCGGATTCGCGATTATTCCATTATACTTCATGATTAAATTCTAAGAACCTTTAAGGATTTTACAGATGAGCATTTTAGATTCAAAAGCACCAGCTGGGCCATTGGCCGAGAAATGGTCTAAACATAAAGCAAGTATTAAAGTTGTTTCTCCAGCGAACAAGCGTAAACTAGACGTTATCGTTGTAGGAACAGGTCTTGCGGGTGCATCTGCAGCTGCTTCATTAGGAGAGCTAGGATACAACGTAAAGGCATTCTGTTATCAAGATTCTCCACGACGTGCACACTCTATTGCAGCACAGGGAGGTATCAACGCAGCAAAGAATTATCAAAACGATAATGACTCTATCTATCGTCTTTTCTACGATACAATTAAAGGTGGAGACTATAGAGCAAGAGAATCGAACGTATATCGTTTGGCAGAGGTTTCACCTCTAATCATTGACCAATGTGTTGCACAAGGAGTTCCATTTGCACGTGAATATGGCGGATCACTATCTAACCGTTCATTCGGTGGTGTATTGGTAAGTCGTACGTTCTATGCTCGTGGACAAACTGGTCAGCAGTTATTGTTGGGAGCTTATTCAGCACTAAACCGTCAGATCAACGCAGGAACAGTAGAGATGCATAACCGTACGGAGATGCTAGATCTTGTTGTTGTTGATGGTAAGGCAAGAGGTATTATTGCTCGTGACATGATCACTGGAGAGATTCAAAAACATGGTGCTCATGCTGTATGTATGTGTACAGGAGGTTATGGGAACGTATTCTTCCTTTCTACCAATGCAATGGGATGTTCAGGATCGGTAGCAGCACAGATTTACCGTCGTGGAGCTTACATGTCGAATCCTGCATTCGTACAGATTCACCCGACTTGTATTCCAGTTCACGGATCACAGCAGTCTAAGTTGACTTTGATGTCAGAGTCTTTACGTAATGACGGACGTGTTTGGGTACCAAAGAAGAAAGAAGATGCTGTTAAACTTCAAAAAGGAGAGATTTCAGCAAATGATATTAAAGATGAGGATCGCGACTTTTATCTAGAGCGTCGTTACCCATCATACGGTAATCTTGTACCGCGTGATGTTGCTTCTCGTGCTGCAAAAGAGCGTTGTGATGCAGGTTTCGGTGTAAATGCTGAAGGTAAAGCGGTATTCCTTGACTTTAAATATGCTATCGACCGTTTGGGACGCGATACTATTGAGAAGCGTTATGGTAACCTTTTCCAGATGTATGAGAAGATTACTGACGTTGATCCATATAGCAACCCTATGCAGATCTATCCTGCGATTCACTACACAATGGGTGGAACATGGGTTGATTATAACTTGATGACAACCATTCCTGGACTATATTCATTAGGAGAAGCAAACTTCTCTGATCACGGTGCAAACCGTCTAGGAGCATCCGCATTGATGCAAGGATTGGCAGATGGATATTTCGTTCTTCCTTATACTATCGGTGATTATCTTGCAGATGAAATCATGGTTCCTAAGATCGAGACAACCCTTCCTGAGTTTGCAGAAGCCGAGAAGAGTGTTACAGATCGCTTGAGTCAACTTTTCAATGCGAATGGATCAGAGCCAGTAGATTATTTCCACAAAAAGTTGGGTATGATCATGTGGGATCATGTAGGTATGTCTCGTAATGAAGCAGGTTTGAAAACGGCTGTTTCAGAGATTCGTGCGCTACGTGACGAGTACTATACAAATGTACGCATCCCAGGTGAATTGGATAATCTTAACCCTGAACTAGAGAAAGCAGTTCGTGTGGCAGATTCATTCGATATTGCTGAACTTATGGCATTAGATGCATTGGCACGTAATGAATCATGTGGTGGACACTTCCGTGAAGAGTCGGCTACAGAAGAAGGAGAAGCAAAACGTAACGATGAGATCGGATGTTACGCTTCGGCTTGGGAGTATAAAGGTGCTGGGCAAGAGCCTGTAATGCATAAAGAAGAATTAGTTTTCGAGAATGTAAAACTTGTTCAACGTAGCTATAAATAATTAGTTAGATAATCCACATTACGATGGCAGATAAGATTTTAAATAAGCTATATATCAAAATTTGGAGACAGAAAAACTCCAAATCACAAGGAGCATTCGAGACCTATGAGTTGGAAAATGTTTCACAAGGAAGTTCTTTTCTAGAGATGCTAGACATCCTTAACGATCAATTGATTCGTGAAGGTAATGATCCAGTTGCATTTGATCACGATTGTCGTGAAGGTATCTGTGGTATGTGTTCTCTTTACATCAATGGTGAAGCACACGGACCTGATACAGAAATTACAACTTGTCAGTTACACATGCGTAAATTCAACGAAGGGGAGACAATTACGATTGAGCCTTGGAGAGCTGGAGCATTCCCTGTAATCAAAGACTTGATTGTTAACCGTAATGCTTTTGAAGAGATTCAACAAGCAGGTGGTTATGTTTCTGTAGGTACTGGTGGTGTTCCTGATGGTAACGCGATCCCTATTGGACAAGACGATGCAGAAGAAGCAATGGATGCAGCTGCATGTATCGGTTGTGGTGCTTGTGTTGCCACTTGTAAAAACTCTTCAGCGATGCTATTTGTATCTGCGAAAGTTTCACAATTTGCGAAACTTCCACAAGGTAAAGTAGAAGGTAAGCGTAGAGCGAAAGCAATGGTATCTAAAATGGATGAGCTTGGATTTGGTGGATGTACCAACACTGGTGCATGTGAAATCGCATGTCCTAAAGCAATTTCTATTTCAAACATTGCACGTTTGAACCGTGAGTATTTATGTGCAAAACTAGCAGACTAATTGTCGCAGTGCACTAATCAAATAATAAAGAGCGCCGCTTTCGCAAGTGGCGCTTTTTTTATATCACATCTCAGTCCATATTTTATTTGCATGCTAAACAACATATATAGTTTCATATTAGAATAATATATTTTAACATACATTTACAACATTAAGTACTATTATACTTTTATCCCCATATATGCCATGAATCTTCAGTATATCAATAAAATATCACATAAAGAAGATGCTATTCAGGATACCTCTTGCAGTCAAAAAAAGTATCTATGGCTAATGTCTTTATTTATTATTGTACCATGGGTCGTGATATATGGTATCTGTACCTATATCACGACAATGTGGTTGGGTATTCGTATTGATTCACCAGAAGCAGAAATGTCTTCAAATTCTCACTTTTGGACGAGTTTATCCGGACTGTTTGCTACCATGCTTACAATATGGGGGGCAGTACGAATAATTGAAAAGAAGAAGTTGCGTGATATCGGTCTACGAATTAATAATCGGATCGCAGACATTATCTTCGGTATTATAATAGCTGCATTATGCATTATCATTGGTTATATTGTTCTTATTTCGACCAATCAACTAATCTTTCTTCGCACACATTTTAATCTAACCGAGATGGTTGCATCTATATTCTTTTTTATTTTTGGAGCAATGACAGAGGAGATATTAGTGAGAGGATATATACAACGTGTATTGATGAGCAAGTATAATAAGTATATTGCACTATTGTTTAGCTCCATTATTTTTACACTTATGCATGGGTATAACCCCAACCTTGGATTGGTCCCCTTAATAAGTCTATTCCTAGCAGGAGTCACATTTGGACTTTCATATCTATATACCAACAATTTGTGGTTTCCTATTGCTTTTCACGCAAGCTGGAATTTCTTCCAATCATTATTTGGTTTTAATGTTAGCGGTATATCATTCTATTCAGTGATTGAAAGTCATACAACCACCACAACCATCATGAATGGTGGAGAATTTGGCTTTGAAGGTTCCATATTATCTATTCTCTTTGAATTCACAATCATCATATGTCTATTTCTATATTTTCATAGAAGTGAGGAGGCATATGATTAGATCGTTATTTCTTTTGGGAAAGAAATAACTTCATATTGAAAATAATTAACGTAAATTGCTTTAATCTTAAATTATAGAACAATTTTTCTACTATGTCGTTTTAGATATATAGAACATAACGATATGCACACTTTTCAACATAGTTATGTCTTATAGTATTTGATAATAGTAGTAGGATAACGCCCCTTTATTCGTGATAATTATGCCATATCGTAGACTGCCCAATACTGATAAAGCAAGGTTACGAGCTATTCGTAAAGCCATTGATATCTCCGACAAACAAAGTATTAATAGTATTCCATTTGATGCGTCTCTTCTTGCTAAGCTTCAATCATTCTATCCTATTTATGAAAGAGCCACCTTGAATCAGAAACAGGCAATTAAAGAACAAAATATGAATAGTAAGAAGTATGGGAAAGCAGTAGAAAATGCAAGATTATATCTTCATCACTTTATACAAGTATATAATTTTGCGGTTATAAGAAAGGAGATCAAAGCTGAAACACGCGTTTTTTATGGGTTAGACCCGAACAATACCAAACTTCCTCCACTGAACAATGATAAGGATCTTATTCTATGGGGAGAGAAATATATTATTGGAGAACAAGAACGCATAGCACAAAGAGGAAATCCAATCTACTCTCCTTCTATCGCTGTGGTGAAAGTTAAGTACGATCTATTTAAGGACCTATATTTTAGTCATAATACTTTCAAGAAAAGTACACTTAGACTCTCCGAAGAAGTATTAAAGCTACGAAATGATGCAGACCAATATATACTTACTCTATGGAATGAAATAGAGGGATATTTCTCAAGACTTCCCTCTGAAAGAAAACGAGAAAGAGCTAGTGAATATGGAGTAACCTATGTCTATCGTCCATATGAGAGAGCAAGAAAAGAGTCGGATAAACGTCAATGTAAGTTGAATATCCTAGATCCAAGTCTAATGATTGAAGTCTAATTCAACTTCTATCATTAGAACCATAGACTTATACTTTAACTATCCTCAACCACAGTTTGATTCTCGACTTCAAATAATTTACGTTTCGCATATAAGGATCTCACTGCTGGAACAAATAGGACAACAGCCATCATCATGTATCCACTTAACTGCGACACTGGGATATCATTATCAATAACATCAATTCCTAAAACACCTTTAGACGAAAGGTAGGCCAATACAACGAGTGTCCCATTATTAATAAAATGTGCCCATATAGACATCCAAAGACTACCTGTCCAATAATAGATGTAGCCTAGCAAAGCACCAAGAAAGATCCGTGGGATTAATCCTGAGAACTCCAAATGAAGTACGCTAAACAATACTGCTGCGATCCACACAGACTTATGAACACTTTTTATTTTATTAAAAATCATTCTTTGAATGATTCCTCTAAAAAAAATCTCTTCTCCGATCGCAGGAATTACTGCAACTACCAATAGATTAGCAAACAAGAAAGGGAGACTCGTTGTACTTAGAAGTTTTTTTATTACCTCCATCGAATCTTTCTCAAGATCATGCAACCACCTCTCCAATCCACTTGCGAATTTAGGGAAAGGGATCGCTTGATTTAACTCACCTAAGTAAGTTGAAATAGGTATGGCAAGAAGCGTCATAAAAAATATCAATATAAAATATTTTTTGCGGTCTTCAGATGTGCCAAAGCTAAGATCATTAAAGTTACCTTTCATAGACGTGTAAGAAAAGAACCATCCTGTCCCTACAAACATCGTCAAAGAACTAACCCCAATAAGCCAAACTAAGCCGAGTTGAGATTGCATATTCATTCCTATCAAAGTCATGGGAAAGATTGTTAACGAACCTGCTACCAATTGCGAAATAAGAGCTCCTATCAACAAAAATAATATCGCAATAAGAGGTTTTCTTTTTAATTCAATATTATACATACAGTTTATATTATCTATTTCCTAAGATTCTATGTTTAAGATACACAAAGCTAAGATAATTGCACAATTGTTCACAATCAAAGCATCATTGTAGACAGTAATGAATTTATATAAAACATATTGAGACAGTCGTACAATTGACTATTAAGGAGTTAAAAATCTTTTTTCTATATTTGTCGTCAAAATTAAATTAGTAAATCGTGAAGATCGGAAATATAGAACTAGGCTCAATGCCATTATTTTTAGCCCCAATGGAGGATGTTACATATAAATCGTTTCGATATATGTGTAAGAAATTTGGAGCTGATGTAATGTATACTGAGTTTGTTTCATCAGAAGCATTGATTAGAGATATAGCCAAAACAAAGAAGAAGATGACCCTTTTTGAATTCGACAGACCTGTTGGTATTCAGATTTTTGGTCATAACATAGAATCGATGGTTGAAGCAGCAAAGATTGCGGAAGAGTCCAATCCCGACATCATCGACATTAACTTTGGCTGTCCAATGAAGAAGATCGTTAATAGAGGAGCTGGATCGGGTATGTTTCAAGATGTACCTAAGATGGTCGAAATGACACGACAGATAGTAAATGCAGTCAACAAACCGGTGACCGTTAAGACACGTCTTGGCTGGGATGATAACAGTAAGGTGATCGTAGATGTTGCCGAACAACTTCAAGATACAGGTATTGCTGCACTAACACTTCATGGAAGAACTAGAAAGCAGCTTTACACAGGAGAAGCAGATTGGGATTGGATCGCAAAAGTTAAGAATAACTCCCGTATGCATATCCCAATTATTGGTAATGGTGATATCAATGGTCCATTAAAAGCGAAAGAGTGTTTAGAGCAATCTGGTGTGGATGGGCTAATGATTGGTCGTGGAGCTATTGGACGACCTTGGATATTCAAAGAAATTAGACACTATCTAGAAACGGGTAAACTTCTTCCATCACCACTTGTACCTGAGATTGTTGATAATGTAAAAGAACAATTAACACAATCAGTCAATTGGAAAGATTCTCCAGAAAGAGCAGTAAAAGAGATGCGTCGTCATTTTGCCAAATACTTTCCTAGCCTCCATAATTTTAGAGACATCCGAATAAGATTATTACGTGCAGATGAACTAGACGAAGTGTTGCTATTATTAGATGAAATTGCAGAAAGATATGCAGATACTAGAGTAGACTATACCAATATTAGTCTCAAATAGAGTCTGTAGATATGAAGTAAGGCCTAGATGAATCAATCATTTAGGCTTTATCTTTTTAACTATATAATAGCGTTAAAATAAAAAAGGATGTCCTGTTGGACATCCTCAAACCTAACCTAACCTAAAATTCCTATGAAAAAATTTGCTTTTCCCTTACACTGCAAATATGCATATAAATTTCATTTGACACCCAAACATTTCAGTTAATCAATGTTAAAGCTGTTTTCTTTTATCATTTAACATACATATTTCACATCAAACATATAAAGACTTAAATGTATTTTATTACTTTCAACCCCACAAACTAAAGACAAGCATCACATGATATATTCTGCAATCATCACCTGTATAGGAACTTTAATTTTCAATATACCTTTTGGATACTTTAGAGCATCCACCAAGAAATTCTCATTTCTATGGTTTGTATTTATTCATCTACCCGTACCGTTTGTAATATGGTTTCGCTCACTTAATGGAATATCATTAACTTGGAGTTTAGCACCTTTTCTTTTTGGATCTTATTTCCTTGGTCAATATATAGGTAAAACAATTGGGATCAGACGTCAAAAGGAGCGTCTTGAATTAGAGAAGTAAGGTGTTTGGCTAGTTTTGCCTTCACCTCTTCTATATCTATTCTTTGTCCCACCTCTTTTTGAATGGAGGTAACCCCTCTATCTTGAAAGCCACATGGATTGATTAAATCGAAATACTCAAGATCTGTATTCACATTGAGAGCAAAACCATGCATCGAAACAAATCGTGATGCTCTCACTCCAATGGCGCATATTTTACGCATTAACGCAGGCTTATCTGTATCTAACCAGACACCGGTAGCCGCATCATCACGAGTACCTGTAATTCCATACTCGGCGATCGTTCTAATGACTGCCTCTTCCATCAGTTCTATGTAGGTCCGTAAACCAATATTGAAGTTCTCTAAATCGAATATGGGATATCCTACGATCTGCCCTGGTCCATGATAAGTAATATCTCCACCTCTATTGGTCTTTACAAACTCAGCATCTTTGGCCTGTAACTGTATATAGTTTGCCAATAGGTTATGTTCATCACCACTCTTACCCAAAGTAAAAACATGAGGATGCTCTACAAAAATTAAACGGTTAGGAGTCGACTTTTTCGACTCCAATGAACTGTTCTGCTTTTTTATGTTTAAAACTTCTTTAAAATACTTCTCTTGAAGATCCCACACCTCTTGATAGGCACCTTGACCTAAGTCTATAATATCAATATCTTTATTCATAAAGCGCTTCTAATAATGTCGAACAATTACTGTATCTTACGAATATGATTCTCTGCATGATAAGATGAACGAACCATAGGACCACTTTCGACCACTCGAAAACCTTTCTGTAGGCCAATCTCTTTTAGCTCCGCAAAATAGTCTGGATGGAAATATTCCTGCACCTCGATATGTTTCTTTGTTGGCTGCAGATATTGCCCCATTGTTAAGATCTCAACACCATTGGCACGTAGATCATCCATCGCTTCCATGATCTCCTCCTTTGTCTCTCCAAGGCCCAACATCAATGCAGTCTTGGTTACCACACCAGCATCCGCAATATATTTCAACACGGACAAGCTTAAATCATATTTCGCACGACTTCTTACACTAGGTGTTATACGACGCACGGTTTCAAGATTGTGTGATATAATTTCAGGCTGGGCATCGATTACCTTATCGATACAAGCAGTGTCGCCATTAAAATCAGGAATCAACACCTCCATGGTTGTGGTAGGATTCTCTGCTTTCACTTCTCTAATAGTCTCGGCCCAAACTTGAGCTCCACCATCATCTAAGTCATCTCTATCGACAGAAGTCACCACACAGTGCTTAAGCTTCATCAGCTTCACAGAGTTGGCAACACGTTTAGGCTCTTTCAGATCTAGGGGCAGTGGACGTCCACTTTTGGTCGCACAAAACTTACATGATCTCGTACATATCTCTCCAAGAATCATGAATGTAGCGGTACCATTTCCCCAACACTCTGCCATATTAGGACAACGTCCTGATGAACAGATAGTGTGTAACTTATGCTCTTTTACAATACCTCGTAGGTTCTGATATGTCTTTCCTTCTGGCAAACGAATCTTAAGCCAATCAGGTTTTCTTCTTCTATTTTCCATAAACTATCAAATTTAATCGCTTCTTCTTTCCTCAAATGGATGACATTTTCCGAAAGGCACACCAATGTATAAAAAAGAGTTTAAAGTACGAAATTAGTCCTGACGTTATTACAAAGAAGCAGAAAAACGATCCAAGACACCATGAGAATAGTCAGATAAACAATGTCTAATAGAGTAATTATGCCCCCACCATGCGTGACACTAAAATCACACTCATTAACACTATGAAAGCGGAATGACGTTATCATTGATAATATGAAACAACTTACTTCAATCAAAAAGCATTTACATATTATTTTTATTACTTTTGGACAAATAATAAAATTATTGATCTATTTCGATTATCAAAATCGGAACTCTTTTTAGAGCACTAGAGGCATTTTTAAGAGTATAACCAACACAATAAACAACGCAATGTCAATAACTAAAGTTTTTTCTAAGTTCCCAAAGACATTTTGGGTTGCGAATTCTATTGAGCTTTTTGAACGCTGGGCATGGTACGGCTTCTTTGCTCTTTTTGCAAACTACCTTACAGGGTCTGCTGATCAAGGAGGTCTCGAGCTTACCCAACAAGATAAAGGTTGGATTATGGGAGTCGGTACTGCCATTCTATATTTCCTTCCTGTCATCACAGGTGCCATAGCCGATCGCATAGGCTATAAGAAAACACTTTTTATCTCTTTCATTGTTTATATCACAGCATTCCTTCTATTTCCACATGTAGACTCTTTCATCGGGGTATTTATGGTCTATTTATACCTTGCTTTGGGTGCGGCACTCTTTAAGCCAGTTATCTCTGCAACGATAGCCAAAGTAAGTACCAAAGAGACAAGTTCTATTGCATTTGGCATCTTCTATATGATGGTAAACATCGGTGCTTTTATCGGTCCTCTTATAACGCTTACAACCAAATCAGAACCAAACAACATCTTCTATATTTCTGCCTTTATTGTCAGTCTAAACTTCATTCTTTTGTACTTCTATCATGAACCACAAAAAGAGGAAAAAATACAGAAGACAACTATCGGACAGACTGTTTCACATATCTTCAGTAATATTGGAGAGGTATTCAAAGATCTAAAATTCGTCACATTCCTTATTATCGTAGCTGGCTTTTGGACAATGTACAATCAGCTGTTCTTCACCCTTCCTGTATTTATTACACAGTGGGTAGATACAACCTCTTTATATCATTGGTTTGCGGAGCATTACCCTGCAATCAGTAACACCTACGGTGACGCTGATACGCAGACAATGCAAGCAGAGTTTATTGTTAACTCGGATGCGCTATTCATCATTCTTTACCAAATCATCATCTCTTCTATCGTAATGAGATGGAAAGCATTGAATGCCATGATGAGTGGTTTCGTTGTTTGTGCAACAGGTATGGCTTTGTCTCTATACACACAAAATGTATACTTCACAATCTTCGCCATCTTTATATTTGCAGTAGGTGAAATGTCATCATCACCTAAGATCACAGAATATATCGGGATGATTGCTCCCAAAGAGAAGAAAGCTCTTTATATGGGATACTCATTTATCCCTGTATTCTTAGGAAACCTATTCGCTGGAGTGATTGCTGGAGACCTTTATGGTAAATGGTCAGACAAAGCAACAATCGTAAAAGAATTCGCAACAGAAAAAGGCTTTGCCATCTCTAGCGAACTATCACAAAACGAATATTTCCATGCTGTAGCTCAAAAGATGAATCTTTCGGATATCGAACTGACCAATTTGCTGTGGATTCAATACAACCCTTCAAAGATATGGGTAGTGATCTACGGTATTGGTATCTTTTCTGTCGTTGCACTATTTCTATACAACCGTCTTATCTTGAATAAAAAAGAGTAAGAACCAACGACTATAAAAACAGATTAGCCATCCTCCTTAACAGCAAAACTGTCGGAAGATGGCTATTCTATTTTAATATTTTACGCTATTCGAACAACACGAGTAACTACTCCACTTCGAATACCTTCATATCCTTTACCAAAGCTTGATTGACTTGGATATTCATATTGCGATTCTCTTTCTCGAAACAGATCTTAATCATAGTCTTAGAACCTTTCGCTGTGAATGATATAATGTTTGAATGTCCTATCGACCCCCATTCGTTAACCCCACGTTGTGGCATCACCAAAGGATCAACATACACTCCATCAACATAAACCGATCGAATAGCACATTTATTATCTGTATTCCATGGCCCATTTCCATTGGCATAATTAACATAGAATTGATAGTGCTTTCCTCTCTTCGTACGAATGGGAACCATAACTACATTATTAACCCCCGCTACCGAAAGTTCAACCATCTTTTTATCTACATTAGGAATAGAAACCTGCTTGTCTTTAGCATACGATCTTAATAGTATCGTCTGTTCATTCGTAGGATGGCTACTGTACAATATTGGGGAAGACATATATGAATTGAGTAGATCATCACCCCCTTTAGCTATGATAGAATAACGATGTGTCAAACCATCGGACTTTGGTAAGTCAAAAGAGAATGATGGAGCTTTTTCATCTGTTGGTACCGTAGAAAGACATTTCCCATCATTGTAAACAAGATACCCTGTGGCACCCTCTACTCGATCCCAGTATATCTTACCACTCTCACAACGTACATTTTGTGGCATCTCCAACTGGAACTTATTGGCTACCATATTGACATCTTGACCTTCACCAAAACCTTTGTTATCAAGAACTATTTTCACCTTATAATGTTTCGATTCATTCAAGTCAAGCTTATTATCCACACGCTTGCCATTAACATACATCTCGGAAATATGACGACCAAAACCTTCCATCGTAATATCAATGGTAGCCTTACGAAGTTTTAAATTAGTTAAACTCTTCTTCCCTTGATATGACTCTGGGACCACTGGATGAAACGACAAAATCCCTTGGGCATTGATATCCACTCCAAAGAACACTTTGTAAATCATACTCAGGTTGCCACTAATACTCCACAACATCTCACTTGAATTTAAAGCAGTAACAAAATCACCATTATCAGCAACCATATTCTCTTTATTAGTCAAGAATAGAGCAGCAGCTCTATAGATCGATGCCAATCCTGCATTTAACGCCTTTTCGTTACCAACCTTTGCGGCAGCTTGATTATAGAACGCCTGAACAAATGGCCATATACCATTATTGTGATAAGGACGTATACTTGGAATCTGTGGATAAACACATGGTGCACCATAAGCAACCACAGGCATCTTTGAAATTACCGACTCACTCTTTTGATGATCAGCAACATCGAACAACACAGTAAATGCTTCACCCAATGTTTCCGACTTTGGAGAAAGCACATCTGCTCCTCTTCCATAGAGGTATTGTCCATAATATCCACTTTGGGGTTGCCATAGATGTTTATTTATCGCGAGCTTCAACGACTCTGCTCGTTGCTTATAAACCAACAGCTTCTCATTATCACCAAGTAGCGCAGCCATCTGTTGCAAAATCTGATACACTTCATAATGTGCTGCATTCGTACCTAGATTCTTAGAGCTATAAATATCCACATTATCCATCCATCGTGGATAAGTCTGTTTTCTCCAATCTAAGAATGAAGATTCGCCACGCATCAACCCTGTCATTGGATCGTAAACAATCTTCCAATCATCCTCTACCGATTTGGAGATAATGTCATATGCCTCTTTCAACCATGCATCATCGCCCATGATCTTATATACTTCCCATGCAGCAAGTGTCCACACCACTCTATCTGAAGATACTGGCCAAGCCCCTCCAGAGCCAGTATCCTGGACAATGCGACCACCTCTCACCTTCTTTCTCAAAGAAGTGAGAGATCTTGTAGGATCAATCATTCCAACACCTAAGATGGTAGAATAGCTCACATCACGTGTCCATACCCCACCCCATTTCTGTCCAGTTCTCCATGTTCCATCCTTTTCACTATCCGCTTTTGCCTCTTCCAAAGCCATCGCATAAAGAGCATTCAACAGAGGAATATCAGAACTAAACTGAGGATATTCTGAAATATCACTCTTCAATTTCCACGCTTCTGCGACATGCCTATCTGGATTAAACACATTAAACTCATAGCTAATCTCATAAATGCCATCTCCGTCGGGATCTTTCATCTGTTGATAATCACCAAAATTCTCGAAATCCCAAGAAAGAGGTGGAACACCTCCAGCAATATATACACCATTGAAATCACGCTTCATTACTCTTTCTCCACTACGATCTTCGTAATATCCTTTCTCTTCGAACGATGCCAAAACATCTCTTAAATCTAGACGAAAAACAACTTTGGTCTTTGGCTCTAAAAGATCATTCACATCATCCACGGATGTAGTATCTGCATTGTTCACACCAAACGTTGAAATGGGAGTAACAAAAACCCCATTTTCAGGTCTAATTACAATACGTCGATTGACATTAATAGGAAGGTCATTGTCTTGCTTATTCAAACTATACTTAAATTCGACAGCACGACTAATACTATTTAAAGGACTTTCATAATTAGAAGTCATATGGGTATTCGAATGGACCTTTGCAGTGTAAGCCCCCTGTTCCACTCGATCTTTATAGATAGAGAAAGATTGGCTCTCATATATTGGTTTATCATCTTGACAAGCAGTTAAAATACTACTGAAACCAACAAGAATAGCCATGAGCCTAGCTATCTCATTAAACTTTTTCCACTGTAACATATTCTGGATCTGATTTTAAATAATAGACATTTCTTCTATACGAAGATATAAATATTTAGCTGCAGAAAACCCACCAACTACATGATTTACAAAAGATAACCTCCGCAAACGTTTTCGGTAGTTATATAAACTCATGATAGCCATAATAATTTTATTTTAAGCCTTTAAAATTACCTAAAAATACAGAATCATATACCTCACGAGAGGTAACATCGTCCACGCAAAAAGAACGATAAAGAGAGAGGTGTAAATAGAAATATTTAGCTTTAAAATATGATGGGATTAAAGTCGTGAACAGATTATCACCCAATCGATGTATTTCAACTATGAGAACCTCCTCCATATTATCATCAATGAAGATAGCGTATCCTCCACTAGAATCATTAGTAATCTCCATTTTATCAATTCTAAAAAACACCTCAAATTCATTAGATTCAACAGAGATATCTTTAGGGCGAAACTTAGGAATACGCTTTGATAACAAAACTTTAGCAGGATCAAGTATCCACCGCTTCCCATTCCATGTAAAAGCATAATTCATATTATAAGAGAAGCACTCCCGATAACTATTTCTATCTTGTGTCGAAAAGAATCCTTCATCCCACACTCTCTTTGTCAACTTCATTAAACGACTGCACTGCCTAAACTTATCCCTATTCAATTGTTGCTTACGGGAACCTTTATCCAATCCAACAGAATCTGAAACTGGACTGCGAGACGGTCGATGTTGTTCAGAACGTGAGCGGACTTTTGTTCTTTTAACTATCGTTTTAACCATAATTCCTATTTTAGGGATACCCCTATTATTAAATAAATAACAAACCTCATCTCCTATTAGTTCACAAATAATGATACTGTTTCAAGATAAAATCTGTGCTGTAACAGTTAAAATGGGAGAGTTCTTCAATGGCTTAGTAAACGATGACAAAAAAAATAGCTTTCTTATTGAAATACAGTAAAAAACACTATCTTTGCGGCTCAATTACCATCCATACTTGTGAACTGTAGTCTTGAATGTGTCTAGAAACATAGGTGTTAGCTCCACTTTATGGATATCAGATACATCCGAAGATGATGAGTTTTTAAGAATAAAACGTAATTGTTAATTTTTATATTTATTTAAATTAAAAAGAAGCAAGTGGATACTTTAAGCTACAAAACCGTATCAGCGAATAACGCTACGGTAAAAAAAGAGTGGGTTGTAGTAGATGCTACAGACCTAGTACTAGGACGTCTTGCCAGTAAAGTTGCTAAAATTTTGCGTGGAAAGAACAAACCATCATTCACACCTCACGTGGATTGTGGAGATAACGTAATCATTATCAATGCTGAGAAGGTTCGTTTGACAGGTAAGAAACTTACACAGAAAGAGTACCTTCGTCACACTGGATTCCCAGGGGGACAACGTTCTATGACTGCGGAAGATATTCTTGCTAAATACCCAGAGCGTTTAGTAGAGAAAGCGGTTAAAGGTATGTTACCTAAAAACCGTCTAGGTCGTAAGATCTTTACAAACTTAAAAGTTTATGTAGGTGGTGAGCACAACCAAGAAGCTCAACAACCTAGAGTTATTAACCTAGATGACATTAAATAAGTAGTATGGAGACTATAAACGCAATTGGTAGAAGAAAAGCCGCAGTTGCACGTGTTTACGTGAAAGAGGGTGCTGGTAAAATCACAATTAACAAGCGTGATATTGCAACTTACTTCCCATCAGATATACTACAGTATATCGTTAGACAACCTCTACTTCTTCTTGATGTAGTTGAGAAGTATGATATCCAAATCAACCTTGATGGTGGTGGATACAAAGGACAAGCGGAAGCTGCTCGTCTTGGTATTTCTCGTGCTTTAGTAATGATTGACGAAGCAGTTAAGTCTGATCTTCGTAAAGCTGGATTCATGACACGTGACCCTCGTGAGGTTGAACGTAAGAAACCAGGTCAGCCTAAAGCTCGTAAACAATTCCAATTCTCGAAGCGTTAATATCATTTTTATTAAAACATATTTTTGTTTAGTATCTAAACCTCGAAGATCTCCTTTGTGGAACTACTTTGAGGTTGCTTAAACAGAAAGTAAACATTATTTATTATGCCTAGAACTGATTTTCAGCAATTGCTAGAAGCAGGTGTACATTTTGGTCACCTTAAAAGAAAGTGGAATCCAAATATGGCTCCATACATCTTCATGGAGAAAAACGGTATTCATATTATCGATCTTCAGAAGACTGTAGTTAAAATTGACGAATCTGCTGCTGCACTTAAGCAAATTGCGAAGTCTGGTCGTAAAATCCTTTTCGTTGCTACTAAGAAGCAAGCGAAAACTATCGTAGCTGAAAAAATTAGCGAAATCAACATGCCTTATATCGCTGAGCGTTGGGCTGGTGGTATGTTAACTAACTTCCCTACTATCCGTAAGGCAGTTAAGAAAATGACTACTATCGATAAGTTGATGAAAGATGAGAGTAGCTGGTCAAACTTATCTAAGCGTGAAAAGCTTCAAATTACTCGTCAACGTGCGAAACTAGAGAAAGTATTGGGATCTATCTCTGATCTATCTCGTCTTCCAGCTGCATTATTTGTAGTTGACGTGATGAAAGAGAAGATTGCTGTACGTGAGGCAAAACGCCTTGGTATTCCAGTTTTCGGTATGGTTGATACAAACTCAAATCCACAAGATATTGACTTTGTAATTCCAGCTAACGATGACGCTTCTCAATCTATCGAGCTTGTTCTTTCTATTATGGCTGATGCTATTAAAGAAGGTCTTACTGAGCGTAAGATGGATCGTGAAAAGGATAATAAAGAGAAAGAAGCTTCTAAGAAAGAGGCTGCTAAAGAAGATAAATAATTTTCAACCTAATATTTTCTGACCCATGTCTGTAAATGCAAAAGATGTAATGAAGTTGCGTAAAGCAACAGGCGCTGGTATGATGGATTGTAAGAAAGCTTTAACTGAGGCTGAAGGTGATTACGATCGTGCTGTTGAGATCATCCGTGAGCGTGGTAAAGCAATCGCAAACAAGCGTGCTGATCGTGAAGCAACTGAAGGAGTTTGTATCGCAAAAACTTCAGCTGATAATACTTTTGGTGCAATGCTAGTTTTGAACTGTGAAACTGATTTCGTAGCGAAAAACGAAAGCTATATTGCTCTTGCAACAAGAATCCTTGATGTAGCGATTGAAAACAAAGTGGCAGATCTTGAGGCGTTGAAAGCACTTGCTATTGATAACACTACTGTTGGTGAGTTTATCGCTGAGCAGACAGGTGTTGTTGGAGAGAAGCTAGATCTTTCTTTCTATGCATGTTTAGAAGCAGCTTATGTTGCTCCTTACATTCACGCTGGAAACAAGCTTTCTACTATGATCGGTTTTGACGGTATTGTTCCTGAGCAAGTTGGAAAAGACGTTGCAATGCAAGCTGCTGCAATGGCACCTATCGCAATCAACAAAGATGCAGTTGCTGCTGAAACTGTTGAGAACGAGTTGCGTATTGCAATGGAGAAATTCCGCCAAGAAGGTAAGCCAGAGAATATGCTTGAGAAGATTGCTCAAGGATCACTTAACAAGTGGTTCAAAGAGAATACTCTTATCGAGCAATCATTCGTGAAAGATGGAAAAATGACTGTTTCTCAATACCTAGCTCAAGAAGCTAAAGGTGTTAATGTAACAGGAATGGTTCGCAACTCTTTGAACGGATAATTCTGGATCTACTATAGATACACTAAAAAGCGGGTGTCCATGAATGGGCACCCGCTTTTCTTTTACACTAAATATTTTTAAACTAAAATATCTTTAATTACATCGCATACATAAGCTAATTCTTCTTCTTTCATGAATGGAAAAAGAGGAAGAGAAACAGTGCCTTTCCACACTTTCTCAGTATTTGACAAATCTGATACTCCACCATATTTCTGCTTATAATAAGTCATTAAATGAACCGGTTTATAATGAACCGAAGTTCCAATGCCTTTCTCCGACAGTTTTTCAATAAAAAGATTACGACTAATCATACTCTTATCATTTAAAACAATCGCAAAGAGATGCCATGCATGGTTCTCATTCGGGATATTCACGACAGGTAAATCAATAGCATCTACTGAAGATAAATGTCGGAAATAATATTCCGCTGATTCTTGACGACTCTTTCGATACTCTTCAGCCCTTTCCAGCTGTGCTAAACCAATTGCTGCAGTTAGATCTGGCATATTATATTTAAACCCTGGCGCAACGACATCATACTCCCAAGATGGCTTATCTGAAGTAAAACGATCCCATACATCTCTGTTTATTCCGTGAAGTCTCATCGTCTTCACCCTATTGAATATCTCCGAATCGTTGGTTGTTAACATACCACCTTCTCCACTGGTGATGGTTTTGTTTGCATAGAAACTAAAACAGGTGATATCTCCTATGGAACCAATATATTTCTCTCCAATCTTAGTTGGAAAAGCATGAGCTGCATCTTCTAGGATTTTAATCTCATTTCTCTTGCAAATGCCTATTATACCCTCCGATTCATCGTCCAAGAGAGGAGCTGGATAGCCTCCATAATGAACCAAGATAAGATGCTTTACATCGGGATGTTCATTAATGGCTGCATCTAAAATATCTGCAGTAATTACTTTGGTATCATAACATATATCCAAAAATACAGGATCTGCCCCCATATATCGAATAACTTCAGCAGAAGCGGTAAAAGTTAGGGAAGGAACAAAGACCTTATCTCCTCTTTTAACACCCAAAGCTTCTAAGCCTAGATGCAATGCAGCAGTACATGAATTTACGGCACATGCATATGTGGCATCCACATAATCTGCAAATAACTTCTCGAAGGTTGCTGTCTTAGAAGCAGTTGTTAACCACCCACTTTCAATCACCTCTGTTATGTACTTTAACTCATTACCGTCACATACGACTTTACAAAAAGGAACTTTATTGATCATTGATATTTATATTTAAAACTAAACACGTGAAGGGGGATGATATAAATTAATCCTTCACGAAACATCTAACACTTTGAATAAACAACTAAATATAATAACATTCTGTAGCAAAAGTCAACTAATCAAATAAAGAAGAAACATTTAAAATACTACTATATATAAGACATGTCACGAACACCAAACAGTAACAACCTCTTTTCCATACACTTAAACTAAAACGACACCTTCATTTTTATAACAAAAAAATACTACCTTTGTACAAAATAAAAAATAGTTATTATGCATATAGTACATTTCTCCGATGCAAAATTCTGGGGAGGTAATGAGCAACAACTAGTTATCCTACTAGAATCAAGTATTCTTAATAAAGAAATTAAGCAATCTTTGGTTTGTTTAAACGAGAGTCCTCTACATAACAAAGCAAAAGAGTTAGGAGTTGATTGTTATGCAATATCTCCTTTTGGAAAATATTCAATAAAAGGAGCAAATGAATACAGTAGAGTATTATCTGAGATTAATCCAGATATTATCCATATACATAATAGCGGTGCAGTAACTCGGCACTATATGGCAACTGTAGTAAAGAATATAGACTATAAAGTAATTTTCGCAAAAAAGGGACTAAGCTCTTCGTCCACTTTCATCAGTAGGGTCAAATACAATATGCGATGTATCAAAAAAATTATTTGCGTTTCTAAAGATGTAGTTAAAGGTTTCTCTAAGACGATCAAATCTAGCAATGTAGATACAATGACAGTTGTATATGATGGTATTGATCCAGAATATGTCCCCAATCCCAATGTCTCTCAACTAAAAGACGAATTTAACCTTCCGGATAATGCAGTAATAATTGGTAATATTGCGAATCATACAGAAGCAAAAGATCTTTCTGTTTTAATTCATCTAGCCAATGAGCTCGTTAATAAAATGGAAATGAAAAATGTATTCTTTTTTAATATCGGAGGGCATAAAAAGAGAACTCAAACATTTAAAAAATTAGTATCAGACTTTAACTTAAAACAGAATTTCTTCTTCTATGGATTCTGTGATGATGCAAAATCTAAAATTCCTCAGTTTGACATTTTCGTGCTAACATCTAAAAGAGAAGGTCTTCCGATCTCTATTATGGAAGCAATGCACCTGAGATGTCCTGTCGTTACAACACGTGCTGGTGGTATACCTGAAATTATTACAAATGGAGTAACAGGAATGTCTGCCGAAGTAGGTGATTATAAAACATTAGCAGTTCATGTAAAATACCTTCTCGATAATCAGCATGAAAGAAAGCACATTATTGATGCTGCATATAAACATGTTCTAAAATATCACACTACAGAGAAAAGTATTTTAACTACTTTAGAAGTCTATAAAGAGGTCTATGAAAAGTAAAAATATTATTATTTCATTGTTTAAAACTTAAGGCGTATTTTGTTATATTACTTAAAACATTTATTATCTTGTTAAAATCATTATCTTTGAGCGCTTTTTATTTTTTGATTGGGATAATAATATTTTAATGTAGTATTAATACGTTATTTATTCCTTCTTTTCTATAAACAAATCTGTTAATTTACGTCAAACGACAAGGCATATCTACTAGTATAAAAATATTTCTAGCAGTGATTCATTTTTCAGACTTCCCATATTAATATCCAATATTTTTTATAATGATCAGACTTTCACTAAAAGGGCTAATTGACTATTATGTCACAAGATTCATCAAAAGTCCCCCAAAGATTCTATCAATAACAGACACAATTGAAATTGCAAAAACAAAATCTATTTGTAGGTTTGGTGACGGTGAGTTTACATTAATGCTAACAGATAAAAGCATTAAATTCCAAGATAATAATCCAGAACTAAAGAAAAGATTATTTGAAATATTGTCAAGTAATAACAAGGAGATCTGTGTATGCATTCCTGATATTTATAGCTCATTATCAAAATTTACTATAAGATCTAGAGAGTTTTGGTTTAAAATTATTAAACGTTATAGGTTAATTACAATGTCATTTCTCTCACATGACAAGACTTATGGAACGGCATTTATCTCACGTCCATATATGATATTTAAAGACAAATCTAATTGTGATAATATATTCAGAGATTTAAGGTCTTTGTGGGATCAAAAAGACATTGTGATCGTAGAAGGTGAATTTTCGCGACTTGGTGTTGGGAATGGACTATTTGATAATGCAAAATCGACTATTAGGATACTGACTAAATGTGAGAATGCATTTGATTGCTATGATGAGTTACTGTCAAGTTGTTCTCAAATGGATAAGACTAAATTATTTATCTTGGCAATCGGTCCAACTGCAACAGTTTTATCATATGAACTTTGTCAAAAAGGCTATCATGCTTTAGATCTAGGTCATATAGATATTGAATATGAATGGTTTCTCAAAGGTGCTAAAGTTCCCACGTCAATAGATAACAAGAGTAATAATGAAACAGGAAGCAACTTTGCTGAATCATCTGATGATAAATACTATCTTTCTCAAATAGTTCAACGAATTGGGATTAATTCTAACAACTAATCTTATATTGGCTATGAACTTTTGATTGTTTAGAAAATTACAATGGAACAAATCCAACACATAAATATCCTCTAAACGACCGTAATTATTTAAACAGACAAAAATATCAAACCAATTTAAATGAGATCTTGTCATTAAAGTTAGCTCCAATTATTGGCATATACCTGAACATTGAAGATGATATAGTTAACTCTTTTACAACCTTAGGCAAACAACCTAAACATTCTTATATTTATTTGCATATTTTTCATTTCTTATGTTGTACACAATATTTCAAATCAAGTATTAAAGATGAAAGAAACACATCAAGTGGTTGTATCCGTACTAATGTCTGTTTATAATGAAGATTTTAATTGGATAACAGAAGCTGTCAACTCAATCTTAAATCAAACGATAAAGGACATTGAATTTATCATTGTTAATGATAATCCCCAATATACAGATTTGCATAATTTTCTGGAAGAGCTATCTACATCTAATCGTTGTATCAAAATAATCTTGAATGATAAAAATCGTGGACTAGCTTACTCAATGAATCGTGCTTTAGAGATTGCTGATGGTAAGTATATTGCTAGAATGGATGCTGACGATATAGCTTTGCCAACAAGATTTGAAAAGCAGATAGACTTTCTTGAAAAAAACAAGGATATATCGATTGTAGGTAGCCAAATAAAAATGTTTGGAAAATCTAAGAAGTTTTGGATTAATTTATCGACTCCACAAGAGATAAAAGCAAAACTAATTTTCAAAAGCTGTTTAGCACATCCCTCCGTTTTGATTAGAACTGAAGATGTCAAGAAGTACAATCTATTCTATGATGAATCTTTGTGTTCGACTCAGGACTATGACTTGTGGACAAGAGCAGCTCTTGTAACCAAGCTAGCCAATATAGATGAAGTACTACTTTTATATCGAGTACATAACAAGCAAGTTAGTTCATTAAAAAAGAAACAACAAGAAGACAACTTTAATGAAATTAACCTTAGATACCTTACGGCTATCATTGGCCCACTCTCAGAAGAAGAATCTCAAATCAGTAAGTATCTTTGGAAATACAAATCATTTAATAACAATGAAGAACAAAGTATATTTAAAGCATTCATATTAAAAATCATTGAGAAGAATGATGTTCATCATTGCATAAATTACAAAGAACTTTATCTTCCACTAATTAATACCCTGATAAAGAAACAATATAAGAAAGAATTCAGCAACTACATTCTTTTAACCAAGTATTTACTTAAAGTTGGTATCGTATATCATTTTAATCGTAAGAAAAGAAAGAGTGCTCTAAAAAAACATACACATAATAGATATACACTATATGAAGCATCAAAGAGCAATTAATCTATTTACTCTTTGATATTCCTTTAACTGCCATTGTTTGCTTTCTTTCAATAGCAGCCTGTAGGTACTTTTCATTCTCAGCAAGACGATTATTCTCTTTCTGAGAATGAAAGATATGTGAACATCCAGCTATAAGTGGTAGGTTCTTACGTTTGACTCCATTGTTCATTAGACGAACAATCAAATCAGAATCTTCAAGTCCCCAACCTTCAAAAGACTCATCAAATCCATCTACATCAATAATATTTTTTCTCCATAAGGAGAGATGACAACTTCGAACTTTCTTATAGTGATCTGTAATTCCTTTTACAAACTTATGATACCATGGACAGTGAAGAAAGACCAATCTACGTCCGACCCCTTTTGTGAAAAACCCTTCCCTACGGATTTCTTTTGATAATAATCTATCCGACAACTCTTTACTTAGTCTAGCTCTTGAACCTGCCAAGAAATATCCTTTTTCCCGTGCTTTAAGGTGATCCTCTACAAATCTTCTGCGAATCAAAATATCACCATCAAGAAAAATCAGATAACTATATGAAGATTGCTTAATTGCCATATTACGGCTCATTGAAGCTCTAAACCCCTCATCTTCAATCCATGAATGGATGACAGGAACAGGAAATTGTTCCCTCCAAAGATCAATTAGTTCTTTTGTTTCCTCAGTTGAACCATCATCTGCAACAATAACCTCATTAGGCATAACTGACTGGTTAACAACTCGTTCCAAAACAATATCGAGTGCCTCCGGCCAATTATATGTTGTAATAATTAACGAAACACCATCCTTAACTACACCTTTATTCGTTAGATCATCCATAAAACATTCTACTCATTAATTCACTCACGAAGTTAACAAAAGATCTAATAAATAGCATCATCTATACTTTTTATGCAATTCAAGAATTAATGGTGTATAAAACCCGTTTAATTCTCGCATAGATATTTTCGTATCTGCTTAATCTATCGTAATTTTGGCAAAACATTTTTCTATAATCATGGCAAAATTTAAAAGAGTACTACTTAAACTATCTGGAGAATCATTAATGGGAAGCCAAGAATATGGCATCGATTCAAAAAGACTTAACGACTATGCAACTCAAATCAAGGAGATCGTTGACAAAGGCGTTCAAGTAGCAATTGTAATCGGAGGAGGAAATATCTTTAGAGGTTTAAGTGGCTCAACTCAAGGATTTGATCGTGTTAAAGGAGATCAAATGGGTATGCTTGCAACTGTTATTAACAGCTTAGCACTTGGATCTGCTCTTAAAAATAATGGGGTTGCGAATCGTGTTTTAACTGCAATAAGAATGGAGCCTGTAGGAGAGTTCTATTCTAAAGATAAAGCCATTGAAAGCCTAGAATCTGGAGAAGTAGTTATTCTTTCAGGTGGAACAGGTAATCCATATTTTACAACTGATACAGGTTCAAGCCTTCGTGGAATAGAAGTTGAAGCAGATGTTATGCTTAAAGGAACAAGAGTTGACGGAATATACACAGCAGATCCTGAAAAAGACCCTTCAGCAACAAAATATGATCAAATTACTTTTGATGAGATATACAGTCAAGGGTTGAAAATTATGGATCTTACAGCAACAGCCATGTGTAAAGAAAATAATTTACCTGTTATTGTTTTTGATATGGATACAATTGGCAACCTTGTAAAGGTTATCGATGGAGAAAATATTGGAACATATGTGTATAATAACTAATCTCACTATATTTGAAGAACAAATATGGATAGATTGAGTTATTCTGATAAAATAGATAAAACAACCATAAAAACTCCTAAGCAATGAATGAAGAGTTACAAATGATTTTAGATATGGTTCAAGAAAAGATGGACAACACGATTGAGCATCTTGATAAAGAACTAGCAAGTATTCGTGCAGGTAAAGCAAGTCCTCGCATGTTAGATGGTGTAATGGTCGAGTACTATGGGTCTCCAACCCCTCTATCTCAAGTTGCAAATGTCAATACTCCTGATGCACGTACAATTGCAGTACAGCCATGGGAGAAGCAACTTATTCCAGATATTGAAAAGGCTCTAATAAACTCTAATCTTGGGCTAAATCCTGATAATAATGGGGAGGTTATTCGTCTTAATGTACCACCATTGACTGAAGAACGTCGTAAAGGGCTTGTTAAAGATGCTAATACTGCTGGAGAGAATGCTAAGATCGCTATACGTGGTGCACGTAAAGATGCGAACGACACTTTCAAAAAAATGTTAAAAGCAACTGAGATCTCTGAAGATCAAGAGAAGAACTCATTAGCAGATGTACAGGTGCTTACGGATAAATACATCAAGAAAGTCGACGAACTACTAAAAGCTAAAGAAGTAGATATTCTTACTGTGTAATGTTTGATACGCTATTAAAAATCCCAAAGCATATATTTTGCTTTGGGATTTTTACTTATAATTTATTAATCAACAACCACATTGTCTCAAAATTAGGATATTTGTCTCGTAACTGTTGAATACGTGCTCGTGCGCTTTTCTCTTTATTATGACTCTCGAAACAGACACGAAACCAACCTTCTTCATTGACTAGAATAAAAGCCGGTGTTTGGTATTCGTCGATTAACTGCTTCTTTAATTTTAGAGCATTTTCCTGATGTTGGAAACTTCCCCAAATAATATAATATTTAAAGTTGCCAACAGAAGAATCCTCTCCTTTTGCTGCCACGACTTTCTCTTTCTTGACTGTTAGTGGTGTTGATTTCGCTTTGGTACTTTCAGTTTTTGTCTCTTCGGAAGAAGATTTTTTTAGACTATGACATGAAGTAAAAGCAAATCCAATCAATACCATGGTCCAAAATATGTATTTCATAAAAGTATTTTTTAGATTGATCCTAATATTAATTTAACTATATACCAAAGAGTAAATTTATCTATTTTCTTTGATATTTATATGCTTATTTGTTAGTATATTTTACTTTTACTATTTGTACCTTTGATTTCATAAGGATATTAACAGAAATTCCTTTTGAAATATGGCATAAGATCCACACTTTCATCTTATTGCTAACAATATTAAACGACACACGATGCCTTAAATCAATATAAGGCTTCTTTATTGATAACAATCTTAAACGATAGAGATGGAAACTAAAGACTGGAAAAATCTCGGGTTTGGTTACTCTAAAACCGATTATAATGTACGTTGCTATTTCAAAGATGGCAAATGGGGAGGACTAGAAACACATTCTTCTGAAGAAATAACCATGCACATGGGTGCAACTTGTCTTCACTACGGTCAAGAATGTTTCGAAGGCTTAAAAGCATTTAAGGGCAAAGATGGTAAGATACGTGTTTTCAGAATGAAGGATAATGCTAAACGCATGTCAGAATCTGCAGAAGGTATACGTATGCAACCAATTCCTGAAGACATTTTCTGTAATGCTGTCAAAAAAGCGATTGAGCTTAATGAACACTTTATTCCTCCATACGAAAGTGGTGCTTCACTATATATCAGACCTCTTTTAATCGGAACAGGTGCACAAGTAGGAGTAAAACCGGCAGATGAATATCTATTCGTAGTATTTGTAATGCCTGTTGGACCATACTTCAAAGAAGGTTTTAAACCAACTGATCTTGCGATATATCGTGAATATGATCGTGCAGCACCACATGGAACAGGAAAATTCAAGGTTGGCGGTAATTATGCTGCAAGTATGGTTGCTGGAGAAAGAGCTCACTCTGAAGGTTTCTCTGCCGTTCTATATTTGGATGCAAAAGAAAAAAAATATATCGATGAATGTGGACCTGCAAACTTCTTTGCGATTCAAGGAAATAAATATATCACTCCTCGATCATCATCAATCTTAGAGTCTATCACAAATAAGAGTCTTAGACAAATTGCAACTGACCTAGGAATGAATGTAGAGGTTCGCCCTATCGAAGAGGAGGAACTTGCAACCTTTGATGAAGTTGGAGCATGTGGTACTGCTGCTGTAATATCACCGATTAAGCGTATTGTAGACGTGGAAGAAAACAAAGAATACAATTACGGCACCGATGCTGGAAAAGTTAGCACTAAGCTATATGATACACTTCGTGGCATTCAATATGGTACAGTAGAAGACAAACACGGGTGGATTGATGTGATTGAATAATTTAATTCATTAGCGCCTATTTACAACAAGAGTCACCTCAATTCCAAGGGTGACTCTTGTTGTATATAAAGAAAAGGTAAAACTATCTATTTACACATCTCCTTGACTCCATCTAAGGATTTTGCATCTTCTTTGTTTCCAAAGCAACTAAATGCACCTTCTAATGTCGTGATATTAGCTAGAGGACAATATGCTGACAACTCTTTATTATAGAATATATCTATACCTCCATGAACCTCTCTTATTACAGCCAAACCTGTTGCACTTGCATCAGCACCATCACCTAGTGAGGTAAGTTTTAAGTTATTACGGACATTCAGTTTTCCATTAATACGAAGAGGTGAAGTAAAACCAGTCAATGCTGTCATCTCTGATGATCCTAATAACTCCAAGTTACCTTTAATTAATCGCAAACTTGACAATCCGCTGAAGTTACCTAAATGATCACAATATTGGGCAGATAGTGTTCCTCCAATCGAATCTAACTTTGTAAAACCAGAAACAGTATTAAGCACCGGGCAGTTTTGAAATTGAAGTCCTTCTTTAATCTCTTCAACACTTCCAAAACCAGTTACGGTCTCTAACCCATCGCAATTCGACACCAGTACATTCATTCTGATGGTATCCACTTTCGGTAACAACGAGAGGTCTACTAAAGCAGAAAGATTATTTACTTCGACCTTTCCACTTAAATATTTTACATTATCCAGCCCATCAAAGTTATTCAACATATCGCAATTCCTCAACACTACATTACCTGGGATAGAGTCGATCAATGCTGTTCCATTCAATGACTCAATGGCATTACATTGATTCATTATTAATGAGCCATTTAACTCTTTCAATTTAGACAAATTTTCAAGACTAGCTAATTTGTCTAGATTCTCTAACATCAAAGTTCCTCTAAGAAGAATCAATGCATCTAATCCCTCTAAGTTGGTTATTTCAGGACAACTTATTATTGTTAATCCACCACTGATACTATCGACAAGAGAAAGACCGTTTAGTGTTGTAACCTTAGATAAATCTCTAAGAATAACACTCCCTCCTACTTGATCTAACTTAGGAACAAAATCAATATCTGTAACATCTATCCCATTAATATTTAATGATCCTGTGATTTCTCTTACCGTACTTAAACTAGATAGATTATCATGTGCATAGGTAACGGTTAAAGACCCACTAATTCGATCATATTTCTCATCAGCAAATTTCTTAAGTATTTCATCTGAATCAGAGGCATTAATCGTCACTGATCCATAATACGTACCTGGCAATTGTGGTTCAGTAGGTTTCGTAGTGCTATTATCATTATTACTACTCTTTTTACATCCGCTAATAATTAAGGATGAAAGGAGGAGAAGAAAACTTAAAGATCTAAATATTTTTTTCATATCAAATTTATTCATGTCGTTTCCATTTCACACCAATACTACTTTCTCGAGATAGAATTGGGATTAGATCAATCAAGATCAAAATATCAAGGTGTTAAAATACAAAATCCCTGCCACAATCGTAACAGAGATTCTTCATATTTATATTATTTTCTTGAACATCACTTAGATAACTCCAACATTCGTAATATTGGAGACTTTGCTTGTTCAATTGTCTCTTCAGACAAAATTATTTCTGGTTGCTCATACTTCAATGCATTATACAATTTAGGAAGTGTATTCAGCTTCATAAAAGTACAATCGTTACATCCACAAGTCGAATCCACAGATGGAGCAGGAATAAGTATCTTATCTGGACACTCCTTACTCATTTGATGAAGAATGCCACTCTCAGTTGCAATAATAAATTTCTTATCGTTACTCTCTTTCACGAAATTCAACAAAGCAGTGGTTGATCCTACGAAATCAGCAACCATCAAAACAGGTTGTTCACACTCTGGGTGGGCAATAAATTTTGCATCTTCGTTCTCATCCATTAGTTTGATGATCTTCTCCAGAGAGTACTTTTCGTGTACCATACAAGCACCATCCCAAAGTACCATATCACGACCTGTAACCGAGTTCATATAGTTCCCTAAGTTCTTGTCCGGAGCAAAGATCAACTTAGCATCGTCAGGAAAAGAATCCACAATCTGCCTTGCATTAGATGAAGTGACAACCACATCTGTCAACGTTTTAATATCCGCAGTACAGTTGATGTAAGAAATAACTTGATGATCTGGATATTTCGATTTAAACGCAGCAAAAGCATCTTTTGGAGCAGACTCAGCAAGAGAGCATCCCGCATTAAGATCTGGAATAATCACTTTCTTTGAAGGGTTCAAAATTTTAGCTGTCTCACCCATAAAGTGAACTCCTAAGAAAACGATGATATCCGCATCTGTCTCTTGTGCTTTTCTTGCAAGTGCCAGACTGTCCCCTAGGAAGTCTGAAATATCCTGTAGTTCAGGAGATATATAGAAGTGACCTAGTATCACAGCATTCTTCTCCGTCTTCAATTTCTCTATTTGGCTAACGATGTCCTCTTCTTTTGAGATAGGCATATCAATAAAACCTTTCTCCTCTAACATCTCTTTAATCTGTATGGGTTCCATACTAATATTGAATGTGTTAATATTTCATTTGTATCCTTTTACCAAAGGATATTGTGGGTCCCAAAAATAAGAAACCTTTTTGTAACTATATAGAAATAACCAACAAACCTTTATTTCTTAAGATTGTTATACACATTCATCACCAGGAACCAATACCACAACAACTTAACGACGAGACAAAAGATCCTCTGTCAAACGATAGCCTAATTCGATTTGCTCCTTGGCTTTATGAAATTCGTGGAACTGACAACTATTCCAAGGGACAGACACCACCATCTCTGGTTTATAATACAATATAGACTGTTCACAAATTGTCATCAACATTAACTCCAAGGAGGACACTAACATATCTACACTGGCAATCCTCATCGATGGAAAATGAAGTTTAGAGGCCAAGAATGTCTTCTTCTTCTCATCATCCATAACAGTCCCTTTCTTAGGAGGCTTTCCACTAAGTGTAACTGCAACCACAGGAAGCGTTTTATTCTGAACAAACTCCAATGGAAGAGGCGAAACAAGTCCCCCATCCACCAACTTCATCCCATCTCTAGAGACAGGAACGAAGAAGTCGGGAATAGAGATTGAGGCACGAATGGCCTGATGCAAACTACCACTACCTATCGCCAAGGCTTGATGGGTAAGCATATCGGTAGCAACGGCTGTAAAAGAAATTGCCAAGTCAGAAATATCTTGATCTTTGGCCACCTCTTTCTCCATAATTTTTAAAATCTTACCACCTTTAACCCATCCCTCTTTACCAATCGTGATATCCACCAACTTTAAGTAATCGGTGCGTTTCATCGAAGTCATAATTCGCTCCATTGCATCAAGTCCTCCTGCACAGTACACTCCTCCAACTAAAGCCCCAATAGAAGTTCCTACCACCTCTCTTATTATATAATCATGCGCTTCCAATGCTCTTATAACACCGATGTGGGCTAACCCTTTGGCTGCTCCTCCACCCAAAACCAATACGATCTCTTTTTTCATATCCCAAATTATAGTATTGACTTATAACTAACATCAATCTTGACTAATATGTTTAGTTATCAAATAATCTACAACTTATATTCTTATTCAGTTTCTAATAACAAATCCCACACAAGGAGTCCATAAACTCAATATAGATAGAGTTTATGGACTCCTATTTTAACCTCTAAAATTCAATCAAGATAAAATAAGATTAGACTAATATATGTTAAAAGACGGCATAATCTTTGATATACTATATAAGTAACAGTAAAAACAAACAGTTTAAATATTCACATTAAACCTAAGCCTATGAGCAATTATACCCTACTTCTGGTCGTATTATCTCTTACTTTTAATGCCTATTCATCCACCCCAAAAGAGACAAAAAAAAACAACTACAACTCCTCAAACCTCACTTCTGTAACTACCCTACCAAGTAGTACTAATATCAAAGTATCCATTCATACAGATCGGAATTATTACCAAAGCGGCGAAAATATTGGAGTGGTCTGTTATACACTAAATCAAGGAAAGCTTATTCGTGATCCCCAGGGACAAACAGATATTAAGATCTCACTTATTAAAAATAGAATAAGCACCGTAGTAGATCAAATCGTTCGTTCTGAAAATGGAATATGTGCTTCTCAAATAAGTATCCCAAAAGAACTTGAGGATGGTCAATACTACCTTAAGGCGAGTTCGCAGGATGCTTCTGCTATTGTGCCAATAACTATCGGTGATCCTGATTCTATTGAAGCTAATGAAGAAGGTGTTGTCGCTTTCTATCCAGAAGGTTATTGGTTAAGTGCGGATGTAAAGAACAAGATTGTTGTAAAGTCAATGACTTCTAATAGAAATCCAATACCAGCTCATGGAATAATCGAAGATGCTGATGGAAAGAGAGTTGCAAAGTATCAGACTAATTCAGATGGTATCGGATCTTTTTACCTTACCCCACAAGCCAACAAGGCATACTATAGCGTGGATTCAAATGGAATGAAAACTCCATTACCGAAGGTCTACCCAAACACCCTTGCTATTGAGTATTGTGGTGCAGGAATGTTAGTTCTCAGATCAAATCAAAAGAAACAGATCCGAGCAATTGCTACAATCAATGGAAAGGTTCTTCTAGATAAAGAAATCATAGTCGACACAAAAGATACAAAGGTTACAGTTCCTACTGGTGAATTAGACATTAATGGCGTGATTCACTTCTCTGCATGGAGTGCGAGCAATCAAATGGTGGCACAGAGAGAGATATACATGAAGGAATCACCTAATTTAAAACTTTCGATACAGACGAGTAAAATAGATGGCTATACATTAGTTAAATTAAAGGCTACAGATGGTCATGGAAAAGCTGTAGTTGGAAACTTCTCTGCCTCAATATGTGATGATAATTCTTTAATTCAGAACAACAGGATAAGCCTACCTAAAATGGTTGCATTAAACTCACATATCAAACCTAGAGTAAATCCAATGGGCAATTTTGGATACATCTATACAACTCCCAATACCATATGCTTAGAGAATAATATTATTCCATTTTCTGATATTCCTGACATTAATACACTACTCGTGTCCGAAACAAACAGTGATTACATCACGTCAGACCTGCTGAACTCACAACATAATACAGGTAAAACAGTTCACAGTGATGTGATTGATGTATACTCTTCAAAAGGAGATGTATCCTATATCGCAACGGATAAAAACTTAAATCCTATCTTACGGTTTAAAACCAATGCAAATGGGAAATACATATTACACAAGCCCAAAGGAGTTGAGACGCTATACCTTTTCCCTTCCGCTAGTGACGACACAAATATAATAACTCATACTACATATGATCAATTCAATTCGCTAAGATTATTTGAACTTGATAACGTGTTTAAAGATTATAAAGTAGTAAACCAAAGTAAACTTCATCCATCCATATCCTCTTCAAAGGAGGTTAAAAGTTTATATCGAGTAAATGGTTATCTATTTGAATCTCTTCCAAACATAGACTCTAGTTTGATTATATCTCGCACCTCATTAGTGGGCAGTAATACTGAAAGAGTGGCTCTATATGGGGCAAAAGCCGACAAGGTAGTAGAAGACATTAAGACCAAGCAAAACATCAATCCTTGGAGAGATAAAGGTGCAACACCATCAAAATGTCCAATAATGATCTCTACTATATATTTAACAAAAGATCATCAAATAAATAATACCAATATTCTTTCTAGGAATAATAGTACAAAGACAAGAACCCTATATTGGAATCCGACTTTAAAAACGAATAATAACGGAGAAGCGACAATTCTAATCAAAGATAGTAAATGTCCAAATGAACTTTTCTATCGGATAGAGGGAGTAAGCGATCTAAATCAATACGGAGCAAACTATGGTAAGTTAGTGGTTTCAAAATAATCTAATCAACACTACCGATTGTGAATATCCCTGAATGTAAGGTGTAAATAAATACCATTTGCACCTTACACATAAGAATTGCAATCATTTCTTATTCGATATCCTTGAGGTTTTAGTTATTCAATAATACAAGTTTGATATCCTTAGTCGAGGCGTTATACTAAGGGTTCTACACTAGCCCCTTATTAAACATAAACCATAGACACTGGTAGTTAATATTAATTATTATAATCTAATAAAAAATGGATTGTCTTGATTTAAGACAACCCATTTCTATTAGATTCGAGAACAAGTTTTATAGAGTCATTTTTAGCTTAATCTTCTTCTCTACAGTCTTCGTTGCTTTTGTATATTCATTATACGTTACTTCGATAACTGTTCCAACAGGTTCTGTGGCAAACTCAATTCTAAGTACCATTCCCATCATTTTCAAGAATGTATCCTCATCTTGTTCAGGAGCCATATCGTGAGTAGGTTCCATATCAAAATTCTTATATTTACCATTACCAACCAAAGTATAGTCAGCATCAGTAAACTTATAAGTTTTGTTAACCGTAGCGTCAGCATCAGCTTTTACAAAATTGTAATTAGGAATTGCCAACCACTTAAATTTATATGCTGTCTCTCCCTGAAGGTATACAAAATGTTTTCCTGCGAAGACTGTATCTCCTAATATATGGTATGCTCCATTGGTATACTTAAGTCTTACAATAGCGTAGTTATCTTCCTTATAGATCTTTACGGCCTTTACCAAAACGTCTCCTTCTTTGGCATATATATCCTTGTTTGTGAAATATATTGACATTAGAGCTTCTGCATCACCTATTGAACTGAAATTCGCATAACTTTGCTTCATTCCATAGTATTCATCACTAGACAATATTGAAGGAGTAATAAATGTTGATCCATCATAAATAAATGGGACATCCTTATATTTCGTAGTCTCTTTTGTTGGTTTATCATACCAAGTATAAGACAATAACACATAGTCACCTCTCTGCGAAACTTGATCACCATATTTCTTAGCGACAAAATTTGAAAGATAACCCTTGTCACTAAAGCTTGTATATTTCCCACCATAATCCTCATCCACTAAAGTGTAGGTATCCACCAAATTACTCTTTTTAAGTGGATTGTATTCTGGGTATACAATTTCTAACAATACGCCTGCTTTTGCATAGAAATTCTTTGCTAAAATAGAACTGATTGCTAAACTAATTGTCTTGTCATCTAGGTTGGCATTAAAAGACTTATATTTCGCAATACTATTAAATTTTGCATATAATGCTTCTCTTTCTTCCGTTGTTAACTTTGGATCTTGTGTATCAAAGAAAGACTCTAAATATGCTTTGTTCTCTAGGTGTTTTTTATTATCCTTCGACATTTTAGGATCTTCAGAAATGCTAGTATTAAGCATTTCTAGATCAGCCACTGGCAATGTCATCTTCTCAACATCCCCAGCTTTTGTTTGTGATGATCTTTCTAGTTGTAATTGCTGCATGGCAGCAACATTTTGTTCCACTTCATCATTGATATCTTCTAATGGATCACATGCTGTTAAAACGGCTCCGCCAATAAGAAGTGTATATATAAAATTTTTCATTATATTTTCTTTTTATACAATAATATTATACCATATTAAATCACTAGAAACGAACCTTTAGGCCCATTGACCAAGTTGTACCTAACCCATAATACACTTCAGCATCTCTCCATGTGTGGCTTGCTCCATCACTAGCATCTGCAACATATTCTGTATTTAGGATATTACTAGCCTTTCCATATAGAGTTGATTTCAATCCAGCGAATTTGAAGTCCCACTTGATATTTGCATCAAGTAATCCATAGTTAGGCATCTGCCATGCATCTGGGTTATCATATCCTTCTCCTGGATCCACATTACGATCTGTTACTCTGAAGTAAGCATAATTCTTACCATAATAGTGATAATCTGCACCAATCTTCACCCCTTCTAACACCTCGTAATCTGCTCCCAAACTCCATGTAAACTGAGCAGCATCTCCAACATGAGTATTACCGATATATAGGTTAACAGGGTCTCCAAATGGGTTATTATCTTGGTCATAAATCTGAACATCTTTAATGTCGTTCTGCCATCTCCAATCCCCTAGAGACATTTGCCCATAAAGCGTAAATTGTTTAGTTGGGAATAAACGGAAATCTAACTCTACCCCTTTGTGAAGTGCATCTACACCCAAAAGAGTTGCAGTCAAGCGATCACCTGATTGATTATCACGAATAGATTGCGTCACCGTTTTATCTAGCCATTGTGTATAATAAGCATTGATGTTTGCTTGCATAAAGTGGTTTTTGAAACCATAACCAACTTCCACACTAAACACCTTCTCATTTCGCACTCCCTCATTGAATTTATTTCGGTAGTCAATATATACCGCATTAAATTCTGGTTGACGCTCAAAGTATCCTGTATTAACAAATACATTGTGATACTCATCTATATTGTAATTCGCTCCACCTTTAACACTATATCCAAAGAAGTTATTCCAATCGGTCTCCTGATCGCCAGGTGCATAGTTGAAAGTATCTAATCTTTTGTACTGTTTTGCAGAAAATGAACCGGAAACAAATGCTGATATAATATCGTTTGAGTATTCTAACTGCGTGAAGGCACCTTCCCACCAGATATGTCCTTCATTGTAGAAGCTTATCGTGTCACCCTCTACAACATTTCTAGAACCGAAATTTTTATCACTTCCATCTGTTGCAAATTTTGCACCCAATAGATCATCCACCTCTGTATAGTGAACTCCTCTATACCAACGGACATCATATCCACCTGTTAACTTCAAACGATCATCAATTTCATGCGTAAGGTTAGATAACAAACCTACCCACTCATGATTATTTATTGAGTTTGTCATATATGCCTGTGCCTCTTTTCCTCCATTGGCTGCAGCAATATTCTCATCCATGATCTTATTGAAATTGATCTGTCCATCAATACGATAATCCTCATTCGTATAGTTGAAAGCACCTCTATTTGGTCCAGCAGTACGACGTCCACCTCCACGTCCAATTGAAGCATACAATGCAGAGCTGATATTTGTAGAAGGATTCAAAGTCCAGAAGTGATTCAAGATCGCCTGAGGCTTATGGTAATAGTTGTAAGAAGAGTTATACTTCTCTCCCTGCTTGTATCCCCAATCTGGGTTATATTTCAAGTCGTTTCTTGCAATCGTCTGATACTCTTCGATCAACATTCTATTGTAACGCTGTCCATGCTCCTGTGGTGCACCAAAAACAGTAAACGATAGTGTGTGGTAATCGTTTACACGCTTAGAAATATTGGCAAAATAAGACCATGAATCATATGATGTTGCATCAACCCAACCTTGACCAGTGTTGTGTGCCACGTTGACAGAAGCTGCCCATCCGTCTTCATTCATACCTGTCGATAAAGTAATAGCCTCTTTACGACGACCATCATTACCGGTGCCAACATATACATGACCACCTTTTTTCGCATCTGTAGTGTTTGTCAAAATATTAATCGTACCCCCTACAGAAGGAACAGTAATTTTAGCAGCACCAAGACCACGCTGAACCTGCATTGAACGAGTCACATCGCTCAAACCAGCCCAGTTACTCCAGAACACTTTACCATTCTCCATGCCATTGATTGGCACACCGTTAATCAAAACGGCAATGTTTCTTGAATCAAAACCACGTAAGTTGATACGAGAATCACCATATCCACCACCTGAACGTGTAACATAAACCGATGGGGTTGAACGAAGAATTTCGGGGAACTCTTGAGATCCCAATTTCTCTTGAATAATTTCTGGCTTAATCGTAGAGATCGCAACAGGAGTCTCACGCGCAACAGCAACAGACGCCATTACACTTACCTCTCCAATACCAATCGCTCCATCTTCTAAACCAATTTGTCCTAGATTAATGGTTTCACCATCTTTGATGGTTACTCTCTTCTCTATTTCTGTGTATCCAATGTAACTAATCACCAAGGTGTGTTTTCCAGCAGGTGCTTTTAACTGAAATGTACCATCAAAAGTTGTTGCAGTACCTCGTGTTGTGCCTTTCAACATTACTGTTGATCCGATTAGCTCTTCTCCAGAAGTTGCATCCACAACTTTACCTGTAATAACACCATCTGCAAGAGCGGCAAAAGATGTTAAGCATAAACAGATTAGGAGATAAAAACAAATAGCAGTTCTTCTCATCGTCAAGATTTAAAGGGTTTTAAATATTAGTCAGCTCTCATAAGCTTGATTTCATTCTCTTTAGAAACACATCTTTGTATAGACTTGTCTCATAATTCTCTCTCAATATATATCTGTATTAAAATTCATTAAAACAGATATATTGTTTCGTATTTCGGCAGCAAAATAAGCCTTAATTTTAATGCCTTTGATTAAATTAATATTAACTATCCAAAAAATATTTTTAATGGAAAATAATTAATAAACTTGAAATCAAACAGATAATTCCTCTTATTGGCCTAGGTAAATATCCTATCTATTTTTTTAGATAAGGACGAGCAAGTTAACATTTTCTTAACAACACCAAGATGACTATTATCACCCAACACCATGTTGCACAGTGAAATAAGAGATAATTACACACAATAAATTAACTCATTGTATAAAAAACATAAAAGTTAAAGAATCAATTCACTTACATTTACACTTTTTATTTAAAAAATCACTTACACATTACTACAATACAGTCGCTATTTGTAACATACACTATTTTTCTTTACACTTTCACTATAATCAAAACCTAATGTTTAAAAACAGTTCTTATTAACCTTAACACCTGAACATTCCTTCTTCAAACACATCTAATACCACGACAAACACAAAGAAAAGACAAGTTTTAGTTAAACGTAAAAATAAACATCAATCAAGAGCCCAATACACCATCACCAAATAAATCAAATCAGACCTCAATTCCATTTATCGACGGTGTAAAATTTACACTACCCATTTATCCCCCTCCCCCTAGCTATTTGCTTATACTCTAACAAGTGTTTCCTCAGGACTTTGTCCATGGTATGTCCATGCTCCCTCCATGGTTTAACCATCGATACCCCGAAATTGATGGTTAAACCATGGAGGGAGCATGGACATACCACAGATAAAAGACGAAGAGACCCCCTAGCAATCACTTATCAAAGAATTATGAAGGTTATTTGAATCCGTGGTAGACTATATAAGTAATCATTCTTTAGAATATTACCCCCACAACAAATCAAGCAGGCAACGAGCTAATATAAAGTTGTTTATAAAGAAAAGAAGAAGAACTAGATAAGAACCTATAGATGTCTCATGCGTTTATTCGACCCTTCCTTGCACTCTTAGTGTATTTATTATACCACAAATACAAACTCTAGTCAAGTCAAAAACATCTTTCGATTGACAGATCTCTCTGTGGTATTTCACTGAATAATAATTGAAGGAGCACCCTTATAAATTTGAATAAATATATTCTTTATTTAACTTTACATAATACACACTATAAATAACTTAATGAGAAAAAGCATTCAATTAAATGGCTTGTATGTATTCATACTTGGAGTCATTGTATCCTTTATTTTAGATGGGGTTTTCTACCTCCACTTTTATCATCTAACTGCAGAAACATCATCCCTATGGGATGTGTTAATGTCTTTCGTTACACACCTCCGATTTAGCGTATGGTATATTTCGATCTTATCTATTCTTCCACTTCTATGTTATCTTGTTCAATATCTGTTTAGGAAGAAGAGTGATATTTTAAATCGTATTTTATTCTTCTACTACTATGTGATGATTGGGATATCGATCATATTGCACATCGGGAATATTCCTTATTTTCTACATTTTAGATTCCCCTTATCTGCACAGATATTTGATGCAATTGATCCATCTGCCACCTCTCTTTTGATGTTGGTATACACACCTACATATTGCATATATCTAATTGCATCTTTGATTGCTATGGTGATATTTTATCTTCTCTTAAAAAAGGTTTATGCCTATGAGTTCAATCCAATAACTTATGGAGCGATTAAGACTATCATTATGGTTATAATCGTCACGTTGGGATTATTTACCGGTATTCGAGGGCACCTAAAGAAACGACATCCATTAACGCTATACTATTGTAATTTCTGCAACGACTCGTTTCTTGGACATGTTGCTGTAGACCCTACTTTCAGCATCATCAAGACATTCAAGTTCTATAAAAAGAAACACAAGGTTAAGATGTGTCGCAAGAGAATAGCAAAACGGATTATAAAACAAAACCATCCTGATATGGGCAGACCTACCACTTTTCATACTGATGACAAAGCGAAGAAGAATTTGGTGCTAGTGATTATGGAAAGCATGTCCTGCCAAAAGATGGGGAGATTTGGTTCCAAACTTGAACTAACTCCATTTCTTGACAGCTTGTCGACCGTTTCTGAAGTGTATGATAACATGTATAGTGTGGGACCTATGACCCATTATGGTGTGGCGGGGATTTTAGGCAGTGCCCCATCTCTTTTTAATCTGAATCAATTAAAAAATAGTGTCGACCCTAAATTTGATGGGCTACCCAATGCATTGAGTAAGCAAGGTTATTACAACCTTTTCTTCATTCCTCACAATGAAGAATTTGACAACATGCGTGGTTTTGCTTTGTCTAATACATACAATGAAGTTTACTCTGAAAAGAATTACGAGACAAAGGCACGAATTAACTCTGTTTGGGGAGTGCCCGATGACTACCTATTTCGATTTGGAGTTGATCATATCAACAAAATATATAACAAGAATAAATCTCCTTTTTTTGCCACATTCATAACCATTAGTGACCACGAACCTAAGCTGGTCCCAGACTACTACAAAGTCAAGAAAGGCGATAAAGATCAACAGGTAGTCTCTTATGCTGATTGGTCCATTAGCCAACTTATTGACCAAGCTTCTGAGCAACCTTGGTTTCAAAACACCATCTTTGCATTTGTAGCCGACCATGGTGTAATATGGAACAAATCATCTGACAAGATGGATCGATTTCATATCCCTTTTATAATTTGGGATCCTTCGGGAGAGATACAACCCCAAGCTTGTAAAGACATCGCATCTCAGCTCGATGTGTATCCTACGTTATTAGGTCATCTAAAGGTTAACTACACCAACACGACATTGGGATATGATCTGAATAAGACAAAAAGAGAGTTTGCCTATAGCACTACTCCAGAAGGTAGATGTTATACCATCGGGAAACAGTATGTACTAGAGTCAGATAAACATCATAAAAATGAGCAACTATATTCATACAAAAAGCACATTACAGAAACTATTCCTATGAACAAACAAGTCAGAGATAAGATGCAAACTTTCACAGATGCCGAACTTGTTTTCTATAGTCACGGGTTCTAAAAATCGGGATTGGAATTATAAAGAATGCCTCCTTAATAATTTCCATTGATTGTACAAATAGCCTCATGTAACGACAAAATATGTTTTCATTTCTTTATTGAACATGAACAGAACGTTAATAATCAAAGATCTATGATTTTTAACAAGGAAATATGTTTATTGCGTGATATTTATATGTATTTTTGCGCTCTAAATTTGAAATCATGCAAAATATTAGAAATATTGCGATCATCGCTCACGTTGACCACGGTAAGACAACCTTGGTGGATAAGATGATTCTGCAAGCGAATGTTCTTAGAAAAAATCAGGAAACAAAAGACCTTATTCTTGATAACAACGATCTAGAGAGAGAGAGAGGAATTACTATTCTATCGAAGAACGTATCGGTTCAATATAACGACACTAAAATCAACATTATCGATACTCCTGGTCACTCGGACTTTGGTGGTGAAGTAGAGCGTGTATTGAATATGGCTGACGGTGTACTATTGTTGGTAGATGCATTTGAAGGAACGATGCCTCAAACACGTTTCGTACTAGAGAAAGCAATCAATTTAGGTTTGAAGCCTATCGTTGTTGTAAATAAGGTAGACAAACCAAACTGTCGTCCTGAGGAAGTTCAAGAGCAGGTATTCGATCTAATGTTTAGCCTTGGAGCTACAGAAGAGCAGCTTGAATTCCCAACAATTTATGGTTCTGCAAAACAAGGATGGATGAGTACGGATTGGAATAATCCTACAGACAACATCACTGCATTACTTGATTCGATTGTTGAAAACATTCCAGCTCCTATCGAGAATCCTGGAACTCCACAGATGTTGATCACATCACTTGACTTCTCTAACTATGTTGGTCGTATTGCGATTGGTCGTATTAATAGAGGAGAGTTGAAAGAGGGAATGAATGTATCTCTTGCAAAACGTGATGGTTCTATCAAAAGAACTAAAATTAAAGAGATCTACACCTTCTCTGGTTTAGGTAAAGAGAAAGTAGAATCTGTTAGCAATGGTGACATCTGTTCTATCGTTGGTATTAACGGTTTCGACATTGGAGATACAATCTGTGATTTCGAAAATCCAGAACCATTAAAGCCTATTGCTGTTGACGAACCAACAATGAGTATGTTGTTTACTATTAACAACTCTCCATTCTTCGGGAAAGAGGGTAAATATGTTACAAGTAGACACATCAGTGATCGTCTGAAAGCAGAGCTAGAGAAAAACCTTGCACTAAGAGTAGAGCCAACAGCCTCTGCGGATGCATGGAATGTATATGGTCGTGGTGTACTACATTTGTCAGTACTAATCGAAACAATGCGTCGTGAAGGATACGAACTTCAGGTAGGACAGCCTCAGGTATTAATCAAAGAGATTGATGGAGTGAAGCACGAGCCAATTGAAGAGTTAAGTATTGACCTTCCAGAAGAACTTTCTTCAACTGCAGTCGATCTTGTATCTCGCCGTAAAGGAGAAATGTTGAATATGGAGCGTAAGGAAGATAGAATTCATTTAGAGTTCCGTATTCCATCACGTGGTATCATTGGTCTTCGTACAAATATGCTTACTGCAACCCAAGGTGAGGCAGTTATGTCACACCGTTTTGTAGCTTACGAACCATACAAAGGTGCTATTCCAACACGTACAAATGGTTCATTGATTGCAATGGAGACAGGTACAACTTTTGCGTATGCACTTAACAAACTTCAAGATAGAGGTAACTACTTTGTAGACCCTCAAGAGAATATCTATGTAGGTCAAGTTGTAGGTGAAAGTAGTAGAGCAGATGATATTGTTTTGAACGTAACCAAAAGTAAGAAACAATCTAACGTACGTTCTTCTGGTACTGATGATAAAGTAAAACTTGCTCCTCCTATTCGCTTTAGCTTGGAAGAAGCATTAGAGTATATCCAAAAAGATGAGTACGTAGAGGTGACTCCTGAGTCTATCCGTATTCGTAAGATTATTTTGGATGAGAACGAAAGAAAAAGAGCTTCAAAACAAATTGGATAATCTCCATTAGCTTGTAGTTTTTTTATCATATATATTAAAGCCCCATCGGTGATCCACCGAATGGGGCTTTAATTTTTTGTAAACAACATGTAAGGACCCCAATCTTGGTTTAAAATTAAGGGTCGTCTCGCAGTAACACAATACCCTTTTTATTCTCTTCATACCATCGTACATTTTTTTGAGTATCCCTTATCTCCTTTCCCAATAATGAAAGGGACTTTAGTAACACATCGTATATTCCAATAACCCAAAGTTCTCTCCCCTGGCAATTTCTTACGACACCTCTCTTCTGATATCGGTGTATTTATCGCCCCCTTTATATCTGAACGTACATGCCCAAAAGGTCTTATTTTGTATACCCCTCACCTTTTCAACAGATGTCAACCTTGGTCGGATTGTTATCATTGGTGGCCATACAAACTAAGTTAATCTATTTTAACATAGATTAATTAATGCCCATTCATCCGAATCAATCTGTATAATACTATACAGATCAATAGTACTATGTATTGCATAGTACTATATTTTTTATAACCTTTGTAATATCAAAGATGACAATCACCAATCTTAATAGTTATGAAGTTAGACAATACGAAAGCACAAATGCGTAAAGGAATACTAGAGTATTGTGTACTTCTACTTTTATCTAAGAGGCCATTATATGCTTCGGAATTAATCCAAGAGCTTAAGAATGCCAAGTTGATTATTGTGGAAGGGACATTATATCCTTTGCTAACAAGATTGAAAAATGCAGGACTTCTTGAATATCAATGGCAAGAATCTCAACAAGGACCGCCTCGCAAGTATTACTCTCTTACTGCAGATGGCAGTCAATTTTTAGAAGGACTTGAAGAATCATGGACCGAACTGTCTAGTACAGTAAATAATATCAAACAACTATAATCTTAAATATTGATATGAAAAAGACCGTTTTTATTAATATCGCAGGTACCACATTCCACATTGATGAGGATGCGTACGAGGTAATGAACAACTATCTTCAGAAGCTCAACAGTCACTTTAATGGGCAAGAAGGTGGTGTTGAGATCATCAAAGATATTGAAGGTCGTATTGCGGAACTATTTATTGAAGAGAGAATTAAAGATGATAGCTCAATCAATATTGATACCGCAAGCAGGGTTATAAAGCAATTGGGCGACCCTTCATTATTTGATCAAGATGATGAAGAGGATGAGCAAAAACAAGATAAATTTGCTCCTCAAGGACCTAGCAGAAAACTATTTCGATTTCCCCAAAAAGGTGTAATTGGTGGTGTCTTATCAGGTTTGTCAGTTTATGCAAATATAAATATCGCTTTTCTTCGTCTACTACTAATCCTATCCTGTTTTGTAGGAGGGCTAGGAATTGGGTTGTATATTGTATTATGGATTATTATCCCAAAAGCACGAACTAGAGTAAACTATATGCAAATGCGGGGAATTGCTCCGACAGTAGATAATATTCAGAAACATTCTCAAGAGATAGACGAAGAGATGATGTTTCGAAGCAGTGGTGGTGGATGCTTGAAATGGCTTTTGGGACTACTTTTGTTGCCTCTATTACTTCCATTTTTCGTTGTACTACTCGTGATTATATTGATATTGCCTCTAGTTCTCCTTCTTACTGCAACCTTTGGACATATCACGAGCTTTCATGGTAACATGTTCTCAATAGATACATTTGAACTTAGTATGCTAGATTCATTGATAGTCAGTGGACTATTTGTTATACCACTCATTGTTATACTAATCTTTAAATTAAAAAGCATTAAGTGGGATCTAAGAACCAAAAGGTGGGTTGGCATATTTTTATTAATCCTTTGGGTGGGTTGTATTATGAATACAGTTAAAGTGGCTAAATACTATATTCACAACATTGATTTTGACAAAATCCCAAATGGCTCTTGGATTAAAATGAACAATAATTCGGCGTCTAATTCGAATTATAACTGTACATTTTATTATCCATTGAAGCATCAAAATGACACATTATGGATCACTGCAGAAGAGTCAATTACAGATAAAGAGTTGATTAACATTACTAAACTTAACATTAAAAAAAGTAGTAGTAATAACTATCAATTAAAGCTAAAAGCCTCACTATCCAAAGGTAAACTTACAGATGGCTCAAAATACTATAAATTAGAAGGAGACACACTTTACCTACCAGTTCACCTATATGAAGGAGTGCCTAAAGTGGTGGGATTAAATATGCAACTTAAGGTTCCTACTGGTCGAACTATATTTCTCGACAAGTCTATATCAAACATTTTAGATGATGTAAAGAATTTGGATAACACTTGGGATTACGAAATGACTGATCATTTTTGGAAACAACTTCCCAAAGGATTAAAAAAAGTAAGTGAGTAGATACAGCTAAACAACCTATTGAAAAGAATAAAACGCATTTCATTAGCAGTGCTATTATAAATTAATCATATTGTTTTCTATTTTTACAGAAACAATATATCAATCAAACATTTAATAATAGCATGAAGAATACATTCCTCTCACTAATCATACTTCTTTTTTCATGTGTTGCAATGGCACAGTCGAAGTCAGACGATATTTATGATGCGATAGAGTCAAGCGATGCAGCGACATACATGGAAATGTCAAGACCATTTATCAATATGTCTTCGACAGAACTAGGAGCACAACAAGCAGAGATTGTTAATCACATAGATGAAGTGCGCTTTATTCATTATGATGTCTCAAAGAGTGATTTGAAACCTTCTTTTGAGAAATTTGTTTGTAAGGCTTTTAATAAGAAACCTTTCAACATTTACGATATTGTTAGTGAAATGAATATTGACCGCAATGATGTCTCTTTCCATTCTTGGGTTATCAATGATAAATCTAAGATTAAAGAGTTTCATATTCTGGTAAGTCCAGAAAAAGAAAACCAAGGATCATTTCTAGTTTCTTACTATGGCGACTTTGGAAATCTTGAGCTTGATTATCTTAAAGATATGGCAATGAAAGACATTGGTCTATAATAGATATAAATTATGAAAAAACTTAAACGATCAAATAATAAGGTTATCGCCGGTGTATGCGGTGGTGTAGCAGAGTATATTAATCCTGAAATCGATCCTGTGGCTGTAAGAGTTGCTACTATCATTTTAAGTTTCTTTATACCAATAGTTCCGGTGCTCTACATTATAATGGCAATAATTATTCCATCGGAAAACGACTTCTAAATAAGTGATTAGATCATTGCATATATACCAAATGCCACAAATATTACGTTTATATTTGTGGCATTTCTCATTTAAATCATATGTAATCATGAAAATCATATTCGCGACACACAATCCCAATAAGCTAAAAGAGATTCAAGAGATGGTTGGGGATAGTTATCAGGTATTGGGTCTTCATGACATTAACTGTCATGAAGAGATCGCTGAAACCGCCTTAACACTTGAGGGGAATGCCTTAATAAAGTCAACCTATATTCATGATAAGTATGGTCAAAACTGTTTTTCCGATGACACGGGCTTAGAAGTTGAATCATTAAATGGCGCTCCTGGAGTGTACTCTGCTAGATATGCTGGACCCGATTGTTTGGCAGAAGACAATATGCACAAACTTCTACATGAACTCAAAGGAAGTGAAAATCGAAAAGCCCAGTTTCGCACAGTAATCTCATTGATTATTGATGATGAGAAGTATGAGTTTGAAGGTATTGTAAAAGGGGAAATAACAACTGAACGATCTGGAGAAGATGGTTTTGGATATGATCCAATATTCAAACCCGATGGTTACAGTAGAACTTTTTCAGAAATGACTAGCTCAGAAAAGAATCTTATTAGTCATCGTGGTGTAGCTGTTAGAAAGTTGAGTTTGTTTCTTAGTACCTATAACACAAAAAAATCATAACTACTTGTTCCAATCTATATTAATTATGCAGAACATCCATAACAAGTGTTTTAACATCCTACTTTTTATGCTATTCTTCGGTTTGTCCTCTACATCATTTGCCGAGCGATGGACCGTATATGATAGTTATTCTTCGATTAAACGAGTCATCTCGTCTGACAATAAAGTGATTGGATTGTCTAACACAGGATTACTTGTTCTGGATGTTCAACATCAAGAAGTTGATATTTTCTCAAAAGTAAGCGGACTGTCCTTCACCTCACCCACCACCCTAGACCATGTAGGTAATAAAATTGTGATTGGTTATAAAAATGGAGGGGTAAACATCATTGATGATGGAACGGTTTATGTTATTGATGATATTATCTACTCGTCTTCCCTAAAGAACAAAAAGATATCAAACATCTATGTGAACAAGAACGATATCTATCTGTGCTGTGATTTTGGGATTGTTTGGATTGATGCAAAGAAGGTGGAGATAAAAGAGACATGGATTGTTGGAGGCAATAGTTCTCAGATTCCGATTCTTGACCTATGTATATACGAAGATTATATCTATGCAATCAATAAAAACGGAATTTATGTCGCATCAATGTCTTCAGACACCAATAAGATGAATTATAAAAATTGGAACTTTATTCCATCCTATAACGGTGTACAACTTTCCGATATTGAATGCTACAAACATCAACTCTATGTAGCTTGTTCTGGAACCAACAGTCTTTATTTATTGACGCAAGGGAGTTTATCAAAAAGCCCATTTATTACATCCTCTTTGAGATCATTAAAGGTGGCAAATGATCAGTTGCTTATTGTGGAAAGAGATAAACTGAACATTTTTAAAGGAGATTGGAATAAAGTGAAGCAAATCCAGTCACTACAATGGAATGATGAATCACATAATATTATATTCAATGATGTAAATATAGATGCAGAGGGTAGACTCTCAATTGGTTCAGATCTTAATGGTCTTATCGTATCTAAAGATTTAAAGACTGGAGTGCAAACCAAAATTACAGGTCCCAATAACGTGGACTTTCAAAATATGAGAAGTTTTAATGATGATCTATACATCATTAATGGCTTCTTAAAGAATGAGTGGTGGAATGCATGGAACCCTTTCCTTTATACTACTTTTAATTCCCCAGATAATGAGTGGACTACTTACAACAGAGATGATATTGAAGATAATCTAGATCGTGGATTCAATGATTTAACCGATATCGTGGTGGATCCAAGAGATCCTAAACACCTATACATAAGCTCTTATGGTTCGGGAATAATGGAAATACAAGATAATCGATGTAAGAATGTGTTCTTCTATACCAATAGTACATTACAAAATGCAAACCCTACAGGAAGATACACTAGAATAGGAGGTATGGATATCGATTATGATGGAACACTTTGGGTAACCAACACCATTACACGTAAGTTCTTGCATCGTTACAAGAATGGAGAATGGACCGCCTTTACATCGCCAGACGGAGATAGTTATGATTGGGTAAAACGACCTTACATTGTAGGTAATCAGATTTGGGTGCCTAAAGTTGGTACCCCTGAGATATTTGTAATGAACAAGGATGGAAGTAAAAAACGTATCCTTAAAGTAAGAGCTTTTTTCCAAAACAACACGGAAAACTCATTCACCGATCCAAGTATGATAACACAAATGGTCCTAGATAAAAATGGACAGATTTGGCTGGGCACCAATAAAGGAGTTTTTGTGTATGCTTATCCTGAAAACTCATTAACCAAACAGGATTTTTACGCATTCCAACCATCACTTGATCTTGGAGATAACCTTTTCCATCCAATACTAGAGAGTGAACAAATTTCTTCGATTGCAATAGATGAAGGGAACCAAAAGTGGGTCGGCACAAAGAATAGTGGTGTGTATCTGTTCAATCCGGACGGTAGTGCTCAGCTTAAACATTTTGATACCGACAATAGTCCCCTTCCAACCAATGACATTAGACAAGTGATTGTTGAACCTGTTACTGGAGAGGTCTTTATTGCGACAAAACAAGGTGTTGTTTCATTACAAGGAGATGCAACAAGAGGATCATTAACTTTGGAAAATATAACAGTATATCCGAGTCCTTATCAACTATCGAAACATACAGAACTAACGATAGATGGACTGGCTTTAGATAGTGAAATAAGAATTGTAAATTCTAGTAATACCCTTGTTGCGATATTACAGTCTAAAGGAGGGCGAGTAAAATGGGGTGGTGTAAATCGATTTGGACAAAAAGCCGCATCTGGTGTATATCAGATTCTTGTCTCTAATCCCGACGGAACGATTACAGGAAAGAACAAGATTCTCATTGTAAAATAAATATCGCATGGAGCCATTACATACAGAAGCAGTTGTATTGAGTATGACAGACTATACCTCGAGTAAAAAAATTGTTCACATACTCACTCCGACCTTAGGTAAGGTCAACTGTATTGTTTCAGGGATATCAACAAAAAAAGGGAAAGCCCTTCGTGCCTATCTACAACCTTCATACCAAATACAATGTGTATTGGTCAAACAAAGTATGAGACAAAATCTCTACCAACTAAAAGAAGCAAGCCTTACGAATAGTTATCATGCGATTCCATATGATATAATGAAATCGAGTCAGGCATTTTTCTTGTGTGAGGTTCTAAATAAATTAACGGTGGAGGAAACTCACACAAACATTCTGCATGAATTTGTCGTCAATGCATTCAACTTACTCGATATTAACGACCAAGGTTCAGAGAATTTTCATATCGTATTTCTTTTCCAGTTAATCAAGATACAAGGTTATGAACTCACTCAAGATAAGCTTCAACAATATATTGTAAACAACGAATTAGCTTCAACAAACTTCTCTTGTAATAAACTTCAGTTCGATTTATTGAATAGTTTAAGGTGGAATAGAGGGATAAGGAATAAATGGATTGAAATTATTATTATTCATATCGAACGTACTTTAAATATCTCTCTTAAGATTAAATCACTCGATGTTGTCAAACAAATCTTTGCTTAGAATGTTTTCCTTAAAAGGTTGACATAAAACGTCAGTTTTTTCACTATTGGTTATTTGTCATACTATTAATGGGTTAGAGCTAATGTACTCTATCAATTTAGTGTTTTTAGCTTATAATTATCCTCTAGGATGATGAACCATCTGTTTTTTGTTTACTTTTGTTTTGGATTTTATTCTAGATAAGAATATGGCAACAGCAAAAATTCCTCTTTCGCGAAATAATATTTTCGCATACATTAAGAAACTTGCCGAAGAGTACAATGCATTAAATGTAGCTCTTCCTTCTTCTGACATCGTATGTCCTGACGAGCTTATTGATCTTGTTCAGAAATACATGAAAGAAGGAGTTAATAATGTTGCGCCATTAAATGGCGTTGCACCTTTGCGCAAACAAATTACGCAAAGAATTAATAATGAATATGGTTCAAACTATAATGAAGAGTCAGAGATTACCATATCTACTGGTACGATTCAAAGTATAGCTACTGCAATTAATACATTCATTAAAGAGAGTGATGAAGTTATCGTTTTTGAACCTTCTATCGAATCCTTTATACCTCCTATAGAGAGTAACGGAGGACGTGCAAGATTCATTGGTCTTAAAGCACCAAGTTTCCAAATAGAATGGGAAGAGGTAAAGAAGATGATCTCTACAAAAACAAGAATGATCATTCTAAATTCACCTCAAAACCCAACGGGTAGAGTCATGACAGATGAGGATATTAAGAGCCTTATCAAGCTTACCAATGGCACCAACATAATTATTGTTGGAAATGAATCTTTTGAGAAGATTGTCTTTGATACAGAGAAGCATCACAGCTTTGCACAGTACGAACAATTGAAATCTCGAACATTGATCGTTTCGGACTTTGGTCCTAGTTTCCGTATTAATGGATGGGGTATATCTTATGTATTAGGCCCTGAGAAATTAATAAAGGAATATGTAAAGGCTCAAGCGTATAATGGACAAAGTACAAATACTCCAGCACAATTGGCCTTAGCTGAATATCTCTCTTTATTTGATGACAACGGTGAACTTTCTGAAATGTACCAAGGGAAAAGAAACTATTTCTTACGCTTAATAAAAGATAGTGAATTTGAGTTTGTTCCTTGTAAAGGCACGTATTACCAAATCCTTGATTACAGTAAGATTTCTAGTGACCCGGACATTGAGTTTGTAGAAAGATTGATTAAGCAGCATGGCATTGCTACAATTCCTGTTTCTGTATTCCAACATGAAAAGAACAGAAAAAGTCACTTAATACGTATATGTTTCGCAAAGCCTAATGATGTATTAGATCAATTGGCTGAAAAGCTTAATAAAGTGACTGCGATGATCGAAACAGTATAATTTATAATTATCCATTGGTTTTCTTTTGTAAGGCATAAAAAAAACTATACTTTTGCATTCATATAAAATACCAATGCCTGCATAGTTCAAGGGATAGAACAACAGTTTCCTAAACTGTAGATCATGGTTCGAATCCGTGTGTGGGTACAATAAAAAAGGCTTTAGCTTATGGCTAAAGCCTTTTTTATTATCAAATACTTCGAAATCACCCTCTATTGAGTATCACTTGACCAAGTGAAATGTAGATTTTATACCGCCAAGTAAAATATCCACTCTCATATATTAAAAAAAATTATTAGATGGATGTAACCTTTTTCAGTGTTCATCGTCTTACCTCTACAAACAATATGTTTATTGTTGTGAATCCAATGAACATGAAGCGACACCCGTTACCTCAAAAGAATGGATTCTAAGTAAAACCATTGCCACATTATCATCAACTCAAGTGCACCTTAACTATTTCGTGTAAAAAATATAATGCATCAAAATGATGTTTTACACTTTAGTTTAAGGAATAACTAATTTACTAACTTAATTCCGGACAAATGAAGATTAGAAGTATTCTTTTATCACTACTTATTCTTGTTTTTATTCTAAAAGGAAATGCACAAACCATCACAGGTCAAGTTGTAGATAATAAAGAGGCACCACTTCCGTTAGTTAACACTTTTATTTTAGCAAAGAGCGATAGTAGCTATGTCAAGGGGGTAGTAACAAATAGTCAAGGAGAGTTCTCCTTTCAACTTCCAAAAGGTGACTACCTATTACGCATTAGCTATGTTGGCTACAAAACACAGTGGAAAAATATCGGTGTAAAAGGAGCAATATCACTAGAGCCCATAAGACTTATTCCTCTTGAAGATCTTCAAGAAGTTACAGTCATGGGACAAAGAAGGAGGATTATTTCTCAACATGACAAAGTGATTTTTAATGTTGAGAACAGTTATGCAAGTAACACCAGTGCCAATAGTTTTGATCTTCTGTCCAAAGCTCCAGGCCTTATCGTGGATACAAATAATAGAACCATTAATATGATCGGAAAGGGTACATTAATTGTGACCATTAATGGCAAACAATTAAATCTTGACGGAGACGCTCTATCATCCTATTTGGGAACTATTAATCCAAAAGATATTAAAGATATTGAGATAATTGAAAACCCACCAGCAAAGTATGATGCTGGAGGAAATGCCGGGGTACTTAATATTGTTCTAAAAAAGAAAAAGAGTGATTTTATTGGTGCGAACCTATCACTTCAAGCAAGAAAAAGAGACAGAGGAGAAGATTATGGTGCAAATACTTCCATTACAATAAAGAGAAATAAGCTTAGTTTTAATGGTGCAATTAATATCATCAGGAACAAACCGGATAATGAAATATTCATGATCCAAGAATATCCCCTCAATCTGCATTTAATAGACAACGTACAACAGAATAATAACCTTTATAATCGAGGGGTTCGCTCTCAGATAAATTACGACTTCTCTAAAACTCTATCAATAGGTATTGGGTATAGCTATTTAGATAAAGACAATAGAAAATCGTATCTCGGGGATCAACACATATCAAACTACCAGAATCAATCGCAGAGCTTTTCTGAGAGTTATAGTAACAGGTATAATAATAGTGATATTACTAGTGCAAACATCCAAAATATCTATTCACAAATAGACATCACTACCAATAAAAGAGGTGATTTATTGACTCTTCAAACAGGAGGTGTATTCTCCAAAAACACAACAGATGGCCTACTTATCAACAATGTGAATAGTCCTGATGTACATGCCTTGGATCGAAGAAACAACACGCAGAACAGTAGTGATTTCACCTCTTATGCAATAGACTACTCTTTGAAAGAGGTTCTAGGGTGTGAAATCTCACTTGGAACTAAAGCCTCATTTAATAAATCAGATGGAATATTCTCTACTGAAATTAATGACGGACAATGGAAAATAGAACCTTCAAGTGACACTGAGTTTATCTACAAAGAAGACATTTATGCGTCATATCTTGAAATGAATAAGAATTGGAAGAAATTATATTTTAGAGTAGGAGTAAGAGCCGAACACACAAAAACGTCATCTTATGAATTAAAGATTGACAGCACCTACAATAACTCTTATACACGTCTTTTTCCTAATGCTATTCTTGGCTATAAGACATCCAGTGGACTCAGTTTTACAATCTCTTACAACAAGCGCTTTACAAGACCGTGGATATGGGCATTGAGTCCTGCAACGAACTATACTGGAGATAAATATATTAATCAAGGGAATCCATTCCTTAAGCCCATGATTAGTGATAACTACTCATTTCGATTTAGTCACAAAAGGTTTATATTTTCACTAGGCTACATTCAAGACAGAGATATGTTTAATAGCAATGTGTTGTATTATGACCAAAAGAAAGATCTCTTTATCACCTCTAGATACAATAATTTTAAGGAAGATAAAGTCTATCTAAATCTAGATTATGGATTCAAAGTAAAATGGTGGAGTTGTAATATTGGGACCTCAACCAATTGGAGAACAAACAAAAATACTGATGCCCGATTTGATATTGTTGATAATGAAGTATGGAGTACCTATTTCAGGATAAATAATGACTTTAGGCCATTTGTAAATACCTTGTTCAAGAACATATCTTTCAATGCAAACTATTGGTATAACACCGGGGATGAAGGAGATAGAGAGACCACCTTCTCTTCTTCAAACCTAAACTGTGCAATCAACTATACGACCAGTAATAATAAGTTGAATATATCTTTATCAGGGAATGATCTACTGAACACACAAAAATATGGTTTCGAGATGATACAGAATAATACGAAGACATATTATAAAGTAAATAGTGATCAACAAAGCGTTATCCTTTCATTGAGTTACTCACTCGGAGGAAACATTAAATTCAAACGAAAAGATGTAAATAATCAAGATTTGAAGAGGTTGTAAAACAAAAAGAAGAGAGTTGTCCACTGATTTGGAGCTCTCCTCTTCATCGATTTAATCCCATCTATTTGAAGTAGAAGTAGCATACTTTCCTCCTCCAGTAAAAAATAGTGCCACTGCACCAAGAGTATACAATCCCAAAAGCTCTATTTTCCAGCCTCCATGATCGTTTAATGCAAAGAAATCACGGGTGTGCACCAATAAAAATGCAAAGATACACCCTGATACATACACCAAAGAAGATAGACGTGTTCTATACCCTATCAAGATCAATAATGGTGCTATTATTTCAGTAATATATACACCATATGCCATAGCTGTTGGTAGGCCTTTAGATGCTAGTATGCCTTCAATCATCCCTAAAGCTCCAATTTTTGAGATGCCATGAAAAAGCATTAAAGCTCCAACTGCAAATCTTAAAATTAGTAGTCCCAAATCGTTATTTTTGTCTTTAATCATTGTTCTCTATTTTTAATATTTCAGGAATACGATCTAAATATGATTGTCTTACTTCATGGGTTCCGTGGAGTACATCTGTGAAAAAGTGGATGTCTGCCGACAATTGACAATATCCTAAAAGTCCTGAATTAAAATAATGCTCTAAACTCTCGGCAGATTTACTACCAAAAAGATGTGCTTCATTACTACCAGTATTGATAACGATATCGATTTTTTTCTCTTTTAATAATCCTTTTGGCCCTTCAGAAGTATATTCAAAAGCAAAACCTTGGGTAAAGACTTTATCAAAGAATCCTTTTAGGATTGCAGGCATTTGCCACCACCATAATGGAAATACAAATATCAAATTATCGGCTTTAGAGATGGTTTCTTGGTATGCTTTGACATCTTTGGGAATATCACCTCCATTGAATGAATAGTTAAAGTCCTGAAGATCTAAAACAGGATTAAATTTGTCTTTATATAAATCAACAACCTCTACCTCTTGTTTCGCATTTAGAAGTTCTTGTTCCATTTTTGTTACCACAGCCTTTGTAAAACTCTCGTTGTTAAAGTGTGTATAGATGATCAGATTTCTCATTTTATTTATTTAGATTAAACCTATATTGCAAACATATTAACAAAAAGAGCGTATAACAATACGTTACTTTTAGGTAATTAACTTACCCTCAAGCAACTATTACTGATTAACACATAGATACGAATGAAAAAAAAATCCATTATTCTCGATCAGTGCCCTATTAAGGCTACTTTAAATATCATCACTAACAAATGGAGTCTATTGATCATATACGAATTATCCAATAGATATAAAGTAAAAGATGCGGTTCCAATAAGGTTCAAAGACTTAAGAGATAACCTAGAGGGCATATCTCAAAAGATGTTAACACAAACACTTCGATCCCTAGAAGAGAATGGTATGATAATACGAAACATATACCCTGAAGTTCCTCCAAGAGTTGAATATGCGCTCTCTAAATTAGGTCTATCTTTCATCCCCTATTTAGAGTCGTTAGAAGAGTGGTCGCAAATTAATCATCAAGAGATACAAGAAGCGAGACAGAGGTTCAATAACTAGTGACACATACGTTTTCTCACCTCTCTTATTCTCTTCATATTATCCATGGTAAATATCGAGTTAGAAATAATCAATCCTCCCATGATTGCAGCAAACATAAATAGAGCCGATTGACCCATATTCTCAGTTGTTGATATGGGTTGTGAAAAGTAGAAATCTGTTATTCCAATATAAGATCGGCTACCTGGCACCATAATGATAATTCCTTGAACAATGTATACCAAAGATGGAACATCTCGCCAACCTCCTAGAAGACAGCTATAGACACCAACCAATACTGATGCCATAAAAATAGCGGGGATCATTCCAATGTATTGACCTAACATATAAGAACATAGATAGGCAATAAAACCAGATATTACGCCAAAAATAACTTCTCTTTTTTGCACGTTAAAGAGTACTGCGATACAGAAAGATAAGAGGATGATTGCCAGTCCCTTTGTAATAGGAGTAACAGGATCTACAATATAGTTGTGGGGTATCTCTAATAATTTTTCCATCAGCTGTACTCCGACCAATGCCCCAACTATTAGTTTTATCAACACCACAAAAGCATCCATAAGTCTAGCGGTACCAGCCAACAAACCACGACTAGAGAGCTCTTCTAAAGCCAAAGAGATACTCAATCCTGGGACATATACGATGACTGCAGATAGAATGGCTATTGGGATACTAAGAGTTGGAAAGAATAGACTCAAAACACTCGCTAATACAGCAGATATAAAGGCAGATAATATTTCAAACATACCAATCATATAGGTATGTTTCATTGCAAATTTCCACAATAGATAGACTATTCCTCCGAGGAATACTGAAATCAAACAAGTAACCCAATTGGAATCATACAGTAATGAGAAGCCTCCTGAACCTAATGCAAAAGATAAGAACTCTACAAATGACGAATAATATGGACGCTCTGACTCAATTTTATTTAACTCGTCATCGATTTCAACAAGTGTATATCTATCCTCTAGAATATG